>JBGAWK010000001.1:0-161016 GCA_044227665.1 Chitinophagales bacterium
AATGCTTACCATACATCCGCAATACATAAAAGACAGCAACGGCAATAAATCAATGGTCATTCTTCCTGCTAATGAGTTTGATACGCTTATGGAAGAGTTAGAAGAATTAGAAGATATTCGCCTTTATGACGAAGCAAAAATAGAAGATACTGGAGAACGCATACCTATGCAAGATGCATTTAAAATGATAGATGATAAAAGAAAAAAGAAATGACCTACACGCTAAGTTTTAGTATAAAGGCATTCAAAGAATTAGAGAAAATTAATGAGCCCTTTTATTCTAATATTAAACAAGCGATATCTAACCTTATTATTAACCCAAGACCGCAAGGATACAAAAAACTAAAAGGCAGAGACGGTTATAGAATTAGAACTGGAAACTACCGCATCATATATGATATCTTTGATACAGAACTTGTAATTGATATCATCACAATTGGACATAGAAAAGATATATATGAATAAGTAAAAAAGCTATGAAAGTAATAGTTGTCATACGATTTAATATTCAACCTTAAATTCAAATCTTATTTGCTATTGCAATTATTCTTCTACAATTAATTTACGCTCTTTAAGTTTCAAAACAATCGGACGTTTTAATCCTAATTAATTTTGCTTTTTTCATCTTTTACACACTTTTATGTCTATACTGTGTAAATATATTTTAGGACAAGACACTACTTTACAGCAGCATAACGCCTCTCTACTTCTGCCCAGTTTACCACATTCCAAAATGCAGAAACATAGTCCGGCCTTCTGTTCTGATAGTGAAGATAATAAGCATGTTCCCAAACATCTATCCCCATTATTGGCGTGCCGGGACATTCGGATATATCCATAAGCGGATTATCCTGGTTTGGCGAGGAACAAACACATAAAGAGCCGTCGGCCTTCACGCATAACCACGCCCAGCCAGAGCCGAATCGCGTAGCAGCGGCTTTAGCAAATTCTTCTTTAAAAGCATCAAAAGAGCCGAAGGTGCCATCTATGGTCGCAGCCAAATCCCCTGAAGGCACACCGCCACCGTCTGGCGACATCACCGTCCAAAAAAGGCTGTGATTATAGTGTCCGCCACCATTATTGCGGACAGCAGGACTCAGCTTAGAGATATTAGCCATCAAAGCCTCCAAAGAAGCATCTTCCCACTCCGTGCCTGCAAGCGCAGCATTGAGATTGTTTACATAGGCAGCATGGTGCTTGCCATGATGTATCTGCATAGTCATCGTGTCAATATGTGGCTCTAATGCATCATGTGCATAAGGTAACGCCGGTAATTCAAAAGCCATAATTTTGCTATTTATTTTTTACAAATGTAATACATAGTCTAACAGGATACCGATTATTTTGTTTTATAGTATGATAAATTATCCTAAATGCATGATACTCAGCAGGGCTTTGGCCTTGAGTAGGCACTCCTGATATTCTGCTTCTGCATCACTATCATAAGTAATAGCACTCCCTGTAGCCACCTTTAATTTTTGGGTGTTGCTGTCATAGAATATACTTCTTATTACTACGTTGAAATCAAAGTCTTGCTTTGGCGTAATATAACCTATAGCTCCCGAAAATAAATCCCGGCGAAAGGCTTCATGCTTTTCTATGGCAAGAATAGCACTTTTTTTGGGGGCTCCAGTCATGCTGCCCATGGGAAATGTAGCTCCTATGATGTCTTGTATATCAATATGCTCCTCTACCTCCGCCGTCACGGTGGATATCATTTGGTGTACCTGCTTAAAAGTATATACACGACACAGCTCTTCCACCTTCACGGTGCCAGAACTTGCTACCCGAGACAGGTCATTTCTTACCAAGTCCACTATCATGATATTTTCGGCGCGTTCTTTTTCAAGGTTGTATAACATTTCTCTCTGATATAAGTCATCTTCGGGAACTTTTCCTCTTGCCTTCGTGCCTTTTATGGGCTGGGCTATTAATTTTTTGGCTTTCTTTTTCAGGAATCTTTCAGGACTTGCACATACCATATATCTATGTCCCTGTCGGAAAAAACAGGTAAAGGGCGCCATAGACAAGTCATTGATATGTTCAAAAATATCTGCAATGTTTACTACACCTTTAGCCTCCCATCTTATACAATAATTTATCTCATAGAAATCTCCTCTCAAAATATGTGTTTTTAGGCTTTCGACATGTTTCAAATAGGCCGTTTTGTCTGGAGTATAGGTAAGTTCGAGATTTGATGGTATATCAGATTCTTTTGCTCCTTTCAAGAAAACATGAAACGCAGCCATATCTTCGGCATCTCTTACCCCTACAGATACTACATTGTTTTCTATTTTTACCAACCATCTCGGTATAAAAAAATAGAGCGGATTCCACAGATTTTCCTTTGGAAATTCTCCTAATCCGAAAAGCTCATTTTTTAAGTCATAATTAAAATATCCAAAAAGCCAATCTTCCGTATCTTTCAAATACTGATGAAAAGATTCAAGTGCGCTGTTGCCTATAGGCATGGATACCTTGTCAATACTATCTATAGCAATCAGGCTGCCGAACGTAGAATAGGGATAGCCCTCATAATTGTTAGACTCCAACATACAGAAGTCCTCTACCAATGCTGAACAAAATACTAAATTTTTTTTGAACGCTGCGATATCCTCTACTGGTAGTGGAAAGAATTTACGAGTCATAATTTATTGCGTCAGCCTCTTTGATTTAAAATATTCTACCAAAATATTCTTACACTCCGCGTCCAGTAAGCCCCCAACTATTTCTGTGTTTGGTAGGAATTTAGTCGTATAACCCGAAAAGCTGCTTTTGACATCATAAGCACCAAATACTATTTTTTTCAATCTCACATGCTGGATAGCACCACTACACATCATACACGGCTCTAGCGTAACATACAGGGTGCAGCCTGCAAGGTATTTACCACCTACCGCTTGTGCCGCTGCCGAGATGGCAAGCATTTCGGCATGTGCCGTAGCATCTTGGAGTTGTTCCACCCTATTGTAGTCTCTCGCTATAATCCTCTGACCATGTACTATCACGGCACCTATGGGTACTTCATCATCCGTAGCGGCAAGATGTGCTTGCGCTATGGCCTGCCTCATAAAATATTCATCATCAAAAATCATGAAAAAATGCTAATGGACTAAGATAGCAACAACTTTTATGTAATTTCGCCATCTTGAGGTAAAAACCATACTTTGTGGTAAAAAAGATAATCATACTGTGCCTTATGGCTCTATATACTATTGGCATTGCCCAAGAGCGTATGGATTGGTATGCGTGCTTGGACTATGCCCAACAAAACAACATTCTCATAAAACAGTCAAAAATTCAGGAGTCTCTTACAGACTTGGGCGTAAAACAAGCCAAATATAATTTTACCCCAAATATTAATTTCAGCTCTTCATATACTTTGTCTTTTGGTCGTTCCCTAGATTTTAGTACCTATCAATTTGTCAATCAGAGTGTACAGAATACCAATGGATTTCTTTCTGTAAATCAACCCCTATTCGAGGGCTTAAAGAATTGGCACACTTACGACAAGGCTAAGTTGGACTTTGAGGCGGCAAAGCAAGACAACATCACGATACAAGATAATGTCTTGCTCAATGTGTTGGTGAGCTATCTCCAAGTCCTCAATGCTATAGAACAAAAGAAACAGTATGAACAAGTATCCCAAAACACACTACTCCAAGAATCGAGAGTAAAGAAGATGATTGCTGTAGGCACACTGCCCGGAAATGCCGTAGTAGACATAGAAACCCAAAAATCTAACGAAGACCGCCAGATCTCATTGCTACAATCTCAGATAGAGGCCTCCTACGCAGCACTAAAGGCCGTGATGGGCATGAGCCCCGAGACGTCCATATCCATAGAAAGTCCCAATCTCTCTATCATCGCTCTAGACACATCCATACCCTCATTGGAGGATGTGATTTCTGGAGCCCTCGATATGCGAAGCGATATTAAAAGCGCAACTTTGAAATCTGCCTCTGCACAAAAAGATATTCTCATAGCTAAGTCTTTCAAATATCCCAATCTCAGTTTTTTTACGCAAGTAGGAACCAACTATTCCAATCAATTCATGGACAGGATACTTTCGGACACCCTTTTTGTACCTATAGGTATTACCTCCCTAAGTAACGAGATAGTATTAGGAGCCTACCCCAATTATAGTACAAAACGCACTCCATTTTTTAAGCAAATGGGGCAAAACATGAACTATGCTATAGGCTTAAATCTAAGCATTCCCATATACAATAAGAGAAGTGCTTGGCTGAATATGCAGCGTAGTCAACTTATGTTTGACTTGCAAAACACTCAAAAGCAACAATTGGAAAACGAGGTGAAAAACAGAGTAAACGATGCCTATCTCAAGACTATTGCGGCGAAAAATAACATGCTAAATATTGAAAAAAATATTCATTATACGCAAAAAACCTATGAATTGTCCCTGCAAAAATTGGATAAAGGTGCTGTAACACAACAGGAGGTAAATTTAGCCAACAATGCTTTGGCTATAGCCAAATTACAATTGGTTCAGGCAAAATATGAATACC
Organism: Chitinophagales bacterium; assembly: GCA_044227665.1. Lineage (GTDB taxonomy): Bacteria > Bacteroidota > Bacteroidia > Chitinophagales > JADIYW01 > JBGAWK01. The sequence goes on from JBGAWK010000001.1 coordinate 4,530, forward strand.
TTTTTAATCGCAAGATTTTAGATTATTATTTAGGAAAAAAGATAAGTTTTTAATATGCTTAAAAATAAAAAACTTTGGATGGTTCTTACTCTAGTCCTTGCGACTATTGCTTTTTTTGTGATAAAAGATAGGCAAAAAAAGGCAAAAGGAACAGAAGTTGCTGTAGAGAAAGCTACCGTACGCAATATCATAGAGACCGTTACTGCCAGTGGCAAAATTTATGCTCAGGATGAAGTAAAAATCAGCTCCGATGTGTCCGGGGAGATAGTAGCCCTTTATGTAAAAGAAGGAGACTATGTACAAAAGGGGCAGTTATTGGCAAAGATACAACCCGAAAGCTATCAAGCCTACGTAGAGCAAGCAGAAGCCTCTCTCAACGGATCAGTAGCTACCTATAAAAATGCGCAGGCACAACTCTCCAACCTCAAAGCTAGAGAAAAACAAGTAACTGCGCAATTGGAAAACACAAAAGACACTTATGACCGCGCCCAACAACTCTATGCCGACAATAATATCTCAAAAGCAGATTTAGAACAAGCAAAAACAGCATATCGCTCTGCTCAGGCAGAAGTAGAGGCTGCCAAGGAGACGATAAGTGGTGCGCAATACAGCATAGAGGGGGCACAGGCGCAGATTAAGGCATCTCAGGCCCAAATCAGGGAGGCGCGCAACAACCTCACGAAGACGACTATCTATGCGCCCATGAGCGGCACCATCTCTGCACTGAACGTAGAAGAAGGCGAAAAAGTGGTAGGAACCTTACAGATGAGCGGCACCGAAATCTTGCGCATCTCCAATCTTACAGGTATGGAGGTTCGTGTAGATGTGAGTGAGAATGAAGTAATAAAAATTGTAAAAGGAGATACGGCAGAGGTAGAGGTAGATGCCTATCTGGGAAGAAAGTTCAAGGGTATTGTGACGGAGGTTGCCCTTTCCAGCAAAGGTATGTCCAGCAGTAGTCTTACTGCTGTCAGTAATGACCAATCCACGAATTTTGTGGTAAAAGTGATGGTACTGCCAGAGTCCTATAGCGACTTACTAGTTCAACGCAAAGACCCTTTTCTTCCCGGAATGTCCGCTACGGTGGAAATAAAAACAGATATTGCCTATAAAGTAGTGGCTGTGCCGGTACAGGGTGTAACGACCCGAGATAATGAAACCACAAGGGAGCAGGAAGAAGTAGTATTTGTGGTAAAAGAAGGGAAAGCAGAAAAAATTCTTGTAAATACAGGTCTTCAAGATGATACTTATATAGAAATAAAATCAGGGCTGAAAGATAACTCTTCTATTATCACCGCACCATACAATTTCCTAAGTAAGACATTAAAATCAGGCGACAAAGTTACCATCGTAGATAAAGAAAAACTCAAACCAGAAGAAGAGGAAGAAGAATAGCCTATAGCTTTATTTGGCAACAAAATCCCTCTTTCTAGAATGATTGTACCACACGCCCCCTAGTATTGTCAATATTAATGGTAGTGCTATATTGATAATCTGCCACAGAGATTGCTGTGAGAGTAATTTTGCCTTATCCAGTAGTCGCATACGTGTGTCGCGGTTACGCGCTTCAATGAGTCCATAATCATCCGTAAGATACTGAATGCAATTGAGCAAAAAGTCTTTGTTGGCAAAGGTCTCCTTTGTATATTTATAGTAGCCCAAAGGCATAGGCACACCATTTTGGTCAAATTCGTTGAGCATCACATCGCCGTCAGAGATGACGATCATTTTGGTAGGGGGGCTCTTCTCCACAATTGTTGCCGTAGTTTGTCTGCTGATGGCATCATGAAGGGTTGTAGTCATACGATGGGCATAATGTGACTTAAAATTCCCTTCTAATAATACAGCCAAAGGCACAAATCTAGAATTATACAATTCCGGCAAAGGTTTTTGCTTTGCACCTTCCAAAAATATCTGAAAGGGTGTGCGCTGTACTCTACAATATTGGCTTCCTGTATAAAGAATAGTCTTTATCACGCCTGGTGCTTTTATGGTGTCTATACTTCCTGCAAATCGCAGCATCACAGGGTCGAGGTTTCGCACTAAGGGATGCTTGCTTACAGACTGCACTATAGGATACATCGTCCAGGGATATAGTCTCGTTTGCGGATTGCCATTGAGTTCCTCCACTATCGGTATAGGATTGCAGTAAAGGTCTAAGACGATATCCGAGTTGACACGTACACCATATCTAAAAAGAAGGTCATCGAGATTTAGCAATCTAGGTACAGCAAATATGGATGGTGCTAGTTTGAAGCTGTCCATATCTGCAATGATATTGTCAACCATCCAGAGAATTTTGCCGCCTTGCATCACATATTGGTCTATTACGGCTTTATCTTCCTCGCTAAATGGCTGCGTAGGCTTCGCGACTATCAGCGCACTTATATTTTTATCCAATAAGGTATCTATCGAAACATCCACGCCTTGAACATGGAAATTCTGCTTCACCAAAGTCTCCAACATATCAGCAAGCTGTGGCGGTTGCACCTCTCCATGTCCTTGCAAGAAACCTATATTGACAGGACGATCTTGTGTGAGCTTATGTATGGCATTGATACATTTATATTCCAAAAAACTTACAGAATTATCCAAAGCACCTTGTGTGCCGTAAGCCATCTGGTTTTCCAGCAACTGTATAGCAATTTTTTTGCCTTTATGGCTAAATACCGCTCCGGGAAATATCAACTTTTCTTTGTAGCCGTCAGAGGCATTGACTTGCAAATTGATAGGGGCTAACCCCAGACTTACCAACTCTTTCTGCTTTTCAGCAATAGCCTCCTCGTTTTTTAAATCATTGATATCTATAAAATTATAGGAAATGTTGCCGTGCGCATAGGTTCTAAACTCTTTGAGGAGGTCTGTTGTGGCATTTTTTATCTTCTTTATCCCTGCGGGCAAATCTTTTCCCTCCAAATAGATATCAATAGTTACAGGAGATTCAAGCTCCTTCAGCATAGTCTTGGTGGCGGATGTTAGCGTATATCTTTTTTCCTGCGTGAGATCTATTCTTATCACCCACTTTGTGAGGATAAAGTTTATACCAAGCAAAAACAACAACACTATCCCAATATGGAAGAAGGACTTTTTTAAATAATATCTTTTATTGCCTACCATTTTCTGCTTTCTACTATGGTTTTTGTCAACAATAATCCTATTGCTATGATGGCTGCAAAATAGAATAAATCCCGAAAGTCCACTACGCCCCTGCTGATACCTTCATAATGAGCACTTAGTCCTATATTCTGTATGATATAGTCCCATTTTCCACTAAATACTGGCAGCATACTTAGCCTAAAACTCGCATCATATAGCAGGTAGCAAAGTAATACGCCTACAAAAAAAGCTACCACCTGACTGGTGGTAAGTGCCGAGGCTAGAATGCTTACGGCAATATATACACACCCCAACAAATATAACCCCATATACGACCCTATAGTAGCCCCTTCATCTATGGAAGCTCCTTCGGTATCTAAATTTATTATGGTAAAGAAGTATAGTAGCGTCGGCAGAAATGTGATTGTCCACAGTGTTACTACGGCCAAATATTTTCCCATTACAATCTGCATATCTGTGATGGGCTTCGTCGCTAATAATTCATAAGTGCCGGACTGCAATTCATCGCTAAAGGAACGCATACTTATCGCCGGAATCAGAAACATCAACACCCAGGGTGCCAACTGAAAGTAACTGTCCAAAGTAGCGTATCCTGCTTCCAAAATATTGCCTTCAAAGACCCAAATATTGAGACCTATAACAATATAGAATACTGCCATGCTCAAATAGGCTATCAGCGAACTATAGAATGCTCTAATATCTTTTTGAAAAACACTATACACCAGTGCAAAGATAGGCTAAGTAAGTGTGGGAAATCTAAAAAAGAATGAATCTAAAAGAAATTCTTACCTAGTCAGCTCCTGAAATACCTGTTCTATGCTGCTATGGTCATCCCGCAGTGAGACAATCACCACACCCGAGTTTATGGCAAACTGCATCAATTCGTTTTTGGCTTGCTTTATATCCTTGGCCACGATTTTCAGCTCCTTATCATCAGCACTTGACGGTACTATAGAGACGATAGACGGCAGGCTGGCAAGCTTTGCAATCTCCACTTGTGTATCGAATTTCACACGCACGATTTTAGTCTCCTGTCCGTGTGATTTTATCTCGTGGAGGCCTTCATCTGCCACAATCTTACCCTTATTGATAATGATGACACGGTCACATACGGCTTCTACTTCCTGCATGATATGTGTAGAAAACAGTATGGTCTTATTCTTGCCCAGTTCCTTTATAAGCCTGCGGATATCTGCCAGCTGATTGGGGTCCAATCCTGAGGTAGGTTCGTCTAGTATCAGAATCTTAGGATCGTGGATAATGGCCTGCGCCAACCCTACTCTCTGCTTATACCCTTTGGAAAGTTGTCCGATTTTTTTGTGTTGCTCTGCCTGTAAGCCTGTCATCTCTATCATCTCCGCTATCCTTTCTGCTAAATTCTTGGTAGGCAACTTATAGGCGGTACCCACAAAATGCAGATATTCTTTTACATACATATCATAGTAAAGTGGATTGTTTTCGGGGAGGTATCCTATCAGCTTTCGGGCATCCAGGCTTTGAGTAATAATATCAAAGCCATGTATAGATGCCGTACCTTTGGTAGGAGGAATATAGCCCGTAAGCATCTTCATGGTGGTGGACTTCCCCGCACCATTAGGACCCAAAAAGCCCAATATCGTACCTTCACCTACCTGAAAAGAAATATCATCTACGGCTTTCTGTTCACCATATATTTTTGTAAGCCCCTGTACTTTTACAGTCATGTGACAAAGATAGTGTTTTACAAAACTTGATTTCTTCTTATTTGTTTGGCTGCATATTCTTATTCTTTATTAAGTTTATTATGGTAAAATTTTTGCTATTTTGCAGTCCATAATTTTATATATGAAAAAAATATGTGCCCTATTTATCAGTATTATTTTCCTTGCCGCTTGCAAAAAAGAAGAAGACAGCACCAAAAAAGTTACTCCTACGACTGTACTAATGCAAATATTTTCGGGTGACAGCGTAAATAATTGGTATGCCGACAATGCGCGAATATTTTCTATAGTGGATTCCTTTACCGTCGTAGCAAGCCATTATGAAGTTGCTGATTCGTCTGTATTGTTCATATCCCATAGCACCAAGGAGGTAGGCGGCTATTCTTTCTCCGCAGGAGGGCGCCCTATTGTCTCTTTTATCACCAATAATCCATACAGCCTCTACCTCAGCGATAGCGGGTCTCTACAAATAAGCACCCATGATACTGTTTCTAATTATTTGCAAGGCACATACAATGTACGCGTAAGTAACGGCAGCAAGAGCTTGCGCCTACAGGGAGAATTTGATGGCTCGTATTGAGTAGGGTCTCTATTAATAGTAGGTAAGCCTAGTAACTTTAGCCAAATATTTGGCTAAGCGTATCACCTGACAGGTATAGCCAAATTCATTGTCATACCATATATATAATACGATAGACTTTTTATTCGGGGACAATAGCGTTGCATTGGAGTCCAAGATGGAGGCGTGAGAATTACCCACGCAGTCCGAAGAAACCAACTCTGTAGAAGTGCTATAGTCTATTTGTTCTGCCAATACGCCGAAAGCCGACGCCTTATATATAATGTCATTTATCTGCTCTATACTATCTACTTCTTTAGAAAGATTAAGATTCAAGATAGCCAGAGAAACATTAGGTGTAGGTACTCTTACAGCATTGCCGGTAAGTTTATTGGCAAGCTCTGGCATCACCTTCGCAACTGCACTTGCTGCACCAGTTTCTGTGATTACCATATTTAGCGGTGCAGAACGCCCTCTTCTGTATTTTTTATGATAGTTGTCCAAAAGGTTTTGGTCATTGGTATAAGAGTGAACTGTTTCTATGTGTCCACTTTCTATTCCTAGGTTGTCGTTTATGACCTTTATAATAGGCACAATAGCATTTGTTGTACATGATGCTGCTGTAAAAATTTTAGCGTCATCAGGGTTGTACTTCTGGTGGTTCACGCCATACACTATATTCGGAAGCATCCCTTTTCCGGGTGCTGTCAATAAAACTTTAGCTATGCCTTTGGAAGAAAGATGCAGTCCCAATTTGTCAGCATCCCGCCATACCCCTGTATTGTCTATCAAAAGAGCCTTATCTATACCATAAACAGTATAGTCTATATCTGCGGGATTAGATGCAGCAATCATTTCTACTTTTCTGCCATTAATAATAAGGCATTTGTTTTCCAAATCTTCTGTGATAGTACCTCTAAATTTGCCATGAACAGAGTCTTTGCGCATAAGGCTGGCTCTCTTTAGGATATCATCATCCGTATTGGTGCGGGTTACGATAGCTCTAAGTCTCAGCTGCTCGCCCTTACCCGTTTGTCGTACTATCTCTCTTGCTGCCAAGCGACCTATACGCCCAAAACCATATAATACCACATCTACAGGCTGCAACACTTTTTTGTCCTTTCCTATAAATGTGCTTAATTTTTTTCTTAGAAAATCTTCAAGACCGCCTTGGTTTTCTCCCAAGGTAAGCCACTCTTTTGCCAATACGCCTATGTCTATACGTGATGGTGCTAGGCCTAGACTTGCTATCACTTTGGTAATCTCCAAAGACAACGTTACTGTAAGCGGCTTATGTACATAATGCCTCGCATATTCGTGGTTGTTCAGTATTTCGCTAGCACGCGCATCTACGATATTCCTTCTAAAAATAATGAGCTCTATAGAATCTTCTAACCACAATCTTCCTGCTATCCCTATAAGTTCTAATGCATCCTTTTCTTTGGATAGCCATTGTTGGTCTGTCTGTGTAGTCATAAAAAGTAAATTGTAAAAATTATTAATTTCCTAGATAGTTGACTAAAAGTTTGCTGCGTGAGGTTGCACGTAGTTTATTAATTGCTTTATCCTTAATCTGGCGTACACGCTCGCGAGTAAGCCCAAATTTATCGCCTATGTCTTCCAAAGACATAGGATGCTCTACGCCTATGCCAAAATAGTATTTGATTACATCTTTTTGGCGGTCTGTAAGCGTACTTAGCGAGCGCTCAATTTCGCGACGTAAGGATTCTATATATTCCAAATGGGCATCTGTGCGTGGCGTATTGGTATTTTCCAATACGTCTAGCAAGGAGTTCTCCTCTCCTTCCTGAAAGGGTGCATCCATGGATACGTGACGTGCTGCCACGCCTAGTGTGGTCTCTACCTCTTCTCTGTTGATTTCCAAGAGCTCTGCCAGCTCATCTGGCGTAGGCTCGCGTTCGAACTCTTGCTCTAACTGTGAGAAGGCTTTATTGATTTTATTTAAAGAGCCTACTTTGTTCAGCGGCAAACGTACAATACGTGACTGCTCTGCCAAAGCTTGTAGTATGGACTGACGTATCCACCATACGGCATAAGATATAAACTTGAAGCCCCGTGTCTCGTCGAAGCGCTGCGCCGCCTTTATAAGGCCGAGGTTGCCTTCATTGATAAGGTCGGAAAGGGTAAGCCCCTGATTCTGATACTGCTTTGCTACTGACACCACAAACCTAAGGTTCGCCTTAGTAAGTCTTTCCAGTGCAGCTTGGTCTCCTTGCTTAATTTTTTGTGCCAAGGTGACTTCTTCTTCTGCGGTAATCAAGTCCACCTTGCCTATTTCTTGTAAATACTTTTCGAGAGACTGACTCTCGCGATTTGTTATGGATTTAGTAATTTTTAGCTGACGCATATATGGTAATACTCGATTTTAGGGGCGCAAAGGTAATCTTTTTTCTGTTGAAAATCAATAGATAGATGATAAATTTGATTAATTCTGCGCTAAATGGAATCGTTTTTTCGATGGCTGTTTATATGTGTCCAAGGATTTCTCTTGGATAAAAAGGCTTTTACTTTTTCATCTTGGCAAGCACCTCTTTTACTAAGTCTTTAGGCACGGTGAATGTGGTCATTTTTAGCTTCACATAATCTTCATGCATAAACCAGTACCCTTTGGCCTCGGGATTGTTGTGTCCCCCGCTGCCACTGTCTTTCACCAAATACCATAGTCCATTGGGTCTTTGGCAGTAGCCAATGATGTGCATGAGGTGGTCGTCGGTAGTAGTGCCGTTGAGAAATCTTAGCAATCTGGCATTTTCGTCTATGTACTCCGAAGGAATATCGAAGGTCGCCACTGCGGCAACGCCTACCTTGTTGTACATACCGGGTTCATTGCTGACATCACCACCTATAGGTACGGAAATGCCGTTTTTTACTGCTATTTTTACTATGTCTGTAAACACGTCTAAGGGTACATTGTAATATTCTTTAGAGTGCCACCAGTTGTCAGGAGCTTTATATTCTGCCTGTGTCCAATAGGGTTCATTGGCAAAGGACATGAAGTCTATGTAGAGATTAGGATCTATCTTACATATATCTTTTATAAAACCAAGCGGTGTCATCGTCTTGCCTTCATACTGAAATGTTGTAGGAGGTGTTCCGATATAGTGATCCATGATGGCCTTTACGGTGCTTAGCACCACATCCTCATTCCAAGCATGTTGTGCTTTTACGCCTTGTAAATATGCTTTTAGTTCTGCTACCATCTCGTCGTGATAATGAAAGGGTTGACCTGTTTTCATGCCAGTAAACGTTTCTTCTGGCATTGTACCATACTTCTTCATCATCTCTATGACAGCATTTGCTTGTGAGCCTTCGTCAAAGTTGCTTTCTCCGAGTGTGTGTACAAATTCTCTCGCCTTCTCTACATATTGCCAATAGACGACATACATTTCTGAAAGCTTTATTTGCTTGCCTTGTAATCGCATTATTTCTGCTTCAAAGTAAGAATGTGTGGCAAAACTCCAGCAGGTGCCCGTCTCTCCCTGTGATATGGGATCAAAGGCTTTCACTAGCTTATAATCGCTGATTTTGTTGGGATATTCCAGTGTGCTGAAGTCCATTTTTATCACCATCTCCGATGCCTCTTTCTTCTTGTTGTAGGCTTCGTTCATCTTTTGGATGGAGTCAAAGAACATATTCGTTTTTTCTACGACTATGCCTTTGTCTTTTCGTTGTCCATACGTAAAAGTATGTAGCAATAAGAGGCAGAAGTAGCACATGATTTTTTTCACGACAATAAATTTTTTGTAAAAATAAAAACAAAAGCCCGCAATTGCTTACGGGCTTCTTCCTTAATCATGATAAAACCATTAACTCTTTATCTTCTGTTTGTATTTATCTAGCTGTCTTTTTATGGACTCTACCGCCAAATCCACAGATTCTTCAAAGACTTTCGCTTTCTCTTTCGCCACGAGGGTGGTGCCTGGAATTTTGGTCTTGATGACTACAACTTTGTCTTTGACTTGGGTGTTTAAGTTCTCAAAACTCAATACCACATCGGAGTCAATGATTTGGTCATAAAACTGTTGTAGTTTGTTCACTTTTTTAGTAATAAAATCTACTAACTTTTTGTCTGCATCGAAATGCAAGGATTGAATTTGTACTTTCATAACATTAAGCTTTTGGATGAGCAATTTTATAAATTTCTTTTAGTTTTTCTATGGTATTGTGGGTATATACCTGCGTGGATGCCAGCGAGGCATGTCCCAGCAGGGCCTTTATATCATTAAGCGGAGCTCCATTATTCGCAAGATGGGTAGCGAAGCTATGTCTCATAATATGGGGACTTTTCTTACTAAGTGTAGTCACTTCTGAAAGGTGTTTTTTTAAGAGTCTATATACATAGTTGGCATACAGCATCTCCCCCTTCTCAGTGCAGAATACATATTCCGAAAGGTATGATTTTTTTTGTTCCATTCTATGTGCTTTAAGCTCTGCCGAAGTACCATTAGAAACAGGTATGAGGCGCTGTTTGTTGCCCTTTCCTGTAATTTTTATTTGCATTTCATGAAAATTAACATCTTGCCACTTCATCTGTATCAGTTCTTGCCTACGTATGCCTGTGGCGTAGAATAGCGAAATAATGATGCGGTCTTGTAGCGACAGCGATAGGTATTTTTCTGACATAAACAAGCCTGCAATTTCTTCTTGCTCTGCATATTGTGGTAGTCTTTCTTGTACTTTTGGGGTATAGACTCCTTTAGCTGGGTTGATGGAGGCTGCTCCCTTTTTTTGTAAAAACTTATAATAGGTGTTGACGGCAGAAATCTTCCTTTTGATAGATGTAGGTTTGTTTTTCGCATCTATAAGCTCTGCTACCCAATACCTGATTTGTTTTGGCTTTATGGCTGTAAGCGGTACATCTATGTTGTCTTTGCAAAAATTTTGATATTGTTCTATATCCTTTTTGTATGCCGTAACCGTGTGTGGTGAAAACCTTTTTTCATATTGCAAGTAATCCAAAAATTCCTCTATCATACGCCTCTATCTTCTTTTTAAAAAATTCAAGGTATAAAGTTTTTCCCTAAAAAACAAATCTTTGCTGCGTATTCTTTAGGAATAAAATATCAACGCTTGGTGATTATTTTTTACAAAATATCTTGAAAAATTCCATAAAGCACATATTATGCTGTCAATTTGTCGGCAACATCTATTATGGCAGCAGATTTGACTACATAAATAAGAATAATTATGTCTATGAGTCAGGAAAACAATATAGAAATCGAAGATACCCTCGCAGAAAACGGCACGACCACAGCACAGGACAGTATTGCTCCGGAAGCAGAACCCCCTACCTTGGCAGATGCCGAGGAGAGTAGCACCAAGCTTCGTCAAGAATTGGAAGAGCAAAAAGACAAATACTTGCGATTATATGCCGAATTTGACAACTTCAAAAGAAGAACAGCAAAGGAGCGTCTAGACCTTGTACAAACGGCAGGAGCAGAAGTGATAAAAACCCTTTTGCCGGTATTGGATGATTTTGATCGTGCCGAAAAATCTATTGAAACCGCTACAGATATTGAGGCTGTAAAGCAAGGATTGCTGCTTATAAAGGAAAAACTACATAAAGTTTTGATGCAAAAAGGGTTGAAATCCATGGCAGTAATTGGAGAAAGTTTTGATGCAGAATGGCATGAAGCCATCACCGAGATTCCAGCATCTACAGAGGACTTAAAAGGCAAAATTATAGATGAAGTAGAAAAAGGTTATATCCTCAACGATAAGATAATTCGCTACGCAAAAGTCGTAGTAGGAAAATAAATTTTTGGAATTAGTTCTATATAGTTCCTTCAAAACAAGACAATGGCAAAGAGAGATTATTACGAAATATTAGGCGTAAGCAAAAGTGCCTCTGCCGAGGAGATAAAGAAGTCGTACAGAAAGATGGCATTGCAATACCATCCAGACAGAAACCCCGGCGACAAAGAGGCTGAAGAAAAATTTAAGGAGGCAGCAGAAGCCTATGATGTTCTCAGCAATGAGGAAAAGCGTGCGCGCTACGACCGCTTCGGTCATCAAGGCATGGGCGGTAATGGTAGCTATGGCGGCGGTGCCGGCATGAATATGGAGGATATTTTTTCACAATTTGGAGACATCTTCGGTCAGGGCAGTCCTTTCGAATCCTTCTTTGGCGGCGGCGGCGGTCGCAGAGAGCGTGGTCGGGGTGAGCGTGGCAGCAATATTAGGATAAAAGTAAAACTCAGTCTTGATGAAATTGCCAATGGGGTGCAGAAGAAAATAAAAGTAAAGAAACATATCATCTGCGACGGCTGTGGTGGCACCGGCGCCAAGGATGGCGGAGCCTACCAAACCTGTAATACCTGTAATGGTCAGGGTGCCGTGCGCAAGGTCACCAACACTTTCCTCGGACAAATGGCTACTACTGCCACCTGTCCTACCTGTAATGGCGAGGGCAGAATAATCACCAATAAATGTACTAAGTGTCGTGGAGAAGGGCGTGTGTATGGTGAGGAACAAATCACTATGGATATTCCGGCTGGCGTCACTGACGGCGTTCAGCTTTCGATGTCAGGGAAGGGTAATGCCGGACTTAGGGGTGGCTCTCATGGCGACTTAGTCATTTCTATAGAGGAAACACATCACGAAGAGCTTCGCCGTGACGGCAATAATATTCTATATGAACTGTATCTCAATATCGCTGATGCTGCCCTCGGCACACAGGTGGAGGTGCCTACCATAGACGGCAGAGCTAAGATAAAAGTCCCTGCTGGGACACAAAGCGGCAAGACCTTCCGCCTCGCTGGCAAAGGTGTCCCTTCTGTAAATGGCTATGGCAAAGGAGACCAGCTCGTCATCGTGCAGGTATTTACGCCTACTCACCTCAACAAGGAGGAGGAGCAGCTATTGGAGCGACTGAGAACTTCCCCCAATTTCCAGCCTGGCAAGAATCCCCAACAGGACAAAGGCAAAGGCGGAATTTTTGATTTTTTTAAATGAGGGATTTGCTGATAGGGGTTTATCTTGCTTTCTCCCTTGGCAAAGCTATTTAGCATAAATCCTTGTGACCTATGGACTTGCCCCCAATTAAATTTTGGTCACTATGAAAATAAATTATTCTTTTATCTTTATTCGGTATGGCAAAGGCATTTTTGCAACATATTGCAGAAGATTTACTACAACAAGACAACGAATATAGCCTTACTACAACGGTAATATTGCCGACACAACGTGCTTGTGCCACGCTCAAGACATACTTTATTGACCTTGCCGCAACTTCTATTGTCCTTCCTAGGATTATGAGCATCTCCGACTTTGTGGCTTCATATAGTGACAATTCTCTAGCCTCGGAACTGTATGCTATAGGTATGCTGTACAAGTCCTATCAGTATTGTGTAGATGATGCCGAGGCTTTCGACAAATTTTTTCCTTGGGGGAAAATCCTTCTGCGAGATTTTGATGAGGTGGACAAGAATCTAAGCCCTGTAAAACAAATTTTTTCTCTTGTAGATGCGCAAAAATCTATTGATGACGACTTTGCGCTACCGCAAGAAGCACTAGAGGTATTGCAACAGTTTTTTGGTAGCGCCTTTCATTCAGAGGATGCTGTAAAACAGTCTTTTATAAAAATTTGGCAAGTATTATATCCCCTGTACATCTCTTTCACTGAGGCGATGCATAGTGAGGGTTATTGTACTTCGGGAAATATGTATAGACAGTTGGTCGAAAATATTGCTTATAATGAATATAGTTTTTCGGCCAGTCAATTCTACTTTTGTGGCTTCAATGCCCTCACACGTGCAGAGGAACGTCTTATAGACTTGCTTAGCGCACAGGCAGAAGTGCATTTATACTGGGATGCCGACAACTCGTATATGGACAGTGATATTCACGAAGCAGGCTTGTTCTTACGACAGTATAGAAAGATGTTTACTTCTGCTAAACACCATTGGATATGTTCAGATTTTTTACAAAGTAAAAATATTCATATCATAGCGGCAGGAAGTCTCTCTCTGCAACATGCCTTTGTATCCCAGCATATAGCATCCCTGCCTTCTGACCACAAGTCCGCTATCACCCTTTGCGAAGAACGTGCTTTGCAGAACCTTATGTCTTTTTTACCTTCTAGGGATTTTAATATTACAATGGGTATCAGCTTTCAAGATTTACCCCATTATGCATTTATTAGCCGTTTTATGAAGTTGTTTTTGTCCAAACGTTCAGAAGCTATACTTGCAGAATCTTGGTTAGAATTTATACACCATGAGGGCTTATTAAAGGTAACAGGTATAGATATACAAAAATTAGACGGCTTGAATACCTTTGTAATTTCAAACAACAAACCGTATCTGTCAAGCTCCTTTATAGAGAAATTTTTGGAATGTACTGGTTTGTTTGATGGCTTGGGTTTGTCGGAAAAAAGCATACAGGACGGCATCATAACGTTGGTGACACTGATAAAGGCCAATGAAAAGCAGTTGTTCGACACACAAGGTGTTGTCGGGCATCTGTATACTGCCATAGAACAACTCTTCCTAGATATACAAAAGGTAGCTCTTGTTGTAGATGACATTACCTTGGTCTCCCTATTGGACAAACACCTAAAGACACTTTCTATCCCTCTCGATACGGATACCGAAGCCGATAAACAAATCATGGGAATATTGGAAACCCGGCTCTTAGATTTTAAAACTTTATATGTATTAAATGTCAACGAGGGAATAATGCCTAAGTCTTCGAGACAATATTCCTTTATTCCTTATAATATCAAAAAGGCTTATAATATCCCAACACATCAAGATTATGATGCAATATATGCCTATCATTTCTATAGGCTAATGCATAGGGCAGAAAATGTTTTTCTTGTTTATCAAACTGGAGATAGTGGGGCAGAGCCCAGTAGGTATGTATTACAAGTAGAACACGAATATGCTGCCCACAATATGATAATCCACTCACAGATGTATAGTAAAAATGCTGTTGTCCAGCAATCGCAATATCTTCCTATTCTGATAAACAAAACCCCTGAGATGATGGCGGTGCTGTCGAACATGAAATTCTCTGCTACGGCACTCCAATTATATTGCAAGTGTCCCGTAGCGTTTTTTTATAAATATGTGGCGAAAATTAAAGAGCCTGAAGAAGTAATAGAGGGTACTGATGATATGCTTTTGGGTCAATTATTTCATAGTGCGATGGAATATATTTATAGACCCATGATAGGGAAACCTTTGCGTATTTTATCCGCACTCACCCCACAATCTTTAGAAACGCTAGTCTCTGATGCACTACAAAAGGCCTACTATGCTGCAAATTTGCAGTGGGATATCTTGCAATTGGAGGGAAAAAACGCTCTAGATCGCGATATTCTAAAAAAATTATTGGTGCAAGTACTGCAAAAGGATGCACATAGCGATGCTGCGGTCACGCTATATGATGTAGAATCAAAGGTGGAAAAAAATATCCGGATAGCAGATTACACCATTTTGCTCACAGGTACGCTAGATAGGGTGGACAGGATTGGCGAGGACTACTATAGGGTCATAGACTATAAAACCGGCAAGGTGTCGCTGGCGGTTTCAGGAAAAGGGAAGTCTATGGATGATGTTTTTAGCGTGGAAGGAAAATATGATTTGCAGGGATATATGTATGCCTATCTGCTCGGAACATTGCCTATAGATATTTGTTTTTATGATCTCACCCACCATGCGGAGTCTGTCTCTCTTCCTCCTATTTCTAGGGAAACTATGCATCAATTTGAAGAGAAGCTCATTGCTGTACTTAAAGAAATTTTAGACATAAATCTCCCTTTTGTGCAACAACCCAAGGAAGAAATTGCGCAAAAAAGCCCTTACGCTGTTCTTCTAAGCTAGCTTTATTTGCAACAAAAACATGCCTATCCTTGTTGCCGCCAGCAAGCCTATCAGCATCCACAAGAGTGTGGGCGGTGATACTGTTTCGCCATGCTTTAAGAGCGTGAATAGCATCCCGGCTATATATATTCCAGATATCGTCCATGTCATCTTATGCAATTTTTGGGTTACTCTTTTATTTAGTATCAATCTAATATATACATATATACAAGCAAATCCACCTATATATCCCGTGAGTATCAGTAAAAAATGTCCTATACCTACATATTTTTGAAGGGTACTACAAAAAATCATCCCAAAACCCATCACAAGATGTAATACGATGAATATCAAATTTTTGGTTTGCGTAGGCATTGATGTATATTTGGATGCAATTTTACTAAATATGTTAGAATTAATATCTATCCTTCGCAGGTGGCAATGGAAAATTCTTTTTCCTGTGTTGCTCTGCACGATTATAGCCATCATCGGTTCTATACCTAGATTTATGCCTCCACGGTATGAGTCCAATGCTGTATTTTATATCGCCAATCCTTCTGCCAGCGACCGTAGTGCCATCTTCAATTCCGAAAATGGCTATACTAATTATTTTGGTGGCAGCGATGATATAGACAGGATTTTATCATTATTGGGGTCTCCTATGTTTGCTGACTACATGATAAAGAAATTTTCTTTACAAAAGCATTATGAAGCAGAAGACCTCTATTACACCCGATTGGGATGGGGTAATAATTTTACTATAAGAAAAAATGAGTTGGCGGCTATAGATGTAACCATAAGTGATACTGATGCCCACCTCGCCAAAGCTATGGCAGATGCTACCTTGCAGTATGCTGACAGTACTTATAAAAGCTGGATTTTGGACTCCCGCAAACGAGTGCTCGCAGCCATAGAGGAAGAGATAGCCTCTATGCCTGCTGATGCGGATATGGGTGTTGTAGCTAAGCTACAATTGACTAGAGCTCAATTTCGTGCGACAAATTCCCCGTTGTTTTCTACTTTGTATATCACAGAATATCCGCAAGTTGCCCTCAAAAAAAGTAGTCCTATACGGTGGATGATAGTGTTAGCTGTCTTGGTGGGATCTCTATTTTTCTTCTCCTTGGCAGCGGTAGTATTGGAAAAATTTCGATCTATCCGCTCATGACCTATAGCGATAGAAATATCCTTGGTATTTATTTGGGATTTGTTGCGCTGGGCATTGCGGGTCTTTTTACTTCCTTTTATTTCCAGTCGCCACTCCCGACATTAGGGTGTTTCGGTATGCTTTTTCTGCTTGTTTTATTGTTTTTTCCCACACTGGCATTTCCTATGCTAATGTTGTCTATGCCTCTATCTGTAGAATATTATTTTGGGAGCTTGGGTACAGACCTACCATCGGAGCCTCTTGTCATCATTATCGCTACTATTACCCTGTTCTATGTTTTGACCAAAAATGTTTCCTTAAAGTCCTTCTTGGCACACCCATTTACGGTCATTATCTTTCTCTTATATATTTGGGCTGTTGCTACTGCCTTATTTTCTACAGATCCTATTTTGTCTATAAAGTATTTGCTGGCCAAGGGGTGGTATGTGATAGGATTCTATATGGCAGCATATATCTTTACTAAAGATGCTAAAGCCATTGAGAAATTTTTTGTCCTCCTATTTATACCTACACTCCTTGGCGTTATATATGTAATGTTCCGTCACGGTGGTATGGGCTTCACCTTTGACAGTATCAATAAGGCCTGCCAGCCTGTATTTCGCAATCACGTAAACTATGCCATCTTCATGGGCATGTTATTTCCCTATATCTTATATATGATACACATAAGCCGAAGAGGAACGTTGATGCGAATATTCTATGTTTTTTGCACACTATTTTTTGTTTGTGCCATCTATTTCACTTATACTAGAGGCGTGTGGCTGGCAATTTTGGTACTGCCTGTCTTTATTTTTATTATTCATTATAAAAAAGTATTGACAGCCTATCTTGCTACGCTCCTTGCCATACTATGTATAGGTATATATTTGGCTAAAGACAGTAAATACCTGACCTATGCGCCCAATTATGATACTACCATCTATCATGCCAATCTCGACGATCATCTGAAGGCTACTTTCTCTGGTGAAGACATGAGTACAATGGAGCGTTTTTATAGGTGGATAGCTGCCATAAAGTCTGTGCCGCAATATGGTCTGTTCGGCGCTGGCCCTAATACCTTTAATACAGTATATAAAGCATATACCGTAAGTTCTTTTCAGACCTATATAAGTAAAAACGAAGAGCGCTCTACCGTACATAATTATACGCTGCTGATGCTTACCGAACAAGGGGTAATGGGGGCTATACTATACTTGATATTGGTAGGCTATATTCTGTTTTTTATTCAAAAATATTATCATTACAGTTCTGGAAGCTCCCGTCTTCTGCTCTTGGCTATAGCCTGTAGCCAGATAGTTTTTTTGATAAATAATTGTTTTAGCGATCTTGTGGAATCTAATAAAGTAGGCAGCCTGTTTTATATCAATTTGGCGTGGCTTATCCTCTGGAGACAATCTTCAGAAAAAACACGGTAGAAGCCGAATCAATCATAATGCTATACTCGTGGTATAATAATGTCTCTGACATTGTTAGAAGAAAGGATGTTTACCAATGCTTCTATCCCTTCCTTTCTCCTAATCTCCGCTTCTTCCAGCAATAATGGTATGAGTGCATATAACACAATGGATTTGCCTTCTACAGGAATCTCTTGGATTTCTTCCGGCAGGGTTGTAGAATTAAGCATAATCAAATGCGTGAAGCTTGTATTGCCTATTTTCTCACCCCCATTACCAAACATGCTTCCATAGGTAAACCACTTTCGCTCATATACAGAACTTCTTGCTATCGTTCTCATCCATGTCAAAGGCCAGTTTGCATTTGTATCCTGTAGTGCCTCTGCTGAAAGAGAGACCTCTGCGGGCAAGAAACAGAGTAATTCTGCACACCTCAATTCTTGCGCATCATCTGGCACAGGCATGTCTACCCTGCTCATGCCATTGCTTATTAAAACATGAAATGGCTGCTCCGCAGTTGCTTTAATATGGTAGATATGTACCGGTAGCTCTTCATCATCATCAAAAAACATTTGAATATTGGTGGGGTCAAAATATTCCTCCAAGAAGGCTTCTATCGCTGGCGTATAATCTTGTAAGGTTATAGTAACAACTTCCGCGTCTGTATTTGGACTTTCTAGGGCAGATTCCGCTATGAAGCCTTCTTGCTCTCTGCACGTTTCTGTTATATTTATTGTAATTTTCTGTAATACTTCTGGATTGGTAAGTTCAAAAGGTACTTCCACACTCTTCTGTGGCACTAATACTAAGTCATCGGTAGGATAGAGGATTTTTATAGCCTCAGCAATATATTTTCCATTGGGAAAATCCTGCTCATAGGCAATGAGCAAGGCTTTTGACCCAGAAGATTTGTAGTCTGCCTCTGCCGCCTGCCATATCAATTTTTCGGATATATCTGGGTGCATGCCGTGCTGTAATGCCGATTTAAAATAATCTATGGCTTCGCCGAATCTTTCCATTTTCACCATTACAAGCCCAACCCCATTCTCATAGCGGTCTTTTTCTGAAGGATAGCGATTCATAAGTTGCTGATACATATATAAGGCCAGCTCATGAGGCCCTTCCTGTAATAGCTTGTCGGCATATTGTATCTGCTCGCCATGACTTCTATAGGTAAGGATATACTCTATCTTTTCTTCTATGGTGGCATTAGAGAGGTCAAATACCGCTACTTTATAGGGGTTTACTACCGGTTGGTTTATAATTTCTTGGTCGTTGTAGATGTCTTCTTGTTCAAATGCCAGTTTGCGTATTTTATCCCAAATTCCCATGGCTCATTAATGCAATATGGGTAAAAATAGTTTTTACTTTTTATTCTTGTTCCAAAAATTTATAAACCATTGAATATCTAATGTGTATAATCAGGTTCTCAAGTTGCCGAAATCAAAACCTAATAAATTTATAAAAAGTGTATGTTGAGACAACTCTTGCTGGCAATTCGTGTTTACTTTTGTAAAGAATTTTATGGATATGGAAAAATATGATGTAGCCATTATAGGCGCAGGCCCTGGGGGATATGTAGCAGCAATACGTGCAGCACAGCTGGGCTTTAATACGGTACTCATCGAAAAATATCCTACACTCGGCGGCACCTGTCTGAATGTAGGATGTATTCCGTCAAAAGCACTGCTGGACTCTTCAGAGCACTATCATAACATACAAAAGAATATGGCAGAACATGGTATCCATGTAGAAGGTGCTACTTTAGATTTTTCCCAATTTATAGCGAGAAAAGCCAAAGTCGTAGAACAAACTTGCCAAGGTATAGATTATCTGATGAAAAAAAACAAGGTGATAGTGCTGCGTGGTGTCGGCAGCTTTGTGGACAGCCATACTTTGCAAATAGAGGATAATGGCGTTCAACAACAAATTTATGCTGACAATATTATCATTGCTACGGGTTCTAAACCCTCTTCTTTGCCTTTTATTACTATAGATAAAAAAAGAATAATCACCTCTACCGAAGCACTATCTTTGACAGAATGTCCTAAGTCGTTGCTGATTATCGGCGGTGGCGTTATAGGCCTGGAATTAGGGTCAGTATATGCGAGGTTGGGGACAGAAGTATCTGTAGTAGAATATATGGACACCATCATACCTACTATGGACACAGATTGCAGTAAGGAATTACAGCGTTCGCTGAAAAAATTGGGCATAAAATTCTATTTAGGACATAAGGTGACTGGCGTAAATGCACAGAATGATACAGTTGCTGTCACAGCATTGGACAAAAAATCCCAAGAAGTGAGCCTCCGTGCTGATTATTGTATGGTTGCTATTGGCAGGAGACCTTATACCGCTGGTCTAAATCTAGAAAATGCCGGAATTGCTACAGACGAACGTGGAATGATTCCTACGGATACTCAGTTGAGAACCGTTGTCCCTCATATTTTTGCCATAGGAGATGTGGTCAAAGGAGCTATGTTGGCTCACAAAGCAGAAGAGGAGGGGGTTTTTGTAGCAGAAATTATTGCCAGACAGCATCCACATATCCATTACCACCTTATTCCTGGAGTAGTGTATACCTGGCCCGAAGTAGCTTCTGTAGGTGCTACTGAAAATGACCTAAAACAACAAAATATTCCCTATAAATCTGGGGTATTCCCTATGCGTGCCTTAGGTCGCGCTAGAGCCAGCACAGATATTGACGGCATGGTAAAAGTTTTGGCTCATGAAGAAACCGACGAGATACTTGGCGTACACATCGTGGGCGCCCGCGCTGCGGACATGATTGCGGAAGCAGTAGTGGCTATGGAGTTCAGGGCAAGTGCCGAAGACATCGCCAGAATCAGTCATGCTCATCCTACTTATACCGAAGCTATTAAAGAAGCCTGCCTTGCTGCCACCGCCAATCGGGCTATGCATATTTAATCCATCACGTCTCTACATTTTTATTCATTTGAATGTTTTTTTAAACTGCTTGGTTTATAATATAAACTAGGTTTTTTTGCTTTTAAGTCCCTATATCTAAGTGGATTAATATGTTTTGTTCTTAGTCTCCTTTCAATTTTTGTTTCTAGTGAATATCTGGTTAATGGACATTTGTGTTGGTAAAATCTTTTGAAATACTTATCCGTACTAGCTTTGAGGCAAATGAAAGATTATTGGGCTAAGACCAGAATAAATCAATAAATTTATTCTAAAAGCCTTATTTTTTATGGGGCAATTGGTCTCCGTTTCGCTCTTTGTATCTTGGGTGCTGAAACCGGCTCTAATTGTTTTGTCTCAGATTATCTTCTCTGTATAGGCACATTTTTATACCCCTACTAAACGTTTGGGTATAGTGTCAAGTTGGTCTATCAAATCTTTTATACCATAATCGGTCTAGAAAATGTTCTTCACATACTGCGGTATCCACAATTTTTTAACTATCGTGTATTGTGAAAGGGGCATAATTAATTATACCTCTAAAGTAAAAGGGGGCTGTCCAAAATGGACAGCCCCCTTTTCGTTATTAATAGAAGTAGATTTATTTCCCTACCTCTTCGTATTCTACATCTTGTACCTCATCACTGCCAGAACCTTGACTTTGTTGACCTTGACTTCCGTCCTCGGAAGGTGCTGCTTGCTGTGAAGCATTGTACATGTCTTGAGAGGCAGCCTGCCAAGCATTATTGAGTTGTTCCATTGCCGTATCTATGCCCACTATGTCTTGTGCCTGATGAGCGGACTTTAGTGTAGCCAAGGCACTCTCTATAGTCCCTTTTTTATCGTCAGGTAGTTTGTCCCCAAATTCTTTCAGTTGCTTCTCCGTTTGGAAAATTAGAGAGTCTGCCATATTCATTTTTTCTACACGATCTCGCGATTCTTTATCTGCTGCTTCATTGGCTTTGGCTTCTGCCTTCATTTTCTCTACTTCCTCTTTACTTAGTCCTGTGCTAGCAGTAATTCTAATATTTTGCTCTTTGCCTGTACCTTTGTCTTTGGCTATTACGCTTAGTATTCCATTGGCATCTATATCAAAGATTACTTCTATCTGGGGTACGCCTCTAGATGCTGGTGGAATTCCGTCCAAATGGAAGCGCCCGATAGAGCGATTATCTCTAGCCATAGGTCTTTCCCCTTGAAGGATATTTATTTCTACCGACGGCTGATTGTCTGATGCCGTAGAAAACACTTCCGATTTTTTGGTGGGTATTGTCGTATTGGCTTCTATGAGCTTGGTAAACACGCCACCATAGGTCTCTATGCCTAGCGATAGCGGTGTAACATCGAGTAATAGGACATCTTTCACATCTCCGGTAAGCACGCCACCCTGTATGGCAGCACCTACGGCTACTACTTCATCTGGATTTACCCCTTTAGAGGGTTTTTTGCCAAAAAATTTCTCTACCGCCTCTTGAATTTTTGGGATACGTGTAGAGCCGCCCACCAATATCACTTCATTGATATCCGAGGTAGAATAGCCGGCATCTTTGAGTGCCTTACGACAAGGCTCTAAAGTTCTTTCAACAAGGGCGTCTGTAAGTTGCTCAAATTTTGCACGTGTAAGCTTGCGCACCAAATGCTTGGGAACACCATCTATTGCTGTAATATATGGCAAGTTCACCTCCGTCTCGCTGCTGCTGGAGAGCTCTATCTTAGCTTTTTCAGAAGCTTCCTTTAGGCGCTGCAAGGCTACGGGGTCTTTGCGTAAATCTATTCTCTCTTCATTCTGAAATTCTGATGCCAACCAATCAATGATAGTTTGGTCGAAGTCATCGCCGCCTAAGTGCACATCGCCATTTGTAGATTTTACTTCAAACACGCCATCCCCCAATTCTAATATAGAGATATCGAAAGTGCCTCCACCAAGGTCATATACGGCAATTTTTGAGTCGTGTCCTTTCTTATCCAAACCATAAGCTAAGGCTGCTGCGGTAGGCTCATTGATAATTCTCTTTACATCTAAGCCAGCTATCAAACCTGCTTCTTTTGTTGCTTGTCTTTCAGAATCATTGAAATATGCTGGAACGGTAATTACGGCTTCTTTTATTTCTTGCCCCAAGAAGTCTTCCGCCATTTTTTTACATTTCTGTAGTATGATTGCAGAAATCTCCTGTGGTGTATATAGTCTGTCATGAATACGTACCCTTACTGTATCATTATCCCCTTTTTCGACTTTATATGCGGCATAAGATAGTTCTTTACCTACTTCACTATGTCTTTTTCCCATAAATCTTTTTATGGAAGAAACCGTGTTTGTAGGGTTAGTGATAGCTTGCCTCTTGGCAGCATCGCCAATTTTTCTTTCCCCATTTTCTAGGAAGCCCACAATAGACGGCAATGTCCTGCGTCCTTCTTCGGTAGTAATTACTACCGGATCGCTACCTTCCATGACGGCTACGCATGAGTTGGTAGTACCTAAATCTATTCCTATTATTTTTCCCATTGTAATAATTTTCTTTTTTGTTTACAATGAAAATATCAATACTAGTGCCACTTGCGTTTTCAAGTCATTTTGACATGGAAATAATCTATAAACTGTGCTTCTTGTTTTTTTTCAAGATTTCGGTATTCCATGTCAGCACTTCCTCTAGAGGATAGCTGCGTACTTTACAGTTAGTAATGGAGCAATTTTTACAACATTCAGGAATGCATGGATCGGCATGTACAAACAATTCTTGGAGTCCTACAACTTTTTCTTTTAATAATAATTCTAAAGTATTGACTTCTTCATGTGCTTCTGTAAGTATCAAATATTTGGGCAATGTAACATGACAGTCGAGATGTAGTTTGTCGCCATATTTTATTAGCCTAAGGTTGTGTATGTCTATCCAGTTGATTTGTCGATTCTTCTGTAGTACTTTTGCTATTTCTTTTATGCGCCCCTCATCTACTTCATCCATGATGCCGGACACACTTTTACGCAATATTTTCACACTATTTACTAAAATAACTATACTTAATATTAATGCCATTATGCTATCTAAACGATAGAATCCTGTAATTTTAATAAGCAAGAGCCCCAACAAGAGTATAAATGTAGTGAGCGCATCCGTGAGCAAATGATGTCCCCCAGCTTCAAGGGTGAGAGAGTGGTTCTTGCGCCCCTGTAATACAGCATATCCTCCAAACATTAAATTTAGTACCGCTGATACTATCACTAAGGGGATACCTTCCTCTAATGCTACGAGGGGATTTGTGTGAATCAATCCTAATACTGCCTGATATCCTATGCCTATACCTGCGGCAAAAATCAGTGTTCCTTCTATTCCGGAAGAGATGAGCTCTATGCGACCGTGGCCATACGGGTGGTCTTCATCTCCGGGTTTCGTAGCCAAGATGATTGCATATAGTCCAAAACCGCCTGTGATGATATTTACAATGCTCTCTAGCGCATCTGACAATATGGCATTAGAGCCTGTCTTGTAATAGGCTATTAGCTTTATACTACATAGAGCGATACTAAGTATAAGCAGGGCGAATTGCAATCGTATTTTCGGATTATAGACGAGGCTTTTCATTATTAGTAGTCTCTTTGGATAATGAAGTCAACGAGGTCGAGCAAGCCTTGTCTGCCTTCATTGGCAGGGAACTCCATGAGCAAATCATAGGCTTTCTGTTTGTACTCGTGCATTTTATTTGCGGTATATTCTAAGCCTCCACTTTTCCTTATGAATTGTATTAATTCATTTACTTTCTGTTTGTCTTCGTTATAATTTCTTACAATATTGATAATCCATTTTTTTTTTGCTTTATCAGCATTGTTTAGCGTATATATCAAGGGCAAGGTCATCTTCCTTTCTTTGATGTCAATACCTCTAGGCTTTCCTATGTCATTATCCCCATAGTCAAAAAGATCATCTTTTATTTGGAATGCCATACCTATATATTCTCCTATAAGCCGAAGTTTTTCTGTAATATAAGGCTCTGCTTGCACACTTGCTGCACCTGTCTGACATGCTGCCGCTATGAGTGATGCGGTCTTGTTTCTGATTATTTCATAGTAAACAACTTCGTCTATATCTAACCTTCTCGCCTTTTCCATTTGGAGCAACTCCCCTTCCGACATCTGCTTTATGGCATTGGACATAATATGCAGGAGTTCATATTGCTGGTTTTCTAGTGAAAGTAGAAGTCCTTTTGATAGCAAGTAGTCTCCTACTAATACTGCAATTTTATTTTTCCATAGAGCATTGATGGAAAAAAAACCTCGTCTCTCATACGCGTCATCTACGACATCATCATGTACCAAAGTAGCGGTGTGTAGTAATTCTGTAAGAGCGGCACCTACATATGTGGCTTCATTAATTTCGCCACACATTTTAGCCGATAGAAAAATAAACATTGGACGCACCTGCTTGCCCTTGCGCTGTAATATATAATAGGTAACCTTATCCAACAAAGCTACTTCACTACGCATAACCTCTCTAAATTTTTTTTCAAAAATTTTGAGTTCGGCATCTATTGGTGCTTTAAGTTCTGCTACCTTGCGCATTATCATTATAAAAAGGTAAAGGTAAGAAGGCTACACGATAAAGGCTGGAATTTTTATAGAATAGTTTTAAGCATTTCAATAAAAAGGGTGGCTTCTTCTTTTGTATTATATTTTGAAAGGCTGATTCTACATGTATGTTTTGCAAACGCTTCGGTATAGCCCATGGCTTTAATCACATGGGAGGTTTTCCCTAGTCTTGCAGAACATGCAGACCCGAGTGCTAAGGCAAACTTTGTCTTAGTCTTCTTTAATAAATCTATATTGCTAATGGTTGGGAACATCACACTTACAGTATTGGGCGTTCGCAAACCCTCCTCTCCAAGAATAGTTGCTGAAAAAGCTGCCTTCATCTCACTTTCCAAATAATTTTTAATTTGGAGGATATGATTCGTGTTTTCATGCATTTGTAATACGGCTATCTCCAAAGATTTTGCTAAGCCTATGATTCCAGGAACATTATATGTGCCAGCACGAAGTCCGCGTTCTTGTCCCCCACCATGTAAGAGCGGCAAAATACTCACTCTAGGTTGCTTTCTACTCAAATATACTGCGCCAACACCCTTTGGTCCATGGAATTTGTGTGCACTCATACATGCTGCATCAATACCCATTTCTCGAAAGTTTATGGGAATTTTTCCTACGGCCTGTGTAGTATCTGAAAATACTATTGCTCCATGACGATGTGCTAATTCTGATATGCTTCTGATGTCCTGTAATATTCCAGTTTCGTTATTCGCAAACATCACACATACGGCTATAGTATTATTATCTATTGCTGCTTCTAGGCATTCTAGGTCTATTAATCCGTTTTTATCTATGGGTATAGTAATTATTTCAGCTCCTTGGGTTCTTAGATAGTCACAGGTTTGCAAAACCGCGGTGTGCTCAGCCGCGGTAGTAATTATCTTTTTTCCTTTAGCTGTATAGTTGTAGAATACGCCTTTCAGTACCGTATTAATTGCCTCGGTAGATCCTGAATTGAAATAAATTTCTTGACTGTCCGCACCTACTAATAAAGCTATTTTTTTTCGAGCATCTTCAATATGTTTGCTAATTTCTACAGCCAATATGTTGTTTATATTAGAGGGATTGGCATAAGACGATATAAAGTATGGTATCATTGCCTGTAGCACCACATCATCTACCTGTGTGGTAGCATTATTATCCCAATATATAATACGCTGTATAATTGCTAAAGTTTAGACAATTTTTTGCCCAAGGTTTCTCCCTCAAAGTGTGCAGACAAAATATAATTTCCTTTTGCCAAGGTAGATAAATCTACGGCGACGTTATTATATCCTTTCACAATTTGCAGCTTTTCTGGCTGTATTACTACATTACCTAGTGCATCGTAAATTTCCAAAATCAATTCTCCAGATTTTGGAAATATTAACCCTACTGAAACTTTATTAAGTGCAGGATTAGGTACTATAGATGTTATTTTAAAGGCAGAGATATCTGAAGCACTACAAATTTTGTTGTTACTATAATCTGTTTCTATCGTAGTGCTATTATTTACAGATACTATTTCGGCACATAATATCGGAGACTTATTGGATGAAATAAGAGAAGATACGAAATTATAGTTAAGTATTGTATTTGGAGGAAGTACCCCTACCCATTCTTCTGATACAGATGTCCCATCTTCGAATCGTACTATAATGGTCATCTTTCTTATGTTGACATTACTTTTGTTTTCAATTCTTACTACGGGATTATAGGCGTTGTTATTAATTACTGGAAGAACATCTAATAGTGCAACATCTACTGTGGGTTTGTTAGCAACAAAAGTTTTTACTAAAGTGGTCTTGCATCCCCGTAGGTCTGTGCCTGAGAGCGCAACATCATAAGAACCTGGCAGCGAATAGGTGTGTGCAGCATTGTAAGTAAATGCCCCTACCGGACCATCACCAAAATTCCATACAAAATTTAAATTGGTAGGCGACAAATTAGAAAAGTTTACTATTGTGGGAGGCTCTGCATATTCGGGATCTAGTTCAAAATTAACTACTGGCGGTTGTGTAATTGCATAGGTTTTAATCTTAGAGATAGCACAGCCATTTGCATTTGTAACTTTTAATTCGACGTTATAGTTACCGACAGCAAGATCATTTACCGCAAAATTCTTGTCCGTTGAAACTACATTATTATTAATCTTCCACTGCCAGGCAGTAATAGGAACATCTGAAGACAGACTAGAGTCTGCAAATGTCAATATAGAATTTGCACAAGGGGCACTCGTCATCTCAAATTTAGCTGTAGGGAAATTATAAACGACCACCTGCTTTTGAACAGAGTCTACACACCCTTGATTAGAAACATTTATCAACGTAACATTATATGTCCCGGCGATAGAATAACCTTTAGTGGGATTATTAAGATTCGAGGACGTTCCATCCCCAAAATACCACGACCGGGTAACTATATTTGTAGAAGGATCTATTGTGCTTGTATTAGCAAAGCTTATTACCTGACCTACACATGCCGTGGAATAGGAGAAGTTAGAGTTGGGTCCCGACAAGACCTGTACTGTCTTGGTGACAGTATCCCTACAATCATCGGAGGTTCTTACCATGAGGGTAACGGGGTAAAATCCTGCATTAGGGAAAGAAAAATATGGGTTTTTATCTACGGCAGTTCCAATGCTTCCAAACTTCCAGTTGTATATGGAAATGCTTCCATTGGCAATGGTTGTAGAGTCAAAAAATCTAACGGTATTATCAGAACAAATATTCGGGTAATAGAAATTGGCATTAGGCGTAGGATTTACAGTTATACTTTTTTCTACTACATCTTTACAGCCCACATTGGTTGTAACCGTAAGTAAAACGGTCTGATTTCCCTGTGTGGCAAACACATGCTTTGGCGAAGAAATATCAGCAGTATTACCATCGCCAAAATCCCACAGCCATTCTGTAATATCGTTTCCAGAGGGCGGTATAGATAAATCATTAAACTGACCAAAAGCACCTCTACAGAAAGTCTCTGCCTCAAAGTCTGCATTAGGAGCATCTCCCTTAATAGTTGCGTTAAAAGATTTATTAAGTTCGCAATCATTAATAGAGCGTGCATATACCGAATAATTACCGGCAGCATTTATATACAAGGAATTATCAGAAGACCCTGTTGACCATAATACGCTGTCTAATCCAAAAGAATTAGAAATGCTTAGAGGTGTCCCCCTACAAACACTAACGTCAGGAAAATTATTATCACTAAAAGCAAAAGAATCAATTACAACTGAAAATGAATCTGTATGACTACAACCCGAATTATCCGTTATTGTTACAAAAAACTTGCCGTTGTTCTTGAAATAAAGAGAACTGCCAGATCTACCATCAGACCAATTTGCTGTATAGCCTAGAGGCAAGTCCAAACTAACACTTACAGAGTCTCCTTTACATATTGATAATTTCTTTCCTTGTAGCTGCTTTAATGAAGGATATATATTAATAGTATCTATCCATTCTCTTCCATTGATATCTATTACCCTAACGCTGTAATTTCCAAAAGCCTTAACAGTAATTTCTGGTGTCGTTTCTCCTGTTGACCATATATAAGATAAATATCCATTTCCAACATTTAACAGATATGATGTACAAAAATTGTTTGCAATTATATCTTTTCCTATATTTAATGGCGGCGTATATCTTGATGATATATAGTTTTCTACTTTTTTCCTATTAGAATAGGATATTGAATCCGTATATAAAAACGACTCTATATATTGACCTTGCCAATAAGATGTTGTATTGTTTGCTCTACCAAGAGCAGCATAAATGAGACTTGGGTGTATAAAATTAAACAGCCTGAAATTCGTTGGTTTTATAAAGTTTGTTGGCAAAACACTGTCTCCATTATTAAACCCCAAACCTTGCATTATTGTATTTGGTGGATTATAGACATAAAATAAAGCCTTTGTTTCGTTTCCAACATAATCACTAGTTATACAAGAATATATACCTGGCAACTTCCCTGTAGATACTCCAATAGTATTGGTACCAGTAGTATGCATTAAGTATGTGAAGGATGTCTTAACAAGCGGTATATTAGTTGTAAATCCTAAAACATCATTAACTCCATCAAAGTAGATTGAAGGCTTCGTTGTTGTTGTTGCTGATGCATTAAATAATATCGGTTGTTTAGAAGTGTCCGTCTGTCGTGCATTATTATTGTTCCCAGATAAATCTGTCCACTGTGAAATTTTCCCATTTGTAATTATCACGCCTGTATCTGAACGTAGCCAAACCTTAAGATTGGGCACCATCTTGGGTGTAAACCAAATTATACTTCTTGCATTAGAATATGGGCGACTGTCAGATTTGATGCGCCAATAATAGTAGGTGTTGGACGCTGGCAATATAAAAGCATAGAAATCATTTGCCGTAGTCACTTGGTGTATTATATTGCTGAAGTCCTGATTGTCAGATATTTGTACCGTAAAATTTACATCTGTATATTGTCTATTCCACTCAAAAACAACATTTGGGGACTCAATATTAGCACCTTCAAAGGGGGCAACTAACGCAACTTGATCGGCGGCAAGTGTCCTAAAACCACACAGCAGCAGTACAATATATGTCCAAATTTTTATGTTCATTTTGGTCATTCTTTTTTATATAGACGAATAAAAAGTAAATTTAGTAAAGACTTTTTAAAAATTTAAATTTACATCCAATTACTTTTATACATTCATCATGAAGCCTATACGGTTTTTTACCACAGATACTAGCGAAGTTGCTGCCAAAGAGCAGTATCTCCGCTCTTTTTCTCTGTGTTTAGACCGGGGCGACTTTATATTAGGTGGTGAGGTTACTCGTTTTGAGGCCTGCCTGTCTGAATATTTAAAGGCTAGATATACACAGAGTTGTGGCAATGGAACCGATGCATTATGGTTGGCACTAAAATCATTGCAACTACAAAAGGGCGACACCGTTGCCATCCCTGCATTTTCTTATATTGCCGCCGCAGAAGTAGCCGCAATACTGGAATTAAATGTCTTTTTTTATGATATTAATCTACAAACTTTTAATATAGATGAATCCATCCTCCCTATCTTAGAAGATAATCCCAAAATAAAAGCCCTAATTATCGTACATCTTTTTGGGCAGTCAGGTAATATTGCATCCGTCGCAGAATATTGTAAACAAAAGAATATTATACTCATAGAAGACAATGCCCAGTCCTTGGGTGCTATAGAAAACACCACACAAAAGTATTTAGGAACGATAGGAGATATTGGTACTACCTCTTTTTTCCCGACCAAGCCCTTGGGCTGTTTTGGTGACGGAGGTGCTTTGTTTTGCCAAAATGAATCTTTTTATACGGAGGCAAAGCAACTTGCCAACCACGGACAATCTTCAAAATACACCCATAATAGTATAGGTATGAATTCTCGCCTCGATACGATTCAAGCGGCAATATTATTACTTAGACTACAAAAAATGGATATTGAAGCAGAAAAAAGAAGGGTTGTAGCTCAAAAATATAATGCGGTATTGAAAGACATAAAACAAATATGCCTCCCCAAAATTTCAGGATACAGTACTCATGTATATCATCAATATACCTTACGCATACTTTCTAAACGAGAGGCGCTTAAAAATTTTTTAGAACAACAGGGAATCCCTACGGCAATACACTATCCAAAAGTAATTTACCATCAGGAGGCATACAAATATCTTTCCCCCATACATCCCTTAGAAAATTCTGAAAGGTTATGTGAAGAAGTTCTTAGCTTACCCATACATCCCTATCTCGATGATGAACAAATTATGTATATTACAGACCAAATTCGCAAATTCTTTGCCTAATATGTCGGAAAACTTTATACATCCTACTGCCATAATAGATGAAGGCGCAAAAATAGCTTCCAGAACCAAAATCTGGCATTTCACACATATCATGCCCGAAGTATTGATAGGAACGGATTGCTCTATTGGACAAAATTGTTTTTTGGGCAAAAAGGTTGTCGTAGGAAATGGCGTAAAAATCCAAAACAATGTTTCACTCTATGAAGGGGTAGTCATAGAAGACGATGTATTTATCGGCCCTTCTGCTGTTTTTACCAATGTGATAAACCCTCGAAGCTTTGTCAATAGGAAAGATGAATTTAAGACGACATATATCATGAAAGGCGCAACTATTGGTGCTAATACTACCATTATTTGCGGCATAACTATTGGCGCATATTCCTTCATCGGTGCAGGTGCTGTCGTTACCAGAGATGTGCCTCCACATGCATTGCTGACAGGAAATCCCGCCAAGATAAGAGGATGGATGAGCCATGACGGGCAAAAACTAGTATTTGACGATCAAAATGTCGCCGTGTGTCCCACCTCTGGGAGGAAATATAAATTGGAACAAAATAGGATTACGACGCCATGAAAAGATTCGCCATCATAGGTGCTGCCGGTTATATTGCGCCACGACATCTTGACGCTATTAAGGCTATTGAGGGCCTCTTGGTTGCCGCTCACGATGTACATGATGCCGTAGGCATTTTGGACAAATATTTCCCCGAATGTAAATATTTCAGAGAGATAGAAAGGTTCGACAGATATATTAACACTATGATGGAAAGCGACCCCATTGACTACTTGATAGTATGTTCTCCCAACTATCTTCATGATGCACATATTCGCTTTGGTATTAAAAACAATATGCATGTCATCTGCGAAAAACCTTTGGTTTTGAACACCCACAATCTATTGCCCCTCATACAGCTATCGTCGAGTTCTGGCAAGAAGGTATTTCCACTACTACAGCTCCGCTATCATCCTGCCCTCATATCCCTCAAAAACAATATCGATAAAACCAGGACTTATACGGTAAAATTAGATTACGTGGCTCCTCGCGGGGCATGGTACAAGTACTCTTGGAAAGGCGATACTGCAAAATCTGGTGGTATATTGATGAACATAGGCGTACATTTTTTTGACCTTTTATTGTGGCTCTTCGGAGAAGTGCAATCTTTTTCTCTTACTACTAATGAAGTGAAACTACAATCTGGACTACTAACCTTGGAAAATGCTCAGGTGGCATGGCTGCTAAGCATAGACAAAGAAGACAAAAAAAGATATGGAAAAGCTGCGGATATGTCTCCCTACAAGCAATTGGCTGTAAATGAGTCCGTTATTGACTTAGACCATCATTTTGAAAGTTTACATAGTGTAGCTTATAAAAAAATTATTTCTGGAGATGCCTACACTTTAGAGTCCTGCCTGTCTCATATTACACTTATCAACCAACTGCAGCATTTATCAGATTAGCCATTTTTATATCTTTCCCCTTAATGACTAACATTTTTTAACCGCAAAGGGCAACATACATTTTTATTTTTGCAATAGTATAAATTATGGAAAACACAAATATATCCGAAGAGAAAATTTATGGACTGAATCTTCTCTTTGAAAAGGCGCAAGAAGAAATAGCCAAAAACATTGTAGGGCAAAAGTACATGATAGAGCGTCTTCTTATTGCTCTCTTATCCGATGGACATGTCTTGCTGGAAGGTGCGCCTGGACTTGCCAAGACGCTTAGTATCAGATCCCTCGCCGAAGTGATTCAGGCAAAATTTGCAAGAATTCAGTTTACTCCAGATATGTTGCCTGCTGATATCATAGGCACAATGATCTATAATAGTCAGCGTGGAGAGTTCGAGGCCAAGAAAGGTCCCGTCTTTGCACACTTCGTACTGGCAGACGAAATCAATAGAGCCCCTGCCAAAGTGCAAAGTGCACTACTACAGTCCATGCAAGAAAGACAGGTGACAATTGGCGACACTACTTACTCCTTGCCAGCACCATTTTTAGTGCTCGCCACACAAAACCCCATAGAGCAAGAAGGCACCTACTCCTTACCAGAGGCACAAGTAGATCGCTTTATGTTCAAAGTACTGGTAGATTTTCCTGCTTTTGAAGAGGAGCGAATGATACTACGCCAAAACCTATCTTTCCAAAAGCCTACTCTGCAATCTATGTTATCTATACCGCAACTTATGGAAGCAAGAGATATGGTAAGAAACATATATCTATCCGAACATATAGAAAAGTATATCCTAAATATTGTCTTCGCCACTAGAGAACCCGACAGATATGGTCTGAGCAACTTGAAAGCATTGATAAACTACGGCGCTTCGCCACGGGCAACCATTAGCTTGGCTTTGGCATCAAAAGCCTATGCCTTCCTTAAGCACAAGCGCAGCTTTGTCACTCCTGACGACGTGAAAGCCATAGCGCACGATGTGCTCAGACACAGGATAGGTCTATCCTTTGAGGCAGAGGCAGAAAGCATTACTACCGACAAAATAATAGATGCCATATTTACAGGCGTACAAGCCCCCTAGTAGATGGAACTAAAAGCACTTTTAGCTAAAATTCGTAGGATAGAAATCCGAAGTCGTCATTCCAGCGATCAGATTATGTCCGGAGATTATCATACCTCTTTCAAAGGCAAAGGTATGTCGTTCAGTGAGGTTCGTGAGTACCAATATGGTGACGATGTTAGGCATATAGACTGGAACGTCACGGCACGAAGTGGCAAACCTCACCTGAAAGTATATGAGGAAGAACGCGAACTAAGTATTTACTTCGTGATAGATGTAAGCCCCTCCATACATACCGCCATGCAGCCTCGCAACGAAAAGATAGCAGAAATTATGGCTACGCTGGCTTTTGCGGCACTCAAGAATAACGACCTCTCCGGAATGCTTCTATTTGGCGATAAGGTGGAACATTTCGTACGTCTCCAAAAAGGAAGAAATCACATCTTGAACATGATACGGCAGCTTTTGGACATAGAGCCTAAGCAGGGTGGCACAAAACTCTCTATAGCCTTGGATCATATTATGCACCATGCCAAACATAAGAGTATCGTTTTTATCCTTTCCGACTTCCTATTCTCAGGTTATGAAGATAGCTTAGCTCGATTGGCAGAAAAAAATGATGTCATTGGCATTGCCATACAAGATAATTATGATACCCTTATCCCAGATATTGGAATGATTGCTTTCAAAGATAGCGAGACCAGCTCAATGGCATGGATAGATACTTCAGATAAAAAAGTCGCCAAGGAGCGTAGCACCCAATATTACAAAGATTTGGCATACATGGAATATTCTTTCAAAAAAGCTAAGGCGAATCTCCTCATTATAAAAGAAAATGACGATTATCTGAAAAAATTGCGAATGTTTTTCAAAAGTAGGAAATGAGGACAGGTATTATTATAGTGCTTTTACTGCCGTGCTTTATTGCTATTGCAGACACTAAAGTGTATTTATCTATAGAAAACAAAAATCCTCAGGTAGGTGATGACATCGTACTCAATATTCAATGTATTACCAGCAAGAATGCCTTTGTCGTATTTCCTGATTACACTACACGGTTACAGCCCCTAGAGATAGTATCTCCCATCACTTATGATACCCTGCCCAAGGGTCGCAATACGCTTTACGCCTGCACACTACACCTGAGGGCTTGGGATAGTGCCACCGTAATAATTCCGGCACTCCCTGTTGTCGTAGATAATACGACATCCGTAGATACTATATTTACCAAGTCACAGCCGCTTTCTGTTTCTATGATATATGCTGACACCACCAAGCCTATAAAAGATATATTTCCTCCCATCTCCAAAGAAGTAACCCTTTGGCAAAAAATAGCACCCTATATTAAATATGTGAGCGTGGGCTTGCTTGCCCTGATGGGGTTGGGTATCATCTTCTTAATTTTATATTTATCCAATAAAAATAAAAACAAAATAAAGCGCGCTACGAACTACATTCCTAATGGAGTGTCTCCTTATAATTGGTGTACTTTTCATATCCAAAAAGCAGGAGACATCGAAGACCTAAACCTACGATATGCACGCCTTTCGGAAATATTACGCTTATATATAGAGTTCAAATATAGTATTCCGGCATTGGCGTTGACTACCGAAGAGCTTCTACCCATTCTTTCTTCTTCTTCCATCCCCGCAACACTACAGGAGGCTATAGCCAAATTTTTATCTTCAAGTGACTACTATAAGTTTTCTCCCCATACTGAAAACACCCCGCACGCTGAAACAGATGCTTTGATAATCCTAATTCAAAAACTAGAAACAGATGCCTTGGGATAAATATCATATCGCATATCCGTGGGTACTGCTCTTGATACCCATAGTCATCGCCTTATTTTATTATAAGAAAAACACCCTCTTCCCTACCCTGAAAGTCAACTCGTCACAAGCATGGAAATCCACAACATGGAGGCATCGCATAGTAAGGAGGATGCCATCACTACGCCTTTTTTCTATACTGTTATTAATCATAGCCCTATCACGACCTCAGTCACAATTAGGTAGAGATGAGTCTAGCACGAGAGGTATAGACATCGTTATATCCTTGGATGTATCTCCCAGCATGTTGGCTACAGACCTCGAACCCGACAGGCTTACGGCAGCAAAAAAAGTAGCGGAATCATTTGTGGACAGGCGTATCAATGATAGAATCGGCTTAGTAATATTTTCGGGGGAGAGCTTCACACAGTGTCCCGTAACCAGCGACCACCAGATAGTGAAAATGCAGATAGAAAATACGGTAAGCGGCATATTGGAACAAGGTACTGCCATAGGTATGGGCCTGGCTTCGGCAGTAAATCGCCTAAAAAACTCTACGGCAAAAAGTAAGGTAGTAATCCTTATGACGGATGGCGTAAACAATACTGGAGACATAGACCCCCTAAGTGCTTACGAACTGGCAAAAGCCCTGCAAGTGAAAGTATATTGTATAGGCATCGGCAAAAATGGGTATGCCAAGATTCCTTTTACAGATCCTATAAGCGGACAAATCATGTACCAAATATCCAATGTAGAAATTGACGAAGAAATCCTGCAAGAAATCGCTTCCAAAACAGGCGGTAAATACTATAGAGCTACAGACAATAAATCTCTACAAACGATATATGAAGACATAGACAAATTAGAGACTACTGCGCTCAAAGGCAGTATTTATAACAAATATCAGGATCACTATTATATATGGGTGGTAATGGCTTGCTTGCTATTAATCACAGAATTTGTGCTGAAAATAAAAATTCTTAAAACCTTAGATTGATGCATATAGAAAATCCAGCATATTTATCGGGCATTATCCTCGTTGGGGTATTGTTATACCTGCTACGGCAGCGATATATGTTTCTCTCTCTCCATATAAATATCCTACTGACGAACAGACTTTTGTCCAATTTTGATCTTACTGTTTTTTATAGAAAAAAACTTGTGCTGCTTTTTGTATTATTTTGTATGCTTTTGGCACTAGCAAATCCTTTTTTTGACAAAGGTAGTGAAGATGTAAAACAAGAGGGCATAGATATCGTCATTGCCATGGATGTATCCAAAAGCATGCTTGCCAAAGACATCGCGCCAGATCGCCTCACCCGCGCAAAATTATTTGTAAATCAACTACTAGAACAACTCAATGGCGACAGAATCGGGCTGGTAGTATTTGCGGGAAATGCCTATATCCAAGTTCCGCTTACCAATGACTACAGTATCTTTGACTTATATCTTTCCTCTTTAGAGCCAGGCATGATTCCCTCTCAAGGTACGGCTATTGGAGATGCCATAGAGACAGCAGAATCGCTATTTGACAAGACAACCAATAAGTACCGAGCCCTGATTCTTATTACCGACGGTGAGACCCACGACAAACAAGCATTACGTGCCGCAAAAGCTGCTGCAAAAAGAGGCGCTACAATATATACTATTGGCATAGGCAATGCCAAGGGCAGCCCTGTTCCTACTAAGTCCGGATATCTCAAAGACGAAAATGGGAAAACGGTACTTTCGGCATTGAATGAAAACCTTCTGGAAGATATAGCCCACAAG
Organism: Chitinophagales bacterium; assembly: GCA_044227665.1. Classification (GTDB taxonomy): domain Bacteria; phylum Bacteroidota; class Bacteroidia; order Chitinophagales; family JADIYW01; genus JBGAWK01. Next base: position 41,643 of record JBGAWK010000001.1, read on the forward strand.
GGTAGTGGCAAGTATGTAAATCTGCAACAAGACAAAAGTGCTTCCAAAATATTGGCGCGACATATCAACAACAAAGAAGGTCGTCCTTTTGTAGCCGTAAACCAAGCGCGAAAAGGGAGCATTTATCCGGTTTTTATCAGCATATCCATCGCATTTCTGCTGTTGGAATATTTTTTTCCCCAGATAAAAAATAGATTGTATGCCAAAAAGAAATAAAATTAAAATCCTGCTCATGCTTGTAGTAGTACCTATGTCTCTCATGGCTGCTACTGTATGGTCTTGGGTAGAGAAGGGCAATAAAGCCTATTTTTCTAAAAATTATGGTCAGGCACTTTCTTGTTACGAAGAAGCTGCCAAGGTTGATTCCATAGAAAGTATCATCCCTTATAATATAGCCTGTGCTTTATATAAGAAAAAAATCTATGACAGGGCTTTAGTAAAAAATGATAGTGCTAATGCTTTAGCCGATAATAATAAGGAAGTACAATATAAGTCGCTTACCAACAAGGGAAATGCTGCCTTTCAAAAGAAAGATTTTGAGACCGCTGTAGAGGCATACAAAGCCTCTTTACGACTAAACCCCGGTGATGAAAAGACAAAATACAATCTAGCTTTGGCATTGCATCAGCTGAAAAACAATCCTCGGCAGAACGACAATAAAGACAAAAACAAGGACGCTGCCGGTAATGATAAGCAAAAAGAAGAAAATCAGGAAGAAAAGAACAGAGACAAAAACAAGGATAAAGAAGACAAGACCACTCAACAAGAAAAGGATAAGGACGAGTCTTCTGACAAAAACAAGCCCTCTCCGCAAAATATAGATAAGGACATCAAGACACAGATGCTAAAAATGATAGACCAACAAGAGAAGGAAGTAAACCGCCGCCTTCTGCAAGGAGACAAAAGTGGTGCATCCTCCACAGAGGGCAAAGACTGGTAAGGTATTAGTCCAAATATTTGCCTACGATAGGTAGGCGTCGTCCCATGCCAAAGGCTTTGGAAGATACTCGCAAATATGGTGGCGTTTGGTATCTTTTAAACTCGTTGTGGTTTACCAGTCTCAATATCCTGCTTACCAACATCTCCTCATGTCCTTGTGCAATAATATCATCAGGACCCAACTCCTTTTCTATATATTCAAATAGTATTTTGTCCAAAATAGCATAGTCTGGAAGTGAGTCGCTGTCTTTCTGTCCTGGTCGCAATTCCGCAGATGGTGCTTTGGCAATAATACTTAGGGGAATAACTTCTTGTTCTCTATTGATATAGTTACAGAGACTGTAAACCTGTGTTTTGTACAAGTCCCCAAGAACGCCTAGGGCACCACACATATCGCCATAGAGTGTTCCGTAACCTACAGCGGCCTCGCTTTTATTGGTCGTATTAAGAAGTATATACCCCATCTTATTAGAAATAGCCATAAGATATACGGCGCGTATCCGCGCTTGAATATTTTCTTCTGCTATATTCGGAGGCAAGCCCTCAAAGTGTGGTGATAGTACTTGCTCAAAGGCATGATACACCTCTGCTATGGGTATAATCTTATGGGGTGGGGCTCCTAAATTTTCTAAGAGTTCCAAAGAGTGCTGTATAGAACCTTCGCTAGAATACTGCGATGGCATTAGCACTGACAGCACATTTTCCTTTCCCAATGCCTCCACCGCCAAATATAAAACCAGGGCAGAGTCCACTCCCCCCGACAGCCCTATGATAGCTTTTTGTAGTCCTAGCTTTTTAAAGAACTCTTTTATACCTAGGACTAACGCATCATGAATCAAGGTGTAAGTAGCAGAAGGCTGCAAATTATCTTCTCCGGTATATCTTCGTACTTCCTCATCATTCACGATAGACAACGATTCCTCAAAAAACTCGAACTCCTTATAAATGCTGCCATCTGGACTGCATATCAGAGAACCTCCATCGAAGATAATATCCGTATTAGCACCGCAACAGTTGCAATAGTAAACGGTGGCGTGGGTATGGATGGCATTGGCTTTCACAATTTTTCGTCGTGCATCCGTATGGTCATAAGCGAATGGGGATGCCGACAAATTAAGTAAGATATCTATCCCTTGAGCCGCTAATTCTACAACGGGATTGACTTTATACAGCGGATTTTCCACACCTGTATCCCATATATCTTCACATATCGTGACACCTATTTTTTTCCCTTTAAAATCAAAACCCCCAAAGTCAGTGCCCGGCTCAAAGTATCTGTATTCATCAAAAATATCGTAGGTAGGCAGCAATGTCTTGTGTGCCGTATGGAGAATCTCGCCATCATATAATACGAATGCCGAATTATGAAGGTCTTTGCCTTGTTTGTGAGGATTGAAGGAAGGAGAGCCCACGACTATGGCTATATCTTTATCTTTGGAAAAGAAGCGCAACGCCTCTATGCTTTCTAAAGAACGTGTTGTAAAGTGCTTGTAGTCCAGAAAGTCTCGCGGCGGATAGCCACAAATCGCCAGTTCAGGAAATACAATCACGGCAGCGCCTCCAGATAAGGCTGCCGCTGTAAGTGCTTTGATCTGTGCGAGGTTTCCTGTAAAATCTCCTATTAGAAAATTGTTTTGTGATAGCGCTATTTTCATGGCTACAATTATTTTACGTTATAAACAAAAGTATAGAAGTATTCTGTTATAATGACAGAAGTATGTTTCCAAAGAACTATGAAAGACCGCTATTTTCTTAAAAAGAAATCCTAGAACAAAAATCCGATACGCATGCCAAAATTTCGAGCAGCAACGCGTTCTTTATCTTCATCATTTAGAACATTCATAAAGCCATTAGTAAAAAACAAGCCCAGGACCAAGGATGTGTTTTCAGTAAAGGAATATTCTACACCACCTTCAACTTGTAAGCCCAAATTGAAAGGCATAACCCTCTTTATAGCATTAGTGCCGCCATTATAGAATGGCACATCTATGAGCTTAAGGTTGTCATTTTCAGTTACGATTACGGTTGTGCCGTCTTGTGGCAACGCTTGTAAGTCTTCGAACCTTATCGCCGCCCTGCGTCTGATGATGAACTCCGGCAAAAGTCCAAATGCTCCATAGTAAGTAAAGTCATTGACTTGATTGGAGCGAAGTTTTAAGGTAGCCGGAATTTGCAAGTATTGAAGTTTTCCGGTAATATTGGAGGCAACATCTGCATACACCATGCCCATATCTCCCATTACAGAATCTCTTATCGCGGAAGTAAGCTTTCCTCCCGACATGCCGATAGTAAGTCCTGTGCCAAAAGCATAGCGATCGTTGTTGCCAAATTTATAATCACAGATGATGCCGTATTGGAAAGAAAATCTTGCTCCGTCACTTTTCATAAGCTGGTTGTCCGGCTTCCACCAATTTATGCCAGGATTCGCCGTAAACCCAAATCTGAATCTGTCACCATCTAGCGCAAAACTCTTTGCAACTATTAACAAAGAAAACAACAGGATATATTTTTTCATACTCGTATTTTTGTAGAAAATGTTTTAATGTCCAAATATCTAAAAATCTTCGTAATAATTAGTCTTGTTTTGCTAATATTTAACGATTGCCGCCATAGAGATACAAAGCATCCTGATGTAGATGCGATACAAGTAGATGCTGAAATATATAGATTTGAAAGGGATTTGTTTGCCATAGACCCCAATAATATGGCTGAAGGGCTTGCTGCCCTAGACAAGAAGTATCCGCGCTTCTATCCCGTATTTATAGGCCAAGTGCTACAGGCATCTGCTACACCCAAGGACTATACCTCCTATGCTCCCCTGATGAGAGAGTTTATTACGCTGCCCTCTATGAAAGGATTGTACGATACGGTACAGGATGTTTTTGGGAACTTCAAGCCTTACGAAAGAGACCTTACCCGTATGCTCATCTATTACAAATATTACTTTCCCAAAGAACCTACGCCAAAGGTATATACTTTTATCTCCGAGTTTGTACAAGGGGCTTTCACTTACGACAAAGACATATTAGGATTGGGGCTAGATTTACATATTGGGGCAAAGTACCGCTATTATCCAGCGCTGAATATCCCTACTTTTATCATAAAAAAACTAGACCCCAAATACCTCGTTACCGATGCTGCAGAGGTGTTGCTTACCAATATGACAGAAGCCCCTATAAATGGAAAGCTTTTGGACATGATGATATATACAGGAAAGATAGCCTATGGCAAAAGCTTACTGCTTCCCGACCGCAGCGAGGAAGATATTTTAGCCTACGGCAAAAAAGATTTACAGTGGTGTAACGATAACGAAAAAGAAATATGGACATTTTTTATCCAACATGATTTACTCTATAAAGCCCGCCAAGATGAATATTACAAATACATTCAGGATGGCCCTACAACTTTCGGCATGCCTCAGGGTGCGCCATCGCGCGTAGGGGTGTGGACAGGCTATAGAATTGTGAAATCTTATATGGAAAAAAATAAAAATGTACCTTTAGCACAACTATTTAGTATTACCGATGCACAAAAGATTTTGGAAGAATCCGGATATAAGCCTAAAAGAAAATAGCTTTTGATAACTTTTGACAAAGACAACAGCTATTTTTTGAGCAACGAGAAGTCGCTGCTTCAAGTAGATCGTATATATTATTTTCTCAAGAATCATTCCTATTGGGCAACCCAGCGCACCTTGGAAACAATAATCACAGGCATAGATCACTCGTATTGTGTAGGTATTTATTACAGAGATACGTGGAGTAGCTTTTCCATAGAGTCACAGATAGGGTTTGCTAGGGTTATTACCGATTATGCGACCTTTGCCTATCTCTGCGATGTGTATATCGAAGACTATCATCGCGATAAGGGTTTGGCGACATGGATGCTTACACATGTCTTAGAAAATCCCGATTTCTCGCAAATCAAAAGATGGATGTTAGGCACTAGGGATAAACATAGCCTATATCACAAACACGGCTTCAGCGCAATTTCTTCCCCTGAAAGATGGATGGAGAAAGTAGCGGAAAATCTTCCTCTTAGCAACTCCTTTATCAAGAAAGTGGCGAATAAATAAAATAGGATTTGGCTGTTAATAGGAACTGTCGTCGGGAATATTCTCTGCCTCGTCGAGGTGGTCTTCTAGACTATCTTCCATATCATCCTCGTCGAAGTCATCCTCATCATTGTCATATTTGAACTCATCCTCTTGGTCTCCGCTACCAAAGTCTTCATCGTCTTCGCCTTGATAGGATTTATCCGCATCAATGCTTAGCGGTTCAATATCCTCTAAGTCAAAATCATCTACCATTTTTTGTAGCTGGGTAGATACTTTTACCAAATATGCGGTATCTTCCAGCTCTATAGGCACGGCAGAGATTTTCTCATTCTTGGCATTATTAAAAGTAATGATGGCTTTATTATATCCATGAGGATATTTTTCTGCTAAGGCGTGTAGTACTTCCTCTGGAACATTTTTGTAGTCAACAATTACGCGTTTTTTTATCATAAAATATAAAGAATGATTGGCGCGATAAAAGTAATCCGATTTTTCAAAATTGTACAATACTCACTAAAAAAAATTTACTTTTTTTGTGCGTAACTGTTTTTTAGCTCTTTTTTTAATACTGATCTAATAATTCAAAACGCTTCCCAGCCAGCGTTCTATATCTTCTATGTTCATGCTTTTGCGTTGCGCATAGTCTTCTATTTGGTCTTTGCCTATCTTTCCAAGTCCAAAGTAGCGGCTCTCGGGATGTGAAAAATACCAACCACTCACCGCCGCAGTCGGATACATGGCCATACTTTCTGTAAGGGTGATTCCTGTATTATTTGTAACGTCCAAAATTTGGAAGAGTATTTCTTTCTCTGTATGGTCAGGGCAGGCAGGATATCCCGGCGCAGGACGTATGCCTATATATTTTTCACGTATCAGCGATTCCTTGTCCATCTTCTCATCAACAGCATATCCCCAGTACTCCGTGCGTGCCAATTCGTGCATGCGCTCGGCAAGGGCTTCGGCAAGTCTATCTGCCAGTGCTTTCAGGAGGATGGCACTATAGTCGTCATGCTGTGCTTCAAATTCTGCCAACTTGCCTTCTATGCCTATGCCTGCTGTCACGGCAAATGCCCCTATATAGTCTTGTAAGCCACTATCCGCAGGGGCAATAAAGTCGGCAAGGCAGAAGTTCGGCAGGCTTTCTGCTTTTTTGTTCTGCTGGCGTAGATGATGTAAGACCCTCTTTTGTCCATGGGCAGAAATATGGATGTCGTCTTCTACCGCATTGGCGGGAAAAAAGCCTATTACAGCGCGCGCTTTTAACCATTTTTCAGTTATTATATCTTCCAACATTCTTTGCGCATCATCGTATAGTTTTTGTGCTTCTGTTCCTACTATTTTATCTTCTAATATTTTGGGGAACTTGCCGTGCAATTCCCAGGTTTGGAAGAACGGTGTCCAATCTATGTATGCTTTTAGCTCCGCTAAATTATATGATTCAAAAACTTTTACGCCTAAGTTTTTTGGTATAGGTGGCGTATAATCCTTCCAGTCTATTTGTGTCTTATTCTGCCGGGCATCAGAGATAGAGAGATATTCTTTAGAAACATTCTTGCTAAAATGTTTGTCTCTCATCATGGCATATTCTTCTTTGGCATTTTCTTTCAGACCTATGGCATCTTCTTTATTTAATAATTGCGTAGCTATGGGTACGCTTCTAGAAGCATCAAGCACATAGATTACCCCTCCGGAATAGACGGGATCAATTTTCACGGCAGTATGTAGTTTGGAGGTGGTAGCACCGCCTATCAGCAAGGGCGTATTCAGGCCCCTGCGTTCCATTTCTTTGGCTACGAAGACCATTTCATCTAGGGATGGTGTGATGAGGCCGCTGAGGCCTATTATGTCTGCATGGTGTTTTTGAGCCTCATCCAAAATCTTTTCGGCAGATACCATTACCCCCAAGTCTATAATTTCGAAATTATTGCACGCCAAGACAACGCCCACGATGTTTTTGCCTATATCGTGTACATCTCCTTTTACTGTAGCAAGCAAGATTTTTCCTAATTTTTTAGCGCCCTCATGATGCTCTGCTTCAATATATGGCTGCAAATAGGCTACGGCTTTTTTCATTACTCTGGCAGATTTTACCACCTGCGGTAAAAACATCTTACCGCTGCCAAAGAGGTCGCCCACGATATTCATACCATCCATGAGCGGTCCTTCTATAACCTGTAATGGGCGTTCGTATTGTTGACGACAAGCTTCGGTATCTATATCTATAAAATCCACGATGCCTTTTACTAGCGCATGTTGTAATCTTTCCTGTACGGTACCCTCGCGCCATACTAAGGTTTCTTCTTTTTTCTTCGCATTACCTTTTACGGTTTCTGCATATTCCAGCAATCGCTCTGTGGCTTCTTCCGTTCTATTGAGAAGTACATCCTCTACATATTGTAAAAGTTTCTTGTCTATATCATCATACACCTCCAGCATAGAGGGGTTTACTATACCCATATCCATGCCATGCTTTATGGCATGATAGAGGAATGCTGAGTGCATAGCCTCCCTTACTTTGTTGTTGCCCCGAAAGCTAAAAGAGACATTGCTTACCCCTCCGCTCACATGAGCACCTAAAAGGTTCTTTCGTATCCATGCCGTGGCGTTAAAGAAGTCTATGGCATTATTGCGGTGTTCTTCCATGCCTGTAGCTACAGGAAAGATATTAGGGTCAAAAATAATGTCGTGCGGATTGAAGCCTACTTGTCCTGTTAGGATGTCGTAGCTTCGCTGGCATATTGCAATTCTGCGCTCATAGCTGTCGGCCTGTCCTGCTTCATCAAAAGCCATAACGACAGTAGCGGCTCCATATTTTTTTATAAGCTTAGCCTGTTTTACGAACTCCTCTTCACCACTTTTCAGGCTTATAGAGTTGACGATACATTTCCCCTGTACACATTTGAGGCCCTCTTCTATGATTTCCCATTTTGAGGAGTCTATCATAATAGGAATTCGGGCTATCTCTGGCTCTGACATCACGAGATGCAAAAACTTTGTCATCGCAGCTACACCATCTATCATTCCTTCGTCCATATTGACATCCAGAATTTGGGCACCCCCGCGTACTTGTTCTAGTGCTACGGACAAGGCGTCTTCATAGCGATCTTCTTTTATCATCTTCAGAAACGCTGCCGATCCCGTGACGTTGGTACGCTCCCCAATATTGATAAAGTTAGTGTCCTCTGTTACGATTAGTGGTTCTAATCCTGATAGTCTTAAAGATTGGCTCATTGTATTTTTTATATGATAACTATTCGGCATATTGCTGTATCTCCACTTGTCGAGGGGTGTATCGAGCTGCTACGGCTGCAATAGCTCGTATATGATCGGGGGTGGTTCCACAGCATCCTCCTATGATATTGATAAGTCCTAGCTGTAGAAACTCTTCTATCTGTGCTGCCATCATTTCTGGTGTTTCATCATACTTGCCGAAGGCATTGGGAAGTCCGGCATTGGGATGTGCGCTCACAGCAAAGGGTGCTTGCTGTGCCAGTATTTGCAGGTAGGGTCTCAGCTCCTTGGCGCCAAGAGCGCAATTAAGACCTATAGACAAAAGGGGGACATGTTCTACAGATATTAGGAAGGCTTCGGTAGTTTGTCCCGACAGGGTACGTCCGCTGGCATCTGTAATAGTACCGGAAACCATTACAGGATAGGCGATGCCCATCTCTTCATATAATGTCTGTATGGCGAATAGTGCTGCTTTGGCGTTGAGGGTATCAAAGATGGTTTCTACGAGTAAGATGTCTGCGCCTCCGTCTATGAGTCCTTTGGCTTGCTCATAGTATGCAGCAGTAAGCGCATCGAAAGTTATAGCCCTAAATCCGGGGTCGTTTACATCTGGAGATAGCGATGCGGTACGATTGGTAGGCCCTATAGCTCCAGCGACGAAGCGTGGCTTCTTGGGATTTTTTGCTGTAAATTCCCCTGCTACTTCTTTTGCTACCTTTGCTCCTTCATAGTTTAGGCGATATACTTCGGATTCTAGGTGATAGTCTGCCTGTGCTATTGTAGTGCTGCTGAAAGTATTCGTCTCTACTATGTCTGCTCCGGCTTCAAAATATGCTGCATGTATTTCCCTGATAATATCCGGGCGAGTAAGGGTAAGCAAGTCATTGTTACCTTTTAGTGGATGATTATGGTCTTGGAATATCTCCCCTCGATAATCATTCTCTTCAAGGTTATAGCGTTGTATCATCGTACCCATAGCTCCATCTAGGATGAGGATACGCTCTTTCAACAGTTCTTGCAATAGTTGTACTCTATCTGTCATAATATTTGTTTACAGAAAGAAAAATCAGGTATGATGTCTTTGGATACTTCCGCTTATCTTCTCCCAAGTTCGTCGAGATAGGATTTGGCACCTTCCGACCTTATGGGGCTGGGGTTGCCAAGACTTCATCGGGCCTAATCCCTCCGTCTTTCATAATAAGCTCTACACCATTTTGGCATAGAATCTATGACAAAGATAGATACTATAAGTCTGCTATAAAATATTTTTGCAACAATGCATGGGTCAGGCTAAATTTTTTGCCATAAGACAATTTTTGATGTGCTTCAAAATCATTTTTCAGGGGAATATAATCTGGATTCTTTTTATTGAGCAAGATAAGGTTGTAAGAGTTCATATAGCGTTTACCTATGGCGGCAAGTTCATATTCTGGATGTTTTTTCAAGAAGGCAAAAAACACCTCCTGCGCCGTATTGTTTTTATCGTTAGAGAGGGTTACTATGGCACTTTTTAGAGAGGGCTGATTGGCGAATACGACTATCACATCAGGATTGCACTTTTCCATATAAGCGACAGATAGTGGATTCCGTGCCAAATAGGTGTCGCATAAAGCAAGCAGGTCGAAAGTTTTCCATTCGGCATAATAGGGTATGGCTCCAGCCTCACAGAGCATAAGTTTATAGTTTTTGTCCTTATATTTTGCAAGTCTTTTTCCGATATCTATATGCCCATAGTGGAAATCTTTGGCATAGGGAAATATTACTTTATAAGCTGGTACAGTAGTAGAAAAATGTAAAACGACCAAAAATGATGATAGGAGCAAGAAAGCCTTTTTGTTATAAATATCTTTATAAATAAAAAATGCGATAAGCATGAGATAATAGGCACCGTGTGAGAAGAATCTGGCACCAATATCTGTGGCTAATGCCGAAGGATAGTATAAAAACACCAACAAAACCATGCTTACCACTACGAGCACTCGGAACTGGAAGTTGGCAGTCATAAAAAACAAGGCTACTAATAAAAATAAATAGGGACTATTATTAAAATATATACTCACCAACGAAACAAGGTGGTGCATGTAGCTATCATTTACAGATTTTACATAAAATGTGTTGGGAAGCAGATAGCCAAAATATTTTACTCTCCAGACCATATAGACACCTGCCAATAAAAGCATCGCAATAAAATAGGCATACCTTTTCACCACCTGACCATTTTGCGCCGCTAGAGCAAAAAGGATTATAGAAAAAAGAGCCCCCTCTGGTCTTGTCAACGGGAGAAATAATAATAGCAGGTACAGATACCTTTCATTAGGACGCTTTAATAACACAATAATTGCCGTTTCTATCAACAGAAAAAGAAATAAAAAAGTCTCAAAGCCACTATAAAGATGTATGTAAATAAATGGATTGAACACCATAAACGAACAGGCAATCAGGAACAATCTTTTGTCTGCAAGATGTTGCCAAAACCGAAAAATTAAAACGCCAAACAATAGTACATTTATAATTTTTAAAAACAGAAAAGTATTCATTCCTATTAGCTCTGGAATAATCATCAAAACAGTATATAAAAAGCTGGTGTTTGCCTCTACATAGTCGTGGTCGGCATTCCAGTTCCAAATACCGTGTTCGACGAGATTTTTGGCATATCGTGCCATAATCAGCATATCGTCGGCACAGAAAGAAAAAGTGAAAAGACTAAAAACAACAAATGCAACACAAAGCAATAGTGCTACGGGAATAAAATATCGGGGTAAACTTTTCGTCATACTTGTATTTTTTTAAAGTCAAGCATCCAAAAATACATCATTTTCGAAATACCTGTTCATAGCATTTTATCCAGTCCTGTGGGTTCATCCTTTGAAATGTTTCTACAAGCAAATCTTGTGGGAGGGGTTGTTTCTTCTTGAATCTAATACAGCTCTTTCCTACATCTGGTGATGTGCCGATAAGTGCTGTAAAATTTTTTATAAATTCTTCCATCCATTCGGGATGGGCATATAAGCCCATGTGATAGAGGACTAATTCCTTTTTGCGACAAGCTATAGAAATAAAAGGCAGGGGCGTCGAAGGCTTACAGTGGTAGCCTTTCGGGTATATGCTGTGCGGCACATAGTAGGTAGGGAGTCCATAACTCATTCCTTCTTCAAAACCTTCTGGAAGATATGTCCTCAGTAGTGTCCTCAAGATGATGATGTCTTCTTTACAGGCCTTATCACAACTTTCTATATACGCTGTTACGTCCGTACTTTCTTTTATTGCCATACCCTAAAGGTATAAATATTTGTCTTCCGATAGATATACAAAGTTCTTAGAACAATTGATACTATAAGGATTTAGGGATAATAAAGATTATTCGTAATATTGTACGAGCAATACTATATGTCGAAGAGTGGAATTATACAGCTATTACCAGATGCTATTGCAAATCAGATTGCTGCCGGAGAGGTAATACAGCGTCCTGCCAGTGTCGTAAAGGAACTCTTAGAGAACGCCATAGATGCAGATGCTAAGTCCATAAGCCTGATTGTAAAAGATGCGGGACGTTCTTCTATACAGGTGATAGACGACGGCAAGGGTATGAGTATTACAGATGCACGGATGTGCTTCGAGCGTCATGCTACTTCAAAGCTTCGAAATATTGACGACTTATTCTCCTTGGATACCATGGGATTTCGGGGAGAAGCACTAGCCTCCATTGCAGCAGTAGCGCAAGTGGAGATGAAAACCAAACTCGCCGAGGATACTGCTGGTACTAGAATTGCCATAGAAGGCAGCAATTTATTAGCACAAGAAACATGTAGCCACACCGTCGGCACTAGTATGACGGTAAAAAATCTCTTTTACAATGTTCCTGCACGTCGCAATTTTTTGAAGTCAACCCAAGTAGAAACTAAGCATATTATAGATGAATTTATTCACATTGCACTTGCCTATCCAGACATAGCCTTTTCTTTATTTCACAATGGCGCCGAAGTATATAACCTAAAAACAGGCAACCTCAGGCAACGCATCGTAGGGCTTTTTGGCAAAAACCACAACGAAATGCTAGTACCTGTAGCTGAAGAGACAGACTATATTACTATTCAAGGATTTATAGGCAAGCCCGAGATAGCAAAAAAAACGCGCGGCGAGCAGTTTTTTTTCGTCAACAAAAGATATATCAAGAGTGTATTTCTGAATAGTGCTATCACCAAAGCTTATGAAGGCTTAATTACCGACAAGACATTTCCCTTCTATTGTCTTTTTATAGATATTCATCCCAAACATATAGATGTAAATGTTCATCCCACGAAACAGGAGATAAAATTTGACGACGAACGCAGTGTATATATGATGCTGAATGCTGCTGGCAAGCGTGGGCTAGCAAAGTATAGTGTCACTCCGATGTTGGACTTCGAACAAGAGGCCTCGTTCACAGAGATGCGCTCCTTCAACCAAAGATTTTCTTCCGACATCCTTCCCGAGGGTTTCTCCGGAGGACATGGTATAGGCCTCTCTCGACAAAACTACAACTCGGGACAGCAAGACTGGCGAGCGTTGTTTTCCTTCAACGACCAAGAAAAAGAACGTATAATTACTATACCAAGCAAAGGAAATCTTTACGATGACAGTACTACAGAAACCATTGCCAGCACACCTGACAAAGAGAAAGTTGCTTTTACACCTATACAGATAAACAACACCTATATTCTCACCCAAATTAAGTCGGCACTACTCCTGATACATCAACAAAGAGCACATGAACGCATACTCTTCGAGCAGTATCAGAAGGCTTTTGACAATCCTCAGACCGCTGTACAGAAACGGCTTTTCCCAAAGACCATAGAACTTTCCCCCACAGATAGCGTTTTACTCCAAGGTATGCTGGAAGATATGCGCTTATTAGGTTTTGACATAGAAAATTTTGGCAGCACAACTTACGTACTACATGCTTTGCCAGAAGATATTCGTGAAGAAGAGGTAGAAGATGTCATCTATAGCTTGCTAGAACAAGAGAAAGAGGCTCAGAAACCCTCCTTGTCACAGTATAGATCCAAAATTAGCATGACATTAGCGAAGAAAGCGGCGATAGGCGTAGGTGTCTCTTTGTCTGCAACGGCTATATCCCATCTTTTAGATAGTCTCTTTGCCTGTGAGATGCCGGCAGCAGGTATTGGTGGCAGCCCTACCTTTATTACATTATCCTTTGACGATATTGAAAAACAGTTTAGATAACACATGGAATCTTTTAAGCGCTATGAGCAAACGGGCATACCGGTAGTAACCAAAAACATTATGATAGTCAACACTCTAGTACTGGTGGCTACCGAACTTTTGGGGTATAAAACGTTGCTTTTTGAGCGTTTTGCACTCTACTATCCTTTCTCCCCAGAATTCAATCCCGTACAATTACTTACTCATATATTTTTACATGGAGGGTTTTTCCATTTTTTCTTCAATATGTTTACGCTTTTCAATTTCGGGATATTATTAGAAAGAATTTGGGGCGCTAAGCGTTTTTTTACTTTTTATATTTTGACTGGTATTGGTGCCGCTGTCTTTTATAGTATTACAAAAATTCTCATCGTATATTACTATACTGGAGGGGTAGATTTGTACATAAATATGCCCATAGAAGTATCCGACCCGATAGTATTGGGCAAACTTGGGCAACAGCTCGCACCCTGTGTGGGCGCCTCGGGAGCAATATGTGGTGTGCTGGCGGCATTCGCCGTATTGTTTCCCAATACGATGATTATGTCTATGATTCCGCCCATTCCCATGAAAGCCAAATATTTCATCCCCCTGTTTATGTTGCTGAGTCTCACTATGGGTGTCGCCAACTTCAGCTGGGACAATATAGCACATTTTGCACATCTAGGCGGTGCCGTCATTGGCTATATTCTAGTAAAATATTGGAATATGCACAATAAAACCGAATTTTATTGATATGTCTGACAATCCCATAGTGCGCTCTTTACTAAAGTCGTGGCGGTTTGGCGATACCGTTGTAAGATTAATCTATATCAACGTTAGTGTATTTGTACTATTGAATATATTACTATTGGCAGATCGGATTGGCAGTCCCCGATTGGCGTTTGGGAGATTTGTAGAAATACTTTTACTGCCCTCAGATACTATTAAGGCACTAAAGCATTTTTGGGCTTTCTTTACGTACATGTTTTGTCACATAGATCCCATGCATATTTTTTTCAATATGGTAGGGCTGTATGTCTTTGGCAGAATATTACGAGAGTATATAGGAGACGGAAAAGTATTGCCTCTGTATATTTTTGGCGGTATTGGCGGGGCTGTTTTTTTCTTATCTTTTATTTCCCTGTTTGATAGTGGCAGCAGCACCCTCATCGGTGCTTCGGCAGGAATTATGGCTATAGTGGTAGGTGCCGCTACCCTTGTGCCAGACAACACCCTTTACTTATTGTTTTTTGGACAGGTACGACTAGTATGGGTGGCGTTGTTATACTTTATATTCGATATGGTAGCACTACGCATGGGCGGCAACGAAGGGGGGCATCTAGCGCATATCGGGGGAGCCATTATCGGATATATCTTTATCAAGTCCTTACAAAACGGCAGAGATTTTTCTATCTATTTTTATAAAATATCCGATTATTTTTTGCGCTTTTTTAAAAAAACCCCTACAATGAAAGCTTATCGCAACAATACCTACACAACCTCCTCCTCAAAAGAGACTTATACCACCTCTCCTGACAAACAAGCCAAGCTCGACGCTATTCTTGATAAAATCAACAAATCGGGATATGATAGCCTAAATAAAGAAGAGAAAGAATTTCTATTTTTAATGAGTAAAGAGCAATAATGTTTAAAAAAATACTTAAAGCCCTGCTTTCCATATCTACCCGTACGGCAAATATAGCCTCGGCCTTGCTGCTTTTATTATCCATAGGAGCATATTATATAAATCCTGATATCGTATGGCTATTTGGGCCGTTAGGGTTGCTTTTTCCTTTAATCTTAGGCATAAATATCTTGTTTGTTATCAGTTGGTTGATACGCCGTAGAGGTTTTTTTATTTTATCTTTAGTCTGTATCTTACTAGCTCTGCCACAGACAAAAAGTTTGTTTTCTGTAGGCAAGTTCTTCAATTCTCATAAGACCGATGCTGCCAAAATCACGGTGATGAACTATAATGTGCGCTGTTTCGACTTATATAATTGGGATGAAAACTTAAACTCCAAGGCTAAAATGTTTACGGCTATACAGTCAGCAAATCCTGATGTGATATGTTTTCAGGAGTTCTATACGGATGACTCCAAAGGATTCAACACGATACGCCAGTTACATGATATGGGCTTTCCCCATCATTATCTGTCTAAAGAATTGGTGCTGAAAGGCAACAATGTATGGGCTATAGCCATTTTTTCTAAATATCCCTTTATAGATACCGGAAAATTCCTGTTTCAAGAGAAACCTACTAGCTTCGGGTGGAATCCCTACAAAGGAATCTACGGAGATATAGCCGTAGGCGATACTACGCTTAGAATTACGACAGTACATCTGTCGTCAGTATTTTTCCAAGAGCAAGATTATGATGCTATCAGAGACCTAAAAGCAGAGAAGAAAATTGATAAAAAAAGAAGCGAACGTATTCTCACAAAACTCAGAGATGGCTTCTCCAACCGTGGAGTACAAGGCGTATTTTTATCCTCTTTTATCGCTTCCTCTCCCCACCCTGTTATCCTTAGTGGCGATTTCAACGACACCCCTTCATCTTTCGTATATCATTGTGCTGGTAAGCACTTGAAAGATGCTTTTGTAAGTGCCGACAGGGGCTTTGGCTTCACCTACAATGGTCCTATTCCTTTTCTAAGAATTGACTATATTTTTTCTGATAAAAAAATACATGCCACAGATGCTTATACCATAAATGAAAAATCCTCAGATCATAAGCCTGTAGTCGCATCATTCACCTGGTAAAATTATTCAATGAAAAAAACTGCTGTCATCGCCGGAGCCTCCGGACTAGTGGGCAACTTGCTCCTACACTCCTTGCTGTCATCGCCTGAATATGACAAAGTAACAGCCCTTGTAAGAAAATCTATAGACCTACAGCATCCCAAATTGGAGCAACTTGTTGTAAACTTTGATAAACTTGAGGATAGCCTTTCCGGCATCTATGCCGAAGACGTATTTTGTTGCTTGGGTACTACTATGAAAAAAGCGGGTAGCAAAGATGCTTTCAAAAAGGTAGATTATGACTATGTAGTAGCTTTGGCAAAGGCGATGAAGGCTAATGGCGCACAGCAGTTCTTGGTCATCACCGCTATGGGTGCGGACAAAAATTCTTTTATATACTATAATAAAATAAAAGGGCAGGCAGAAGAAGCCTTACAGAATCTTGGATTTTCAACATTACATATTATCAGACCTTCTTTAATTATGGGCGAAAGAAACGAACATCGTCTTGGCGAAGCTATAGCACAGAAGGTACTGCCGACATTCGACATTTTCATGAAAGGATATTTGAAAAAATTTGCTGCCGTGCCTGCCGACAAAATTGCATATAAACTATTGCAATTGGCACAGCAAAATATTAAAGGCTGCCACATACATTTGTCTAATACAATTCATTAATTTCGTTGGCAGAAAATTACTACAAGAGTTACGATATGAAATTTGCTACAAAAGTCATACACGCGGGCATACATCCCGACCCTACTACAGGTGCCATTATGACCCCCATCTTCCAGACTTCTACATACGTGCAGGAGGCAGTAGGCAAGCATAAAGGATATGAATATGCCCGTACACAAAATCCTACTAGAGATACCCTCCAAAATAATTTGGCGGCATTAGAAAATGGTAATTACGGAGTATGTTTTGGGAGTGGTCTTGCCGCTACCGATGCCATCCTAAAACTCTTCAATCCCGGCGACGAAATAATTTCTTGTGATGACCTCTACGGTGGGACATACCGAATATTTACTAGGGTTTTTGAGCGCTATGGCATAAAATTCTCCTTTGTATCTATGCGAGATTTAGACAATATAGAAAGTAGAATCACGCCACAGACCAAGATGATATGGCTGGAAACCCCTACAAATCCTATGCTCAATGTCGTAGATATTGCCGCTGTAGCGAGTATAGCACGCAGCAAGGGCATATTGCTGACCGTAGATAATACCTTTGCGTCTCCTTACCTACAGCAACCCCTAGATTTGGGTGCCGACATCGTAATACATTCGGCTACCAAATACTTGGGTGGACACTCTGATGTCATCTTGGGGGCTATCGTCATCAAAGATAAGGCTCTCGCCGACCAACTATATTTTCTGCAAAATGCCTGTGGTGCTGTTCCGGGGCCACAAGATTGCTTCTTAGTATTGCGTGGCATCAAGACATTACACGTGCGTATGGACAGAGCTTGTGAGAATGCAATGGATATAGCCAAATTTCTGAGCCATCACCCAAAAGTTTGGGCTGTAAATTATCCCGGACTGGCTTCGCATCCCGACCACGAAATTGCCAAAAAACAGATGAAACACTATGGTGCCATGATCTCTTTTTATCTCAACGACGATACTAATGATGCTGCCGAGCGTCTTTTGGGTAAGACCAAATTGTTCTCATTAGCGGAATCCTTAGGTGGTGTAGAGTCGCTCATAGGACATCCTGCCACGATGACTCACGCCTCCATTCCAGCAGAAGAGCGCCAAAAGACTGGCGTTCACGACTCTCTGATTCGACTGAGTATAGGCATAGAAGATGTGGATGACCTTATTGCAGATCTCTCTCACGCCATAGGATAGTATGTATGCCGTATGAGGAAAAGACAGCCCTTCTCTTGGACTACTATTTCCACAAATACAACAATAAAACTTTTATTGGCGATGATCCTATATCCATTCCGCATCGCTACACCCTGAGGCAGGATATAGAAATTGCGGCATTCTTTTCGGCTATCATAGCCTGGGGACAGCGCAAGACAATAATTAACAACGCCAACAAATTGATGCTCTTAATGGATAATGCACCCGCCTCCTTTATCAAGAATCATCAAGATAAAGATTTGTGTGTTTTTGAAAAATATGTGCATCGCACCTTTAATAGCACAGATTTACTATTTTTTATCGCCTTTTTCAAAGAATGGTATCATTACCATGATTCCATGGAATCCCTGTTCTTTCCGGCACGTCATGGCTATGACGCAAAAGAGGCTTTAATAAAATTCCATACAACATTGACACAAGCACGCTACTTTCCTTCCCGCACCAAGAAACATATAGCAAATCCCCTAAAAAATTCTACCTGCAAACGCCTGAATATGTTTTTGAGGTGGATGATACGCAACGATGACCAAGGCGTAGATTTTGGATTATGGAACAGCATCTCTCCGGCACAATTGATGTGTCCCGTAGATGTACATGTAGAGAATTATGCCAGACAACTGGGATTAATGACACGAAAAAGCCGAGACTGGACTGCTGTAGAAGAACTCACGACAAGCCTTTCTTTGTATTGCCCCGAGGATCCTGTAAAATATGACTATGCACTATTTGGCATGGGCATAGAAAAAGCTATCTTATAACCTTACCTAGCCCCGTAACGACAGAGGCTATACGTATGGCATCCCACACTCTGTTTTCTGTACTTCCTGCTGCCATCACAGATGCTTCATGGGATTTTACACACATCTCACAGCCATTCACCGCCGATACTGCCAAAGACAATAATTCAAAGAATTCTTTGCCCAATACCGGAGACATCATGATATTCATACGCAATCGAGCTGGAGCGGTATTATAATATTCTTTGCCTACAAAATGGCGAAAGCGGTAGAAGACATTGTTCACGCTTAATAATGAGGCTACGGCTATGGCTTCCGCTATATCTTCGGATGTTGCTCCTTGTTCCGTAGCGATGTTTTTATAGGTATTTATTAAGATATCGTTTGCATTATTTGCCGCTACACAAAGGGCAAGTAGTGCCGTTTCTTTTGCCGTAAGGTGATCGCTTTCCAAAACGGTTTTTACATTCATTCGCAAATCTCTCACGTATTTATGCTGTCCCTCTGCTAATAGTTGCAATGCCTGTATTTCGCTTATGTTTTTGTCACTAAGGCGTAAATCTTCCAAAAGTGCCTGTATTGTTTCTTCCATATCTACGTATTATAAATAAAAAGCTTAGCATACCCCTTTTTCATTTCTATTCCACTTTCTTGCCATGGAATCCAATGTGTATGGGCTATGCTAAGCATATAAAGACTAAAAATATTTTAGCTTAACGTCTTCTGTCCTTTCTCCCAGTTACAAGGGCAAAGTTCATCCGTTTGTAGGGCATCCAATACGCGCAACACTTCTTTGACATTTCTACCTACAGAAAGATCGTTCACACTTACCCAGCGCACTATACCTTGTGGGTCCACGATAAAGGTAGCTCTATAGCATATTTTTTCGTCTTCGTTCAAGATACCTAAGTCTTCGGATAAGGATTTAGAGGTATCGGCAAGCATAGGATGCTTGAGGCCTCTAAGGTCGTCGTGAGCCGTTCTCCATCCCAAGTGTACGAACTCTGAGTCTGTAGAGGCACCTATAAGTACTGCTTCTCTGTCTCTGAACTCGCCATTGGCTTTGTCAAATTCTGAAATTTCTGTTGGACATACAAAAGTGAAATCTTTGGGCCAAAAATAGATAACCATCCATTTGCCGTCTTTTTTGTGGTCTTCGCTGGTAATAGTTGCGAACTCTTTACCTTTTTCTAGGCTTACCACCGCTTTTTTTGAAAATGCAGGAAAGGGTTTTCCTACTGCAATAATTCCTTGTGACATTTTTACTTGTTTTTTTATGTTTTACAAAAATAATTTACTTGAGCCATGCGTTTAGCATCCATACCAATTTTTCTTTCTCGGCTATATCATCCGTGAGGAGTGTGATAGAGCCTTCGTCTTCAGCGTCTTGCGCTACTTTTACTGTCTTGCGCTCCAAAGAAATTATGACACCTATATTGCTTGCTATCATTTCTACCGAATCTATATCATTCATGATTTTGCTCACTTCGTGGAATGCTGAGTATTTGATATAATCAGAGAATGTAAATAATGGCGTCCCTCCCAAGGTGAGGATGCGTTCTGCCAAGGCATCTATCTTGAGTAGGGCATCATTGTACAATTCTTCAAATTTTAGGTGTAATTCAAAGAAATGATTGCCGGCAATATTCCAATGAAAGCCTCTGAGGTTTTGATAATAAATATGATAGGTAGCCAATAAATCATTGAGTTCTTCTACTAATTTATCTGCTTTTTTGGCATCAATACCTATCTGGTTAAATTTCTTTGACATATATTCCTTTAGTTATTACAACACAATATTAGATAATAGGTTTTTGTTACAGAATTTATTATTTTTATACTTTAATAAGTTTTTATTATTAGATAATGCCTTTGGTGCTGGGAATTCCTGAGCCTGTGCGGCATTTTGCCGCTTTGATTGCCTTGGCCAGTGCTTTGAATATGGACTCTATCTTGTGGTGTTCATTGTCTCCTTCTGCTTTTATATTTAGATTACATCTTGCAGCATCGCTAAAAGATTTAAAAAAATGGAAAAACATTTCTGTGGGCATATCACCGATAAATTCTCTGCTAAAATGTGCCTTCCACACGATCCAGGGTCTGCCTCCAAAATCTATTGCCACCTGTGCCAATACGTCGTCCATAGGCAACACAAAAGCATATCTTTCTATACCCTCTTTGTTGCCCAATGCTTGAACTAAAGCCTCGCCAAGTGCCAGTGCCGTATCTTCGATGGTATGATGTTCATCTATCTCTAGATCTCCTTTTACGTGAATACTGAGGTCTATCTCTCCATGTCGTGCAAGCTGTGTGAGCATGTGGTCAAAGAAGCCCAATCCTGTACTAATATCATATTTGCCGGTACCATCTAGGTCTAATGTTACGGAAATATCTGTTTCTGAGGTTCTTCTATGTACTTGGGCGGTACGATGTGGCAGGGCAAAAAATTGATATATTTCACGCCAGTGTTTGGCTTGTAATACTAAAGTTTCTTGTAAGTCCCCTAAGTTTAGTTTATCATCATCTACCGTATCTGAACTGCGACCTATGAGTATGCCCCTTGCGGTAAGATTTTTCGCCAATTGGATGTCGGTATATCTGTCGCCAATAACATAAGAATTTTCTAAATCATACTCTTCAAAAAAATATTCCTCCAACATGGCTATCCCGGGCTTGCGCGTAGGCAAATGTTCATGGGCAAAAGATTTGTCTATATGTACCGCTTGAAAATGTATGCCTTCATCCGCCAATAGCTGTAAGATAAAGTTTTGTACGGGCCAAAAGGTGTCTTCAGGAAATGATGGCGTGCCTAATCCATCCTGATTGGTGACCATCGCCAACTCAAAATTATTTTCTTGCACTATTTTTTTTAGATAATAGATACACTCTGGCAGAAATCTAAGTTTTTGAAAGTTATCTATCTGCCAGTCCTCAGGCTCGTGGATGAGTGTGCCATCACGGTCTATGAATAATACACGTTTTTTCATATTGCGTAAAGGTAGTAAGGTTTTGGCAGAAGATACGCCGCATCTTAGGATTGCCTATTGAATAAATTTTACATTTAGTGTTAAACTGCATACTTATCGTATTGATTATTATATGTAAACCATACTTTTTGGTATTTTTGACGACAAATAATCCTAAATAGCCTTTGCAAGCCCAGTCCATAGCATTACAACAGAGAATGTTGCTCCCGAAAAGCTCCTTTATAGATTTGTCCAAGACAATATTTATGGCGTTTTACTTTTTGTTTTTGGGCAATGGGGCCCTAAGTTTGACACCTTTAGCTTCTATATATGGACTTTTCATGGCAGCCTCTGCTTCTATCTCCTTAGTATTTTGTTTTTTTTACCTTCCAGATGTTTTTTTATTCAAAAAGAGGTTCAAGGCTATAGATATCATCTCCATCCTGTATTGCTCCCTGACCCTATACTCCGCTATGTCACAGGTAGTAATATTTGATACCAAGATAATAAAGGCTATATTGTATGCAGGAAAAAACTATTTCTATACTTTCAATATTTTCTTTTTTTACTATTTATTTCGTGCTAGAATTATCTCTCCAAAGCATTATAATTATGGATATTTAATTGTATGCTGGGTAAATCTTGTATTATATCTCTACTTGATGTTTACCATTAATCCCGCTTTATACCGAGACTCTGAATTGGTAGGTTACAATCCCTCTAAGGGCGGCTATGTATTTAATTTCCCTCCGGGATTTATACAATATGGTGCCAATTTTTATTTCTTAGTCTTTGTCTTTCGCAAGAAGTTTTGGGCTTTAGCTTTATGGGCTGCCTTGATGGCGTATATCATATTTTTTGATAAAGGGCGTATATTGGCGATACAGACTTTAGGAGCACAATTTGCTTTTATGTTCATCTTTACGCCTTGGCAGACTTCTTTACGTCGCGGATTTCAGATAATCTTGGCAGGCGTGGCAACCATAGGTATCATTTGGTATGTAAAACCCGATTTATTAGATACCGTATTCGGGATGTTTAAGATATTCTTCGAGATGCTCACTGGAACTGAAACAGGTGAAGGCTCTGCAGATTCCCGATTTTTGCAGTTTGCTGCTGTATTCAATTTTTTGGACAAACATCCTATGGCATGGTTTACCGGCATAGGCTTTATGCCACTAGAAGAAAGGTTGTATAGAGTAGGCTATGTAAACCCCACGGATACGGGAATTGTCGGTATTTTATTGATATTTGGCATAATCGGCACGGTTTTAAATTATCTATTTATGATATACCCTTTGATGGCTTTTATAAAAATTAAACATTTTAAAAATAATCTCATTTATAATGCTGCTATACTTAGTATTATTATGCAGATTATCAATTCACTCTTTACAGGAGGCTTTGTATATATACCCTTCTCGATATTGAATATTTTTGTATTAATAGATATATTTTGGAGAGAAGACAAAATAATTGATTATCAATTAAAAAGACAAAAATATGATTCACAAAAAACTGTTTCTTAGCATATTTATCTTCACACTTATCGGTGCTATTTTGGGATATGTATTGCCTAAGCCGCCCATATTTAAAACCCCTTCTTCAAAAAACAAACCTTCGGGAGAGGGGAGTGCCGCAGAAATTGTTACCCCAAAAAATGCGCGACTACACACAGGTGGTAGTATTACCGCAGATTTAAAAATAAACACGGATAGCACCTACTATGTTGATCCTCAATTATTTAATTTCAGTCTAGGGTTTATGTTTGGCAATACTATGGACGAAATGGCAGAGGTAAGAAAATTAATAAAAGACCTAAAGCCAAATATATTCAGGTTTCCTGGTGGCACCGTTGCTAATTTCTACCATGTGGACGGTGCTGGATATGGCATGAAAGAGAATGAAGTGCAAACGGTTCCAATTTATCAGCTGAATCAAAAATCACGTCAAAATATGTCTAATAATATGATAGACAGATTTATACCCCTAGTAAAAGAAAATAATGCTAAAGTTCTGTTAGTTGCTAATATGTACACATCTAGTCCGGATGAAATAGTAGCAATGGCGAAGCAATTCAGGGCTAACGGCATAGAAATAGTTGGTATAGAATTGGGCAACGAACTATATTTCAAAGTATATGAAGGTAAAATTCCTGATGGCGAGACATATTTGGCAAAATGTAAGGAATTTGTTCCCGTAATAAAAGCTTATGATAAGACTATTCCTCTCGGCGTAGTTGCCTGTCCTATTGGTGGAAGTGCCAATAAAGAAAAATTTCTTGCGTGGAACAAATTGATAGGAAAACAGGATTTTTATGATGCCTATATTATCCATGAATATACACAATGTAAGGCTTGTAATCAACAGGAGACGCCTGATAT
Organism: Chitinophagales bacterium; assembly: GCA_044227665.1. Taxonomy (GTDB): domain Bacteria; phylum Bacteroidota; class Bacteroidia; order Chitinophagales; family JADIYW01; genus JBGAWK01. Next base: position 65,757 of record JBGAWK010000001.1, read on the forward strand.
GGATTTAATATTTAATCAGTGTGGTATGACCGTAACTTCAATTACATATAACAATGTACGCCAATTTGTATATGACTATTACAAGCAATTTTTTCCTAATAAAAAACAGTGGATTACCGAATGGAATACGATCAATACAGAACCCTATATGTCAAACACATTTTTGCAAGGAGCTCATAATGCAGATTATCTGCTAAATATTATAGATGTAAATGCCGCTAATAATAATCCTATCAGCATGGCCTCTTTTCATGCACTAGCAGGCGATGGAATTACTTTTCCCATGATATTTTATAAAGAGAATCAGAAAGTTACACTAAATGGAGATAAATCTATTAGCACTACCGCTTCTTATTATACCTTTTATTTCTTTAGAAACATCTTTTCCAATAGCGCTAGAAAATGCAAGCAATCCCTTACATTAAGCAACGGTGGTACAGAAAAAGATGTACTAATTAGATCTTTTATAAGTGCTGATAAGAAAAAAATGTATGTCTATTGCATAAATAAAACTGGGAGCAATAGCAATTTGAACATTCGTGGAATTAATTCAAAATCAATTAGTTATGAGTATATACAAGGGAGTCAGCTTTGGTCTTTGGGAAGCAGTAATAACCAAGCTATGAGTAAAAAAGGAACTAATAACGATATCATGAACTTAAGTACTAAAACTTTTATCAGTTCCACAGGAATAGCCATTCCTTCATTTAGTTATGGTATTTTAGAGATTAGTATATAAAGCATTGATATATAATTGATTATCCTTCAATTCTTACTAATATATATCATTAATACAGAAATATCTGAAGGCGAGACTCCAGAAATTCTACTCGCTTGTCCTAAATTTTCGGGACGTATTTTGCTTAGTTTTTCTCTAGATTCTAAAGACAACGAGCTTATCCCTTTGTAGTCGAAATTCTTAGGAATCTTCATCACATCAAGTTTTTGTAATTTATTGGCATGATCATATTCCCTGTCAATATATCCTTTATACTTAATAAGAATCTCTGCTTGTTCTATTTCTTCTCTACTAATGCTAGGAAAATTATTATTCAGGTCGGGAATAATTTGTAATAATTCTACTAGTGTAACATGGGGACGTGATAAGATTTTATCTAATTTCATTTTCTGATCTATGGTGCTAGAGCTCTTAGATTCTAGGAAAGGGTTAATATCCAGAGGAGCAATAGAAAATTTAGAAATAAAGTCAGTTAGCATATTGACATTATCCATTTTCTTTTGCAATCTTGTATAACGTATTTCTTCAGCAAAGCCCAATTTATATGACAGTTCAGTAAGACGGATATCAGCATTATCTTGGCGCAATAATATTCTAAATTCCGCCCTCGATGTAAACATGCGGTAGGGCTCATCTGTACCTTTATTGATTAGATCATCAATTAATACCCCTATATAGGCTTGTGAGCGTGACAGTATTAGAGGTTCTTCATCTCTTACAGCTAAGCAAGCATTAATTCCAGCCATCATGCCTTGACATGCGGCTTCTTCATATCCAGTAGTACCATTAATCTGTCCCGCAAAAAATAGATTTTTAATAATTTTAGTCTCCAAGGACGGCAATAACTGAGTAGGAGGGAAGAAGTCGTACTCTATAGCATAACCCGGTCTGAACATCTTGGCCTTTTCAAACCCAGGTATTTTTGATAGTGCTTTTTGTTGTACCTCCTGGGGCAGAGATGTAGAAAATCCATTTAAATAAACTTCTACCGTATTGCGACCTTCTGGCTCTACAAATAGTTGGTGTCTATCTTTATCAGAAAATCTATTGATTTTATCTTCAATGGAAGGACAATATCTTGGTCCTAAGCCCTTGATACGTCCTTGAAACATAGGAGATTTATCAAAGCCTGTCTTTAACAGCTCATGTACTTCATTATTTGTATAAGTAATATAACAGGGTAATTGCTCTATATTCTTAGGAGTATCTAGGTAGGAGAAGCCCACCACATCCTCGTCGCCATGCTGTACTTCCATGGCTTTGTAATCAATACTGCGACCATCTATACGGGGTGGCGTTCCCGTTTTCATTCTACCACTATATAGTCCTAGGCCTACAAGCTGTTCCGTAAGACCTTTTGCAGCACTCTCTCCAGCCCTGCCACCACCAAATTGTTTTTCTCCAATATGTATAATTCCATTTAGAAATGTGCCATTTGTAAGTACTACGGCTTTCGCATGAAAGTGGATACCCATGCTTGTTACTACGCCTTTACATACATTATTTTCTACGATAAGGGATTGCACCATTTCTTGCCAAAAGTCAATATTTGGTGTTTCTTCCAGCATCTGTCTCCAAGTAGCAGCAAACTGCATTCTATCATTTTGGGCGCGAGGACTCCACATTGCAGGACCTTTCGATGTGTTGAGCATTCTAAACTGTATCATACTCTTGTCGGTTACTATGCCAGAGTAGCCGCCCATTGCATCTATTTCACGAACTATCTGCCCCTTAGCTACACCGCCCATAGCTGGGTTACATGACATTTGACCTATAACCTGCATATTCATAGTCACGAGCAATACCTTTGACCCCATCTTGGCAGCGGCCACTGCTGCCTCACAGCCTGCATGTCCAGCACCTACTACTATTACATCATATTTATTTTCCATTTTATTTTATTTTACCTTAGTTTCACGTGAAACTAAAAGGGCTGCCCGATGGGCAGCCCGAAATATGTGGTTTCACGTGAAACTAAAACTTGGGACAGGACATCAAAGGATATCGTTTGTCTTTTTCTATTGGTGGTGATACATACATAAGGGACAGCTCCAATGCCCCAAAGCTATTTACCGCCTGGTTAATCCCCCCCATAGTGGCATCATAACTCACTCCAAACTGGAATCCTTTATGCTGCATACCTCCAGAGACAATAAAAGCCTTGTTCATATCATACCAAGCACCTATGAACATATTGGTTTCAAAGGGTTTACGCTTTCCGGACAAGTTTACATAAAAGTTTGTTCCGCCTATAAAATCCATGGCTTTTGCCTGGGTTTGAAATATCGCATTGGGATTTATAATAAATTTCTTGCCTATGGCATAGGTCAATCCTCCATGAGCATTTATGCGTCTCTCTCTCTCTGCGTCAGAAGACAAAAAATTGTCATTAGGCTTTAGAATATTATTCAAAGACCCTCCAGCATATACGCTAAGCTCATCTGTAAACGAAGAAGACCAAAATAAACCTATATTCAAATTAGGGCGGATATAGTTAGCCCTTTCCAAAGACTCTCCACTGTTTATAGATTTATCAAAGCCTACTAAGGGCTTGTATTGTGAGTTGAATACCAAATTGTTGGCATCCAATTTTCTTTGCATAAACCCAAATTGGAAACCGGCACTCAAATAATGGTTTTTGTCATAACCCAATCCTTTATGATATGCTGCAGAGACATACATATAGTTTGATTTTAATAATCCAGAGGCTTGGTTATCTGTAACAAAGTTTATACCTACACCCAAGATGTCATCATTAAGGACATCTCTCAACAGCCCTGCATCTGCTGAGGCACTCATGGTCATATACGGCGAGGGCGTTAGTACTGGTGTATATTGCATCCTATAATTTGCCATAACACGATACAGGCTATTAATCTTACCTGTCAATGCCGGGTTTAAGTTTAAAGGCGAATTATAAAACTGGGAAAATTTGTAGTCCTGAGCGCTTAATTCACTCACAATCAATAAACTAAATAAAAATATATACTTCTTCATGAAAATATTAACAGACTAAAGTATGGATTTTTTTTTAATTAGCATATTATTCGGAAAAAATATAAAAAAATATAACTTCTCCAAATAATTCCCCTTCCATCGCCTGAGATAATATATCGTTATGTAGTAGGACAGTAAAAAGACCCTCTACTTCTTTTATATTCTTTTTTAGCTCTATAATTTCCGCAATAATTTCCTTTTTAACACAGTTTTTGTAATACAAATAAGTAGCATCCATCATGGCAAAAGGATAAACTTTTAGGGTGGTAATCTGCTCCTGTGTAATATCGTACCAAATATATGGGCGGGACATTCCTGTAATAAAGCCTATTGTATCATAATAGCCCAAGGAATAATCTTCTTCTATGCCTATCTGTAGTATGTTTTGAAAATACTGCGGCATAAAATATCGCAAAAAATGAGCTCTGGATTTTTTAGGATACACTGAAAAACTATGATAAAATATTGCGTTTTCTGTAGCAAAGGAATTGGAAAAAGAACTTTGATAGCTATAATGAATGCCTATTTTTTCATTGTCAATACCAGAAGATGAAAATTTATGCTGTATGTACTTGCTGTCAATATTATTTATACTATTGTGCGTCCCTGATTGCAATAATAAAAAGTACTGTATAGAAGGATGATTTTTACCTAAATATTTAAAAATTGAGAAGGGGTCGTTGTCTTCTATCCATCCCTGTTTTTTTAAAAGTCTAATAGGATAGTCTCGGGAGTATATCTTTCCTTTGATATTTCCCAAAAACCCTCTTTGTTGTATCAGGCTATAATGATCTACATCCATAGTAAGATTAACTTCATACTTGTGAGGTAAAATAATATTCAGATGAAAATAATCATTGAGTATGGCAACGAATTTCTTTATCCAGTATTCTACTACGGGCTTCTTAAAATTATTATGCTTAAAGGCTATGGTGTCTTCCTTGCGAATGCGCCCATGAATATCTGCCTCATAAGCGAAGTAGGCATCGTAGTGGGTAAGATAATAAAACAGGGCAGAGAATATGTCGAAAGGAAGTCGGAAGCCAGGCGGTGCCAAGAAGGGTATATACGTATCCTCCCATATCGCCACATCATCTATATTATAGGGTTTTATGTCATCATCATTTAAGAGGCCATAATCGTATATAGTAAAAGAAGTGCTATCAGCCTTGTCGCTGTATTCTATACAATTTGCTGTGTGCTGCGAAGTACAGATAAAGGGCAAACCTATATAATCTGAAAGTATTGCACACACATAGCGGTGTCTGTTGGTAATGTTAGGAATGTAGATAAAAATAGCCACCTCAAAATGATATCCTCGGTAAATTTACCAAAAAGCATAACGTGTCGTATCAGATAATTTTACCGCAGTTCGAGGGGCCATTTGACTTACTGCTTTTTTTTATAGAAAGAGATGAGATAAATATCTATGATATTCCGATATACAAAATTACGCACGACTTTTTACAATACATTAGAACCCTTGAATCCAAAAACATTGACGTAGCTGGAGAATTCATCGTAGTAGCTGCTACCTTGATGCGAATAAAAGCTAAGATGTTACTGCCGCGCAAAGAAATTGATGATCAAGGAAATGAAATAGACCCTAGACAGGAGCTGGTACAGCAATTATTGGAATATCGAAGATTTAAGGCTGTTGTAGAGGAGATGCGCTATCTAGAAGGAGAGCGTATTGAAAGATTTTCACGTGGAACAGTACGGTCTGAACAACAAAATGTACTACAAAATATACTTATAGAAGGGGATTTGGAAACCATATCTCTATACAAATTGATGAATGTGTTTTATAAAGTCATGGACAGGTATAAGTACGTTAGTACGAAAGTAGAACACAAAGTAGTGGCTTTGAAATATTCTATAGAAGATTGTAAAAAGCAACTATCTCTACATTTTTCTAAGCATAAAAGAAGCAAGTGTAAGGTATTATTTGAAATATGTGAAGACAGGCTACATGCTGTAGTGGTACTTTTGGCATTATTGGAGATGATACAATCCCAGATACTTACATTACATAGTAGTGAAGGGTACAATAACTTTTATATAGAGCAAATAGAAAATTGAGGAATTAGCGTCTTCCCGAATTAATCTCTTTTATTTTACTCATGATTTTGGCTTGCAAGTCATCAGGGGTATTTCTATAGGATACGGTAGTACTTACTGCCTTCTTTAAGGACTTCAGCTGATTAAATTTTTGAATACATATAGGGCAAGATTCTACTGCTTGCTGTACTGTAGCAGCAGTATGGCGATCTAATTCACCATCCAATAGCAATTGGATTTTTGCTTGGGTTTCAGAGCATATATGTGATGAACCTCTATTTGCCATAATCATTCATTTTTAAAACCCATAGACTGGGCATACTTCGCCAAAGATGCTTTGAGCTGGTTTCTTGCTCTGTGCAACCTAGATCGTATAGTGCCTATGGGTACATCCATAATTTTTGCTATTTCTTCGTACGAAAAATCTTCTAAGTCACAAAGTATAATTACCGTTTTATAATCTACGGATAAGCTATTCAGGGCTTTGGTAACTTCATCACCCATCATCTTATTTACCAAATCTTCGTGAAAATCATAAGTAGATATTTCGCTTTCTTCATTTGTATTGTGATGTTCGACGATATCTTCAAAATCTACGGTTACGGGTGTTTTACTTTTCTTTCTATAATCATTGAAGAATGAATTCTTCATTATCTTGAAAAGCCATGCTTTAGGATTTGTACCCACTTGATAGTTGGTAATAAATCTGTAGGCCTTCATGAAAGTATCCTGTACAAGGTCTTCAGCATCGGCATCATTACCCGTAAGATGATAAGCAAAATTATATAATGCTTTAGCATTTGGCAACAATTCCTCTTCAAAAAGAACCTCAGCAGAATCTGAATTATGTCGTACTATCTTTTCTATCCTACAAAACTGAAAAAAATGTGGATAAGTTCCAAATATTTAGAAATATATTTATATTACGCCTAACAAAAAAATTAATATATATCCAAAAAGCACAATACATAAGTCTATGTTTACTATTCCTATTCTTACCATTTAGTAAAGGTCTCAGTAATACGTTTGCCTACATAACTATACTCATTACCATATTGAATATATATGTATATAATTATAAAAAGTGTCTATTACCTATAAAATATCTCAATTTTAGTGCTGCCATAGCCTTAATATATCTCATAAGTATAGTATGGAGTGAAAATTGGGAAGAAGGTATTAATTTCATGAAAAATAAATTTTTACTACTGCTTATACCTCTATTTTTTGTAGAACAGTCAGAAGAAAAGATCATAAGGCTTACCACACTATTTAGCTATACCTTATTTGTAGCTACTATACTAATTTTTCTTTGCAACATCATACCTGATAAAAATCTTGAATTATATAGCCACAGATTTCCGCATCTCCTTAATCCTTATATTCCTTATGACAAAAAACTATTCGGCATATATAGTCCATTTATTGAAAGAATTCAATGGGGAAATATAGTAGGCATAGCCTGTATATTGAATATATATTATTACTTAAAGTATAAGAAAAAGAAACTGCTCCTATTCAGCATTATCCTTGCTATCACTATTATACTTTCAGGTAGCAGAGGTACTTGGATAGCTCTAGTAATGGTAGCATTATATGCGATAGCAACATATCCATCTACTTGGAAATACAAAATACTGTACATCATTATTTTAATATCTACTTTGTCCGTAACCTATCAGATTTCTTTTGTTCAAAAGAGAATACTACAAGCCCAATATGAATACAACATGGTATTCAAAGAGCATAAACTTGGAGGTATTGAAAACTATTCTTCCATAAGGCGATTAGTATCATGGCAAAATTCTTTTACTCTCATAAAAAATAATTGGCTCATAGGTACAGGAATTGGCGACTATAGTAACAAATACCAAGATGTATATCAATCCAATAATAATTTCAATCTCCCTGTAAATAATCACTCTCAATGGCTACATATTATAGGGAGCACAGGAATTGTAGGCTTACTTTTCGTGCTATGTTTTTTAATATATGGATACAAAATATCTGAAAACAAAAACTTATATTTCATCATAAGCATCTTTTATTCTACCGTATTTATTTTTGATGCTATACTTTTACAGACTACAGACTGCATATTATTTGCGATAATGTACAGCACCTTGTTTCATGGCAACAAAACTAAATATATTACATCTTAGCACAGCTAAAATATGGCGAGGTGCAGAAAGACAGATAGTAAATCTATATACAGGTTTACTGCCGCATTGTAATCCCTATATAGTTTGTCCCACAGACAGCCCTCTAGCACACTATTGCCAAAGAAAAAATATTTCCTATTATACCATTACTATGGGTGGCGCAATACTGCCAAAGGCAGCCTACTATCTATATAAGTATGCCAAAGAAAAAAATATAGATATAATACATACCCACGACTCACACGCTATAAACCTATACCTCAATGCCTATATTTATGGTCTTAAAATTCCGGCTGTCGTATCGCGAAGAGTAGATTTCAATATAGGTAAAGGATATTTTTCGCTATGGAAGTACAATCATCCGAGTATAAAAAAAATTATTTGTGTTTCCGAGGCAATACAAAATATCATTGCGCCTAAAATATATGACAAAAGCAAACTCATTACCATATATTCAGGTATAGACATTCAAAAAATTATACATAAAGAATCTAAAAATCTTCATGCTGAATTTAATATTCCAAATGTAAAAAAAATTGTAGGTACAGCTGCAGCTTTAGTACCTCATAAGGATATAAACACTTTCATTACTACAGCTCAAAAGTTGAAAAATGAAAATATACAGTTTATCATATTTGGAAAAGGAGAACAAGAACAGCAACTTAAAACTAGCGTTAGTAATTTAGGCATACGAAATATCATATTTGCAGGACATCGTGAAGATATAATACAATTTATCAAAGGATTAGACATATTTCTATTTACAAGTAAAATGGAAGGATTGAGTACCACATTATTAGATACTATGGCAAGTAAGATTCCTATTGTAGGAACTCTAGCTGGTGGTGCTGCAGAAATACTGATACCCAATACTACAGCACTAACAGCTAGCATAGGTAATGCTCAAAAACTATCACAAAATATACAAACACTATTGGAAGATGAAGCATTACGAAATCAAATCATAGATAATGCATTTAATTTTGTTCAAAAATTCGATTATACCTACACCGCTACCAAAACCTTAGAAGTATATAAAAGTATATGAATCAAAAAAAGCATATAGCCCTAATGATGGGATCCTACAATCCCATTCATCTAGGTCATCTACAGATAGCAGTAAGATGCTATGAATCAAAAATATTCGACGAGATATGGCTCGTAATATCACCTGCCAATCCTCATAAAGACAAAAAATTGCTGGCAGAAGAGAACCATCGCCTGACAATGGTAAACCTAGCCCTACAACCTTTACCCTATCCTATAAAAAGCTGCGATATAGAATTTCAGTTGCCACAACCTTCTTACACAATAAATACTTTAAACGAACTGAAACTTACCTATCCCTACTATACTTTTTCATTAGTATTAGGTGAAGACAATCTGGAAAGACTATATGAATGGAAAAATATTGATAGCATCCTGAAAAACTATAAGATTTATATCTACAACAGAAATGGTAAATCGCAAATAAAAGTACCAGAAAATATAACATATTTAGAAATGCCGATGTTGGATATATCTTCTACAGAAATTAGAAACAGAATACAACAACAAAAACCTATAGATTATTTTGTAACAAAAGAAGTAAAAGATTATATACTTATACAACAATTATATAGCTGATTTGGATTTTCAACAGCCAAAATAATAACTTATACTATTGCATTGATAATCAATGAATCATTTTCCACAGCAAAAGCTTCAAAAAATAGTGGAACAGTGACATGAAACGTTCGTATGTGCCTACTTATACTCATACATCCTTACCAGCCTTCATTCAAATGTATAAAAACTACAACTTCTACAAAAAATCTATACGCCAAAAACATTAAAATAAACATCTAACATGCCCACTAATTATGCTGTGTAAAGTAAAACTTTATACTTTGTGCATTTGTGTATTACTGTTCTAAAATCATATCTCTGAACACGTTACAATCCATATAATATGTGGAAGAAAAATAAAAAATAGGGATAATGAATTATTCAAATGTATTAGAAATTTTTTTTATACAAATACACACAGCTAATATATAGATGATAATATTTTTTAAAATAATTTATTATTATATAGATAGATTAAAATATAAAATCAATATGTGGACAAAACACTTTTTTATGATTATTATTATGATTAAAAAGGGGCGGAGCAGTCATAGCATAGCCTATTGTGAATAGTAAAAAGAATATGAAATAGTTTACATTTGTGAACTATTAGTGTCGTAAATACATTTATTTATAATAATGGAAAATAAAAAATTAGAGAAAGGATATTTGGATATAGCTATAGATCCTACTATAGATTTATTTGCAGCGATAGAAAGATTAAAAAAAGAAAAAAATGCAATACTATTAGCTCACTACTATCAGGATGCAGATATTCAGGATATTGCAGATTATATAGGTGATAGCCTAGGCTTAGCACAAAAAGCACAAGATACTACTGCCGATATGATAGTGTTTGCCGGAGTACATTTTATGGCGGAAACCGCAAAAATTTTGAACCCCACAAAAAAAGTGGTATTGCCAGACCTAAAGGCAGGATGCTCCTTGGCAGAGAGTTGTCCACCACAAGAATTCTCTGCCTTCAAAGCATTACACCCCAATCATGTAGTAGTGTCTTATATCAACTGTACAGCAGAAATTAAAGCACTAAGCGATTATATCGTTACTTCCAGTAATGCCGAAGCCGTAGTAAATGCAATTCCAAGAGAGCAAGGCATAATATTTGCCCCAGACAAAAACTTAGGTGCGTATCTTTCCAAAAAACTCCAAAGAGATATGATACTCTGGGATGGTGCATGCATGGTACATGAAATTTTTTCTATAGAAAAAATTCTGCGACTAAAAGACGAAAATCCCGATGCGCTGCTCATTTCACATCCAGAGTGTGAAGCGCCTCTATTAGAAATTTCGGATTATATAGGTTCTACAACCAACTTGTTGAAATTTACGATACAGTCTCAGGCACAAAAATTTATTGTAGCTACAGAAACAGGAATTCTGCATAAGATGCATCAGAATAGTCCTCACAAGACATTTATCCCAGCACCGCCTAATAATAATTGTGCTTGCAACGATTGTCCATACATGAAATTAAATACTTTAGAAAAAATATATCTCTGCATGCAATACGAACAACCGGAACTACTTATGGATGAAAAGCTACGTCAGAAGGCTAGGATACCTATAGATCGTATGTTGGACATCAGTAGAAATGCCGGATTATTGGGATAATATAGCTATCATGACTTACGAATACTATGCCGACATTCTGAAAGACCAGCATCTACCAGTGGCATTTTTGGATTTGGACATTTTGGACAAAAACATAGTAGATATTGCGAGCCGCGCAGCCGGTTTACCGATACGTGTAGCTACCAAGTCTGTACGTAGTACACAGGTATTACAACATATCCTGAAACACCCTGCCTATCAAGGGTTAATGACTTATACAGCTGAAGAAGCGGACTGGCTTCTACATCAGGGCTTCGATGATATACTTATGGGCTATCCCTGTATGGAAAGCAACGATATAGAAAAAATTTGTAAGCATACCCAGTCGGGAAAAAAAGTTGTACTTATGATAGATGATGTCGTGCAGCTAGAACGCATTAATATCATAGCTAAAAATGTGGGCGTTGTGCAGCCTGTATGTATAGACGTAGATATGTCAATGGATTTGCCTGGACTACATTTTGGTGTGTATCGCTCTCCTATTACCAATGTACAACAATTTAAAAAGTTGGTAGAAAGACACAAAGAATTCCCACAAATAAAAATAGTGGGGTTGATGGGCTATGAAGCCCAAATTGCTGGACTCGGCGACGCTGTAGAAGGCAAAGCTCTGATGAATACGGTTATCAAAGGACTGAAAAATTCTTCTATCACACAGTTGGCAGCAAGACGGAAGGCTTGCGTAGAATTTCTAAAAAAAATCGGGCTCACGCCCGAGCTTGTTAATGGCGGAGGCACGGGAAGTATCGAAAGTACCCATAAAGAAGCCTGGGTGACGGAAGTTACCGTAGGCTCTGGTTTTTATAGCCCCACATTGTTTGATAGCTATAGCGGATTCCGACATGGCGCTGCGCTGGCTTATGCTTTACGCATAGTAAGAAGCCCCAAAGAAAAAATGTTTACAGCAATGGGGGGAGGCTACATAGCCTCAGGAAGTATAGGCATAGAAAAACAACCGCTACCATATCTACCTAAAGGCATAAAATTGACAACTAATGAAGGTACGGGAGAGGTGCAGACACCCTTCGAATATAACGGAACAGAAAAATTGTCTATAGGGTCACCGGTATTTTTCCGCCATGCCAAGGCTGGCGAGCTATGCGAGCGGTTCAATACAATCACAGTAATATCTAAAGGCAAAATCGTAGATATATGGCAGACCTACCGAGGAGAAGGGAGGTGCTTTCTATAGTGCTGCCAAGGTATCATCATCACGTACAATCATAGCTTTTGAGCCATCTACGACTATAGGTCTTTGCAATAATATAGGATAATCTACTAGGGCTCGTACCCAGTCTGTACTTTTGATGTCTTTGTCAGCAAAGTGGGTCTTAAAAATTTCTTCTCCTGTTCGTATCATCTGGTAGGGAGATAAATGTAGTAATGTCGCTAAGGTATTTATCTCTTCGTATGTAAGTGGATTTTTGAGGTACTCTATCACAGAAACCTCTGTATATTTTTCTTCCAGCCTTTGTAGTGCTTTACGACTTTTGCCACACCTAGGATTATGATAAATGATTTTCATATCTGTATGATTTTATAATGCTTTCGCTAATACTTTTACGGTTGTTTTTTCGCAAATTTCTCCTTCAGGAGTAATGTTTTCTAATAATAAAATTCCCGGAGCTTTCCCTATCTCCAAGGTACCCAATACAGAGGACAGCCCCAGTGCCTTTGCACCATTTATTGTAGCCCATTGCAAGAGCGTAGTAGTAGGAATATAGCTTTGGTATTTTTTTATCGTTTTCAGTTCATCGAGAACCGAAAGTTGCCAGTTAGAAGTAAGACTATCTGTGCCAATGGTTACACAGGCATCAGTTGCCAGGAAATTTCTATAATCAGGTAGGCGATTTTCTATATACAAATTGGCATTGGGACATGTAGCCCAAAATATTTCTCCCGAATACGATTGGCAAGCCATGATATCGCTTTTGTCTGTAAAAGTGTTATGTACCATCAGCACACGATGTCCGGGTTGAAGATTTGCCAAAGTGGCATGTATAGAGGTTTTACCGATAGGAAAAAATTGCTGTAAAGACATTCCTAGGCGATTATAAAAATCTACGAAAGATCCTGTGCCAGAAAGAAACAGCTCATTTTCGCCCAAGGTTTCTTGGTTGTGTATGGATAGTGTTTTGGAATTTTTATTCGTATTATTTATATATTTCCAGAGTTTTCCACTCATAGAATAAGGAGCATGTGGCGAAAAACTTTTTTGATTTTTTTGGTCTTCTTCCAGTGCATTATAGACAGACAGATACTTTTTATATTCTGAGTCTGTATCTAGATTGCCTAATAAATCAAAATTTTCTACAAACGTGTAGTAATAAAGATTATTTTTCTTCTTCTGGAAGAAGGAATCTGTAGTATTAGAAATATCTCCTACTGCGACGATGCCGTTGTCTATCATCTGGTGTTCCGCTGTCACTATAGCGGCATCTATATCTTCTTGAGTGATGCCCCTGTGTTTGACGACGAAATCTATAAAATCTAAAAGTCCCGTCCCTGTTGGAATCCTTCCTAGCATGTGTGATAATTCCAAGTGGCAATGTGTATTGACAAAACCCGGTGTTAGGATGCCTCTATAGAATTGTACATCACCGGCATCATGCGCTTCGGAAGTGCTTATATCTATAATTTTATCACCATCCAAAACAAGTACGGCATTTTCTAAAGGTTCTCCGCAGTGGGTGTATATGCAATCGGCAGATATTTTTTTTATCATAAAATAGAAACTAATTACCCGTCTTTACGCCTTTGAATTGCAGTTCATTGTAATAATAGAATAAATTCCAGGAGCCATTATTGTATTCCAAGGCAGTACAGTTTTCCATCCAGTCGCCGGAATTGAGGTATATGGTCTTCCCTTTTTCTGTGACTACTTCACGAATTTGAGGTTTATGTATATGTCCACAGATGACGTAGTCATAGCCATGATCTATGGCGTGGTCTATAGCAATTTCTTCAAAATCTGACACGGACTTCTTTACTACACGTTTTACGCTATCTTTTATCTGCTTGCTGAGCATGATAGGCTCTTTGTCCAACTGTTTTCGTAGATAATTGATAAGCCTATTGAGCCGGATGAGATAGTCGTAGCTTCTGCCACCAAGCTTGGCGAGCCATTTGGCCTTTCCTCCTACGGAAAGGTCAAATATATCACCATGAAATATCCAATGTTTTTTACCGTCAATTTCTTCTACCATTTCGTCAAGAATATGTAATCCATCCAAGGAAAAATTACTGAAGCGTCGCACCGCATCATCGTGATTGCCGGTGATATAATATACAGGTATTCCGGAACGTACAAAGTCCAGAACTATGAATAAATTTTCGGTGTGTTCATGTGGCCAATGATTGGCGGAAAAATTCCATATATCGAACCAGTCTCCATTGATGATGAGTTGCTTGGGTCGTATGCTTCGCAAGTATCTGTTGAGCTCTTTGGCTCTACAACCATAAGTGCCCAAATGTATATCAGAGATAATACAGACTTCCACCTCACGCTTATGGCTCATGCTGCAAGATACATAATTTATATTTATGGCAAATGCATACCTGCTGGGACATTATAGATTCCATAGCCATAGCCTATTTCTTTTTGAGATTTTTCTATCCATGATGACATGACCGGCGTTTTTCTAAGGTTATTTAATGTCTCAAAGCCATTTCTGGCAATCTCTACCCGATTGGAACCTATAGTAAGATTATTATATTGTCTAGGAAATTTGATATTATAGCCCAGTGTGAATTCTTTCAGTTTATTTTTTCCTATAAATATATCTCCAAAGAAAGCCAAAGAACCACCGGAATTTTCAATAAAAGATATGTTCATGTCAGAAAATATATGCAATAAGGGCAAATCCCAGAGCGGTTGTAAGATAAAGAGTTGTTCATGAGCACCAAACCATACCGCTGCCTGTGTCTGTATGTTTCTATAGTTTTGTATGTCACCACGAATAAGAGCGTCTTCGGCGTCTTTCTGTAATAGGAAGCCATTACGAGCTTCTTGAGTAAGCCATACAGCAGTAATAAAATGTTCAGCCCCATACTTGTTCAATAATGACAGAGCACCAATATCTGCAAAAACATTCATCTGTCCCTGTAATAGTAATTGAGGAACTTCTTGCAACACGTCACGCAAGTCTTCGCCCGAAGGAAGAAGGATTTCTTTGTTGTGTTTTAGTAGTGAGCCAAGCATGATATAGGAAAGCACGATGCCATACCTCACTTCATTGGCAGCATAAATACCTAATTTCGTCCACATAAATTTAGGATCATTGCGGGTAAGAGCATCATATCCCATAAGTACAAACATATTTTGTGACAAGGTCACATACCCTTTGGAGCTGTTATACTCTTCATTTGCCAATGTTGTAACTAATACCAATCTATCATAAATATTTTGTCTAATTTTTTGATAAATACTTTCATAGTCATTCATATTTTCTGTGCCGGCATAATATCCATCTATATCATTGGCGAGAAGACGAAGATGATTGCGAAATTCTGGGGAGACAGCAACGACATTATCCGTAGAATTCTTCCAATCATCAGCAGCCAGACGCAAGAAGGTAATATCTTTGTCTTTTAAGGTAGTGGGAATACTTTCTAAAGAGGAATCTTTTATACAGGAAGAAAACAATAAGATACTAGCAATGAGAAGTCCAAGTATTTTTTTCATGAAATAAAAATAAAAAATATTATTGGGACTGCAGTGCTTCCCAGTATTCTACGGCGCGGCGCGTATGCGGTACACATATACTGCCACCCACGAGATTAGCGATGGCAAATACTTCAAATATCTGAGCTGTTGTAATTCCTACTTCATAACATTTGCCTAGATGATATCTAATACAGTCATCGCAGCGCAATACCATAGACGCTACCAGTCCTAACAATTCTTTTGTAGAGGCATCTAGTGCTCCAGATTCGTAAGCATGCATATCCAGATTGAAGAAACGATTCAGCGTAAGATTTTTTTGTTCAAAAATCTTGTCATTCATTTTGCTGCGATAGGCATTGAAGTCTTCTACTAAGCTCATAGGTAATAATGAAAATTATCCAGGAATACGGGAGATGTATTTCTCCAGTTCTTTGATGTTATCTACTATTTCTTTAGTGGTAGCCTTCTGCTCTTTAGCTTTTTTGAAATAACCTTTAGCCGCTTTAAAGTCACGACGTTGCATACATATTGAAGCAAGTTGCAAATATGCGGCTGCGCGGTTTTCATTATCTGGAAGTCCATGGCGAACGGCTTCTTGCAGTTGTTTGTAAGCTTCTTTGGTGTCCCCTTTTTTCATTGCTATGGCTCCCAACTGCATATACGATACGCCCTTGTATTCCTTCATCATATCAGAATTGGTATCTAGGCTTTTTCTGATATTAGATTCTGCAGTATTAAGGTCTTGACTAGCCATAGCCAGATTTGATTGCAACATATAGTATGCCGAACGCACTGGCTTGATTAGTAATTTGGGAAATCTTACACTCCTTACTATATCACTAGCGCCCTCAATATCTCCTTTCTCTACAAGTTGCTGTATATAGCGCATAGGCCCTATAAGTATATCCCAAAGTAGCAATAAAACGCCACTTACATAGAACAACCACGACCATTGATAGCCTTTAAAAACAGTAAGATGTATAATTATGCCAATGACGATAATTCCTAATGCAATAAATAATCTGTTTTTGATATACAACGCCTTCCAATTCATACGGCAAAGATAGGATAAAACTTTCCCAAAATTTACATACGGTCAATCTTTCAAATCAGGTAATTTTAGAGTTTCTCTTTTGAAGTTGTACACATAAACTTCACCAGAGGAACACAAAAGACACAATACATTCACTTGAAAAACATCTATTTATAAAACTGTCATAATTGTAGGTATTTAGATTTTTAATTCTTTTGTATTAGAAATTTATTAAAAAATAAAATATGAAGTTTACAAAAATTAATTTACTCATTACGATTATGATTATAGGTATGTCCGCCTGTAAGTCCAAAAAAACAGACAATGAAAACGAAAAGATGTCAGGTTCAATAAATATTGACGGATCATCTACAGTATATCCTATTACAGAAGCAGTTGCCGAAGAATTCAAAGGGAAATATCCTAATATTAAAGTGGCCGTTGGTCTTTCTGGAACTGGAGGAGGCTTCAAAAAATTTGGGAGAGGAGAAATAGACATCAACGACGCGTCGCGACCTATAAAAACGGAGGAAGATAGTCTAGCAAAGTCTAATGCGATAAGCTACATAGGAATAAAGATTGCTTATGATGGATTGGTTGTAGTGGTAAATAAAGAAAATACTTGGTGTAAAGACATCACTGTTTCTGAATTGAAAAAATTATGGTCGCCAGAAGCCCAGGAAAAGATTACAAAGTGGAGTCAAATACGCCCATCATGGCCTAATGAGGAGATACATCTTTTTGGCCCTGGCGTAGAAAGCGGTACTTATGATTTCTTTACAGAGGAAATTGTGGGCAAAAGCCATTCCAGCAGAGGAGATTATACAGCAAGTGAGGATGATAATGTATTAGTTCAGGGAGTAAGTACAGATAAGAATGCTTTAGGTTTCTTTGGCCTTGCTTACTTTGCAGAAAACAGCGACAAGTTGAACCTTGTAGGGGTGGATGACGAAGAGGATAGTAATGGTATGGGCGCAATATTGCCAAGTATAGAAACGGTAAAAAACAAATCCTATTCGCCACTTTCTCGCCCTCTTTATATCTATGTAAATAGTAAAGCTTCAACAAGAAACGAAGTACAGTCCTTTGTAAATTTTTATTTGGACAACATGATAACTTTATCTGAAGAAGTAGGCTTTGTGCCACTTTCTACTGATGAGCTAGCCAAAGAAAAAGAAACTTGGAATAACTATTTGCAATCTGCGAAATAAGACTTCTTTCATGATAAAAGGCAGAGAAAAAAGCATAGAAGGGCTCCTCTTGATGTCAGCAAGTATTAGTGTGCTTACTACATTAGGAATCCTTTTTGTATTGCTCTCAGAGTCTATAAGTTTTTTTTCTAAGGTAAGCCTCCTTGATTTTTTGACCGATGATCAATGGACACCACTTTTTGCTGAAAAACATTTTGGTATTTTACCATTATTATCGGGTACAATTCTTACTACAACTATCGCAATTACTGTCGCATTACCTTTAGGGCTAACTATAGCTATTTATCTTAATGAATATGCAGCACCACATGTTCGCAAAATTGTAAAGCCAATTTTGGAATTACTAGCTGCTGTTCCTACCGTTGTATATGGATATTTTGCATTAGTAGTAGTGACACCATTATTACAAAAAATATATCCTTCTCTATCTGGATTTAATGCCCTTTCTCCGGGAATAGTTATGGGAATAATGATTTTGCCCATGATAGCCTCTCTGAGTGAAGATGCCTTAGGTGCTGTTCCCAAATCGTTGCGAGAAGCCAGCTATGGCATGGGTGCTACACGATATCAGACTGCCTTTAGAGTGCTAGTGCCTGCAGCTTCATCGGGTATAATAGTATCCATTATTTTAGCTATATCCAGAGCGGTAGGAGAGACCATGATAGTAGCAATAGCAGCAGGACAGCAGCCACGCCTCACGCTTAATCCTACCGTCCCCATAGAAACAATAACAACATATATTGTACAGGTTAGCCTCGGTGATGTGTCATATGGTTCTATGGAATATCAGACAATTTTTGCAGCAGGCATAGCCTTGTTTGCAATGACTTTTTTATTGAATAATATTAGTTTTTGGATAAAAAATAATTTGAGAGAGAGATATGAGTAATAAAACCAGGCATAAACTTATAGACACAACTTTCAAATATTTTGGGTTGCTAAGCATGGTTCTATGCCTCGCTATTTTGTTGTTGTTTATTATTAATATTATCATTGAAGGAGCACCAAGATTGAGTTGGGATTTTTTTACTTCACTCCCTTCGAGAAGGCCGGAAAAAGCAGGAATACTTGTAGGGTTGGTGGGTTCAATATGGATAATGATGTGTACAGCATTCCTCGCGATACCCATAGGTGTAGCTTCCGCCATATATTTAGAAGAGTATGGTAATAAAAATCGTATAGCCTCATGGATAGAAATAAACATCACCAATTTGGCAGGTGTACCCTCAATCATTTATGGTCTATTAGCACTAGAAATATTTGTTCGTGTATTAGGGTTGGGTAAAAGTATTTTGGCGGGCAGTCTTACATTATCATTATTGATCTTGCCAATCATAATTGTAGCAACACGCGAAGCCATTAAGGCTGTACCCGGCTCTATACGCGAAGCATCCTTTGCTTTAGGTGCTACTCGATGGCAGACGATATGGTATCAAGTATTACCAGCCGCCGCAGGAGGAATATTTACTGGAATTATTTTGGCACTATCTCGTGCTATTGGGGAGACAGCACCACTCATCGTAATCGGCGCCTTGATGTATATCAATGTATTGCCGATGCACCCCATGGATGATTTCTCTGTACTACCACTTCAAATATTTAATTGGTTATCAAGACCACAGAAAGCTTTTATAGAAAATGCCACAGCGGGCATAATAGTGTTGCTATGTATTACCTTTTTAATGAATGGTGTCGCTATAGTTTTGCGCAATAAATGGCAGAAAAAAGTAAAATGGTAAGTATGAATACAATTGTAAATGCTGATAAGATAAATGTATATTATGGCAATAATCACGTCATAAAATATGTGTCATTACAAATAAAACCTAAGACTGTTACGGCTTTTATAGGGCCCTCAGGTTGTGGTAAATCCACATTTTTGAGGTTAATAAACCGTATGAATGACTTTATAGATAGCTTCCGCATGACAGGAGACTTAAAAGTGGAAGGAATTAATATCTATGATAAAAATATTGACATAGAAAGCTTGCGCAAAAAAGCAGGCATGGTGTTTCAAAAGCCCAATCCTTTCCCTAAAACAATATATGAAAATGTGATCTATGGACTAAGAATTCAGGGGATAAATAACAAAAAGATTTTAGATGAAACAGTAGAGAAATCATTACTACAAGCAGCATTGTGGGACGAAGTAAAAGACGACCTTGAAAAATCTGCACTTTCGTTATCAGGAGGACAACAACAGCGACTCTGTATAGCAAGAACATTAGCAGTAGAGCCTTCTATAATTCTCATGGACGAACCAGCATCAGCGCTAGATCCTATCTCCACTTCCAAGGTGGAAAACTTGATTTATGAGTTGAAAGAAAAATTTACTATTATCATTGTAACACATAATATGCAACAAGCAGCAAGAGTCAGCGACAATACAGCTTTTTTTTACCTAGGGGAATTGATAGAATACCAAGAAACAAAAAAATTATTCACTAACCCAGAAAATCTCCTAACCCAAAACTATATTACTGGGAGATTTGGATAAAAATTTTTACAATGACACATATAAATATTGAACTCGAAAATGTAAAACAAGAAGCCATAAATATGTGGCAACTAGTGATAGCACAAATGGAAAAGACACAAGAGGCGGTGCTTACTTATAATAAAGACTTGGCTTCTGAAGTAGTAGCACATGAAAAAAGAGTAAATGCACTAGAATTAAAAATAGACTATGATTGTGAAAACATTATCGCCTTGTTCAGTCCCGTAGCTATAGACCTGCGATTTATATTGGCATTATTGAAGATAAATGCAAACCTTGAGCGCTTGGGAGATATTGCCCAAGGGCTATCTAAATTTCTTGTAAAATCAGAGAAACCTTTTGATGACGCATTATTGAAAACAGCACAGATTGCTTTGATGTTTAATACCGCTTTAGAAATGCTAAAAACCGTTTGTGATTCCTTTGAAAAAGAAGATACCATATTGGCTAGAAGCATCTTTATTAAAGATATTATATTAGATGATATTAATAAAAACATTAGCAATGATATCGCAGAATACATTCACGATAATCCCGAAAATGTAGAACAAGGATTACAAGCACTATCCATGGTTAGGAAAATTGAAAGAATAGGAGACCAATGCAAAAATATCGCAGAAGAAATAATTTTTTACTTAGAAGCCAAAGTATTGAGGCATAAAAAACTAAGTAAAAAGACAGCCCAAGTATCTGATCCGAAAGGATAAATAGTAAGCAATTCAATGAAAAAGTAAAGGGTAACAACGTAAAATTTCCTACCTTCATGCCATGAAGTATGAAAATATTGACAGCCAGCTTTTTATAGAAAACAGAAAACGCCTACAGCAATTGATGTTGCCGAAGAGCATGGCTATTCTTATATCTAGTGATGAGATGCCACGTAGTGGCGACCAAAATTACAGCTTTCATCAGCAGCCGGATTTGTTTCATCTTACAGGTATAGGGCAGGAGAAAACCACATTTATTTTATTTCCCGACAGTCCCAATCCCATGTATAGAGAAGCACTGTTTATCAGACGTACCAATGAACATATACAAGTCTGGGAAGGACACAAGCATAGTGTAGAGGATGCCAAAGCAATTTCTGGCATAGAAAACGTTTATTGGATAGATACTTTTGAAGACATATTACCCTCATTGATGATTTATGCGGATAATGTATATATCAATACCAATGAGAATGATAGAGCAATGGTGGCAGTACCGTATAGTGATCTGCGATTTGCCCAAACCCTAAGGGCGCATTATCCTGCACATACCTTCAAAAGGCTGGCACCACTCATGCAACAACTTAGGGCGGTAAAACAAGCCGAAGAGATAAGGCTTACACAGAGAGCCATAGACATCACGAGAGAAGCTTTTATAAGGGTGCTGAAGTTTGTGAAACCAGGGGTCAAGGAATATGAAGTAGAGGCAGAAATTATTGGTGAATTTATCAGAAACCGAGCTACGGGACATGCCTACAGTCCTATAATTGCTTCTGGGGCTAATGCAAATATCCTACACTATAATGACAACAATCAACCCTGTAACGAAGGGGATATGTTGCTTATGGATTTTGGAGCAGAATATGCCCATTATTGCGCAGATCTTACACGTACTATCCCTGTAAGCGGCAGATTTTCGGAGCGACAAAAAAAAGTATATAATGCCGTTCTCCGTGTAATGAAGGCAGCAAAAGATATGCTTGCTCCGGGCGTAGTCCTTTCAGAATATAATAATGAAGTGGGCAAAATCATGGAAAGTGAACTGATAGGATTGGGACTACTCGACAAAGATGATGTTGCTAAACAGTCGCCCAAATACCCCTTGTATAAAAAATATTTCATGCACGGCACTTCTCATTTCTTAGGCTTGGATGTACATGATGTAGGTGCAAGATATGAGCCTATGCAAGTGGGCAACCTATTTACTATAGAACCCGGCATCTATATTCCGGAGGAAAAACTTGGGATTAGACTAGAGAACAATGTGCTTATCACAGCATCAGGCACAATAGACCTTATGGCGAACATACCCATAGAGGCGGAGGAAATAGAAGATATCATGCAAGGAAAAAAGCTTTAATACCGCATCCGTTTTTTGTAATAAAATGGACACATTTTGACACAAAAACTCGCATTTTGAAGTTCTTGTATTGTGCTTATTATACAGCAGAAAGTAATGCTTCAAGGATTTATAGAAGTACCTTGGTCTGCAAAAGTATCCTTTATTGCACCGTTACTCTAGCTATATAAGCCATATTGTCATCGCCCAAAATCTGAACCAAGTAAATGCCCTTGGGAAGCACTTCTTTAATTTTAATGGCATTTGTGTTCAGCAAGGAAACAGACAGAATGTTCTCTCCGCTTAGCGAATAAAAATTAGCCACAGCACTGTTTATATTTTTGATAGGCGGCATTTTAATGTACAGCAAGTCGCTGGCAGGATTAGGATATATAGAAAGTGGAGCAGTGAGCGTGTTTTTTACGGGAGTAGCTACATCATTTACACAGTTATTCAGCAAGCGATAGTAGAAGTCGCGGATACCTTCGTGCGTTTGTTTTAGAATCCAATCATCAAAGATAAAGTCGAAAGGAACGCCGCTGAATAAATCTTCCAATTCTATATCAATAAAAGGGACATGGTTGCGATTATATATTTGAGCATAGGATTTCATGCCCAGCTCCAATGCTTTATTATGGATATAGTAACTACCCTCCAGCTTGGGCAATGTGGGTATGTGGAAAGGATAGTCCTTTTTGTAAGGTACAATATCATCTTGTATGCCATGAATATTTAATAATGCCACAGTAGTATCATTGGCGACCCAGTCTGCATCTAGTAAGGCTCCCGAAATATTGACAATTCCTTTTAGTTTCCCACCGCAATAACGATCGTCCAGAATTTGTTGAGCATCCTCGCCAATAACCTCATACACCCACTGAGGATATTGACCGGGTAGCGTATTAATACTGTCCAAAAAAGCGCCATGAAGCAGGCTCACCGCACCTGCGGAAACGCCACAAGACACAACCCGCGCCGTATCTATACGAAAAGGATTGCCATTATTTATTTCATTCATTAGCTGGCATATAGCATCGTGAATATCTTCGAGAGACCGCGATACGGCTTTCATCATTTTTTCTTCACTAAGCAAAGAAAGGGGATTCTGCTCTTCCCTGTATTCTATGCTGATACACACATAGCCGCGCTTCACCAATTTATCTGATAATTCCAAAATATCAGGGCTATGTTGGTCTAGCAAGTCAATATATCCGCCTCCGTGTACCATGATGACCGCAGCACGTATTGCAGCCGTATCACCTTCGGGTTCATATACGTCATATACTAGCGTTTGCATCCTACCAGTACTTGTTGGCTTTTCGGCATAAGGTATATTGACGGTACTTTTAATCTTATCAAAAACAAGATCATAGTACCTGCCGGAGTAACTGCATACTTGCTGGGAATATCCGTAAGTACTTAGTACAAAAAGAAGAAAAGTAAAGGCTTTGCGCATATTTAATAATTATTGAATAGTTATTTTGCCGACATAATTGTTCTCATCTTCACCCAAAATCTGTACTATATACATCCCGGGACTAAGCTGTTGGCGAACATCTATAGCTTTGGAGTTTTGTAGGGGTACTTGTAAAATATTTTCACCTGTAAGGGTAAAAAAGTTAACTATAACATTTTGAGAAAATAGAGCGGAGGGCATATTTATATATAATCTATCTGACGTTGGATTTGGAAATAAAGATAATGGGATATTTTCATTACTATATAGGGGCGTGGACACATCGTTGCTACAGTGATTTAATATTTTATAATAAAAATCACGCATATCTTCCTGCGTTTGTTTGAGTATCCAGTCATTAAACAATATGTCTATGAGGTTTCCGCTAAATATATCGTTCAAGTCTACGTCAAATATCGGAGCATGACCTTTGTTGTAATAA
Organism: Chitinophagales bacterium; assembly: GCA_044227665.1. GTDB lineage: Bacteria > Bacteroidota > Bacteroidia > Chitinophagales > JADIYW01 > JBGAWK01. The sequence goes on from JBGAWK010000001.1 coordinate 90,307, forward strand.
TGGGCATAGGATTTCATGCCTAATGCCAAGGCTTTTTGATGGATATAATAGCTGCCTTCCAACTGGGGAAGGGAAGGAATTTGAAGAGGATATCCTTTTTTGAAAGGAACAATTGGATCCTGAAAGCCATGAATATTGAATAAGGCCAAGGACGTGTCATTGGCGACCCAATCGGAGTTGAGTAGTGCGCCTGAGATATTCACCAATCCTTTCAACTTTCCACCACAATATCTGTCATCCAAAATACTTTGTGCCTCGGGACCTATTACCTCATATATCCATTGCGGATAAATTCCGGGCAGATCTGAAATGCTGTCCATAAAAGCCCCGTGTAATAAGCTGATAGCGCCAGCACTTACACCACAGGCCACGACATTGTTGGTATCCATTCTATAGGGATTTCCGTTTTTTATATCGTTCATAATATGACAAACTGCATCATGAATATCTACTAATGAGCGCGCCACAGCTTTAATCATTTTTTCATCACTCAGCAGGGCGTTGAAGTTTTTTTCCTGTCTATAGTCAATACTTACAACGACATAGCCACGCCGAACCATTTCATCTGTAAATTTCAAAATGTCGGGACTGCGCTGATCCAAGAGTTCCAGATAGGCACCTCCATGTACCATAATGATAGCGGATCTTATTGCCGCCGTATCACCTTCAGGTTCATAGACATCATAGTAAAGTTCATCCATAACACCTAAACTTGTAGGCTTGGTGGCATACAAGATATTGGCATGACGCGTAATCTTATCAAAGATGAAATCATAATATCTTCCGGAATAATCACAAGGTTGTTGGGCTTGTAAGGATATAGACAAAATTATGCAACAGACAGAGAGAAACCTTTTCATACATCTAAAATAGACAATTTTTCAATGCTTGCATTGAAAAATTGTCTATTTTAGCAGAAAAGGATAAAAAATTTGTAATGAATGACTATTTGTATTGTGTGGCATAGTCTATAGCACCATAGGTTATAATAATATCTGCACCGGCACGTCGGATGGAAAGCAATGTTTCTGCCAATACTTTATCATAATCTAGCCATCCTTGTTGTGCTGCTGCTTTAAGCATAGCATATTCACCACTTACATGATAGGCAGCAATAGGTAATTCCGTATGTTCTCTAAGCAGATGTATAATATCTAGGTAGGCTACGGCGGGCTTTACCATAAGATAGTCAGCACCCTCTTGTGCATCTAGGAAGGCTTCGCGCAGAGCCTCTCTCTTGTTGGCAGGATTCATCTGATAGGTCTTTTTGTCGCCGGATTTTGGGGCGGAGTCCAGAGCGTCACGAAATGGACCATAGAAAGCACTTGCATATTTTGCCGTATAAGACATGATGCCTACCTCTGTGTATCCTGCATCATCTAGGGCTTTACGAAGGTACTCCACACGACCATCCATCATGTCCGAAGGCCCTATGATATCTATGCCTGCCGCAGCTTGTGCCACACTCATCTTGGCCAGTATAGGCAAGGTGATGTCGTTGATTATCTTGCCATCTTCTACATAGCCGTCGTGACCATCACTGCTATAGGGATCTAGTGCTACATCGCTGATGAGGCATACTTCCGGGAATTCTTTTTTGATATTGCGGATGATGCGTAGGTAGAAGTTCTGCTCGCTATAGCTGTAAGTGGCGATTTTATCTTTTAGGCGGTCTTCAACAGCAGGGAAAAGGATATAATTTTTTATTCCCAAAGCAACACCTTGTTCTATAGTCGTCAATGCCAAATCTTCACTGAGTCTATATATACCTGGCATGGAGGAGATGGGAATTTTATGCCCTCGCCCATCTACCAAAAACAAGGGATATACCAAGTGCTGTGGGGAGAGGGTCGTTTCTGCTACCATATTGCGGATGGCTTCACTGCTGCGATTGCGACGAGGTCTATGTAACATAATAGCAAAAGTAAGGAACAGAAACATATAGAGAGGAGGGATTTTAATATATATTATTTTTTTACCAAAAGTTTACTTCATAAATTTTTTTATAGTTACAAATGGCATCATCTTTGCAAATTACCATTGGAACGTGATATTAAGAGAAAGACCCACTACAGCACGACAATTATATCCTTATCAAAAGGAATATATAGACACGTTGTTTACCCATCTTATTGACCAAGAGAAAAAGCAAAATCTGCTCTTTCAGCTGCCCACAGGGGGTGGCAAGACGGTTATCTTTTCGGAGATAGCGCGCCGGTTTATCGCAGAAACAGGAGGTAGAATTCTTATCCTCACACACCGTATAGAGTTAATAAAACAGACATTTCAGGCGCTGGAAGAATTGCACATACCTACAAAAGTCATTATGAGTGAGGTGGGCAATATAGAGCTGCAAGAGCAGTATAGTTGCTTTCTCGCTATGGTCGAAACGCTCAATAATCGTCTGAAAAATGACGATAACTATTTGGATAATATATCCTTGGTGATTGTGGATGAAGCCCATTATAATTCTTTCAGAAAAATATTTCACTATTTCAAAGACAGTATTATACTAGGCGTTACAGCAACACCGCTGAGCTCGAATCAGAATTTGCCGCTCAAAGAAAATTATGACCAACTGCTCATTGGAGACTCTATCCGAGAATTGATAGCCAAAGGATTTCTTAGCGATGCCGTGACCTATACCTATGACTTGCATCTCGGGGGACTTAAAATAGGCATAGATGGCGACTATACGGTAAGTTCTCTAGACCGCATTTATAGCTCTTATGATATGCAAGACCGCCTTCTTGCTTCCTATGAGCAGCTGACAAAAGGCAGTAAAACCTTGATATTTAACAGTTCTGTGGCTACATCCAAAATTGTAGAAACACTTTTTACTGATGCCGGATATGCTATCCGACATTTAGACAGCACAAGCAATAAGGTAGAGCGCAAAGAAGCATTACAGTGGCTCAAAGACACGCCGGATGCTATTATTACCTCTGTAGGCATCTTGACCACAGGCTTTGATGAGCCTACTATAGAAACTATCATGCTCAATAGGGCTACACGCTCGCTTACATTATATCATCAGATGATAGGCCGTGGTTCTCGTGTGCTGCCACAGAAGAAGAGCTTTAAAGTTATAGATTTAGGCAATAATACAAAGCGTCTTGGCTTATGGCAGGATTTTATGGACTGGAAAGATATTTTTCATCACCCAGAGCGTTATTTGGAATATTTGCAAAATCGGGAATCCCTATTAGATAAAGGCTTGCTATATACCGTTACTGCTGAGGTATTACAACATTTGCCTAATACGCCGCATATAGACTTTGATATGGAGGCCACCTGTCGCAATTTGGTAAGCAGAGGAAAGCCTATGGCGCAAGCATTAGAAGTATCCCTTGAGGATCATGTAGCTATTATCAGCAACAATTCAGAGGACTATGCACAGGCTATGTTTTTAATGAAGGTGTTAGAAGATGAAATCGTTTTTAGAACCAAAGTCTTTACTAATTGCCTGTCTAAGGCTACGAGAAATTATCAATCGTGGCTATACGATGATTATACCGACAAGCTGAAACGGAAGATGCGTCAGGTATATGCTTAGACTATCTGCCGTTGCCTACTTTGTTTGCCAACTGTCCACAAGCGGCATCTATGTCTTTACCACGGCTGCGACGTACTTTGGCAATGATTTTATTTTTTTCTAGCACTTGCAAAAAAGCCTCGGAGGTAGAAGCATCAGACTTTTTATAATCGGCCTCAGCAATAGGATTATATTCAATAATATTGACTTTTGCAGGAACTTTTCTTGTGAGACTCAAGAGGTTGTTTGCGTCGTGAATGGTATCATTTACACCTTTTAGCAAGATATATTCAAAGGTTATTTTGTTTTTGGTCTTACCATAAAAATAATTCAAGGCCTCTACCAATACCGTGAGATTATTGTGCTCATTGATAGGCATAATAGTATTTCTTTTCACATCATCAGCAGCATGTAGAGAGAGGGCGAGATTAAATTTTACAGCATCATCAGCCAGCTTATATATCATCTTTGCTATGCCGGCAGTAGATACCGTGATGCGCTTGGGAGACCAACCCAGCCCTTGGGGAGACGTAATATGGTCTATGGCTGTCATTACAGATTTGTAGTTGAGTAGGGGTTCTCCCATGCCCATAAATACAATATTGCTAAGGTCGCGACCCATAGCATCTAGTGCCTGACGATTGATAAGAATAATTTGGTCATATATTTCCGAGGCGGTGAGGTTTCGCTTTCTGCCCATATAGCCTGTAGCGCAGAATTTACAACTTAGGCTGCATCCCACCTGGGAGCTTACACAGGCGGTAGCGCGGGTATCCGTAGGAATCATCACACCTTCTATGAGATGTCCGTCATGTAGTTTGAAAACAGATTTTATGGTGCCATCTTCCGAGATGCGACTATCATGTGTATGAATACTCGTAAACTCGAAATTTTCTGACAAGGACGCTCGTAAGGAAATAGGGAGGTCGCTCATTTCTTCAAAGGCGAGGGTAGATTTTTGCCATAGCCAAGCATATATTTGTTTTGCGCGAAAAGCAGGCTGTCCTATACTTTTGATATATTCCTGAATCTCGTTCAGTGATAGGGTTCGTATATCAGCCATTATCTTCTTTGATCTTCTGACAAATTTCTATCAGCACCCCTCCTGAGGTCTTGGGATGAACGAAACATACCCACTTGTGATTGGCACCTCTAAGCGGTTCGTTGGAAAGTAGTGTAAAGCCCTGTTCTTGCAGTCGCTGCATTTCTGTGCGGATATCTTCTACTTCAAAGGCTACGTGATGTATGCCTTCTCCTTTGTTTTGTAAAAACTTATGTACCGTGCTGCTTTCATTCATGGGCATCAATAACTCGACTTTGGTCGTGCCAATCTCGAAGAAAGATACTTCTAAATGCTGACTCTCTACTTTTTCGTGGAAGGAAGGCATGATGCCAAGCAATTTAGTATATAAGGCATCTGCCGCAGACAAGTTTTTCACCGCCACACCTATATGGTCAATTTGTTTCATTAAGAAATTTTATTTTACAAAAATAGAAAGAAAATAGTCATGAAGAAGTAACAGCATTGGGGCATTATTTTTTCTTCTTTTTCTTGTCAAGAGGCTTGTTTTTGTCGGCGTAAAAATTTGTCCAATAGGGGTTACGGGCATTATAGAGATAAATATTCTTGTCTAAAGCCTCAGAAATGGGATTTTCGTCGAATAGTGCTTTTACATAAGGATCACGCTCAATAGCTTTCATTGCAGAATTAAAATTGAGATCTTGGATTTTTCCGCTGTTGAGGTCTAAAATTTTTCTGGCAACAAATTGATATTTTTCCTGATAAGGTTTGTTGGTCATGGCGTTGGTATTATAGCCAGGTTTATTGCCCTCTATAGTAAATACGCAATATCTTCCTATCGTCACTATCCTAAAAAATGTGACCACCTCTTTACCAAAAATATTTTGCATAAAAAACTTTTCTCCAGTATTACTACCGGCTTCCATTGCAGAGCCCCGATAGTTGATATAAGGTTTTCCCTTATAACACACGCCCCACACACTCTTGATAGTCAATGTTTTATACTTTCCTTTCGAGTTTTTCACTTGTATTTTATATATGTTGGCAAGATGAAATTGATTGCTGTCAATTTTTAGAACCTTTACCCCTAAAAATGGATAGGTTGGACGGTCGTATTTAAAATCTTCATAGGTAAGATAGATGCCATCCTGAAATTTGTGATTTTCTGCAATAAGTACAGAGTCCTGACAATAGGCAGCAAATACCTGAAAAAGCATCAATAGGAACAAAAATCTATGCATCAGAGATGCAAATTAACATTTTTTAAGAATTAATAAAAATAAATTTATTAGAAAGGGGAGGCAGGTTAAAAAAACAGGGCTTACACCTTCCAGTCAGGATCGCTGAGCTCTCTCTCAATATGATGTACCTCTACCCGTAGGTTATATTTTTCGAGAATATGTTTTGCTACTGCTTCGGCGCAATATACAGATCGGTGTTGCCCACCGGTACAGCCGAAATTTATTTGCAAATATTCAAACCCCCTTTCTATATAGGCCTCTATACTTAAATCTATTGTAGAAAACACAGAAGCTAAAAACTCCTTCACCTGACTCTGGGACTCTAAGAAGTCTATGACAGGCGTATCTTTGCCCGTGAGATGCTTATAAGGCTCATATCTCCCAGGATTGTGTATGCTGCGGCAGTCAAATATAAATCCGCCACCATTACCACTTTCATCCTTGGGCAATCCTCGTCTATACGAGAAGCTATTGACGGCTATCTGTAGGGGATGATTAGCAAAATCAGCCTTCTCCGCTTCCCAAGCCTTCTTTATGATGAGCTGTTGGAATACCTGATAAAGTTCTGGCAATGAAACGGCCAAAGGCATGTGTTCTGCAAAATATTGAAGATTGTCAATAGCAGGAGGGATACTTTCTACAAAATGCGATTTTCTTTCTATCATGCCCCTAAAGCCATAGGTTCCTAGCACCTGAAGCAGACGTATTAATACAAATCCAAAATATCGGTTCTTAAAATCTTCAAGATTTATATTGATTTTTTTGCCTACAAATCCAGCATATATATCGAATAGCTCATCGCGGTCTTTATGGGGGATTTTGGCATTCGCCTGCCAAAGTAAGGATGCTGCGTCATATTGTAGGGCACCCTTCCTACCTCCCTGATAGTCAATAAAATATGGTTTACCGTCTTTTATCATAATATTTCGTGACTGGCAATCACGAAACATGAAAAAGGTATTTTTTTCTTGTAAGAGATAATCACTAAGGGTATGAAAGTCTTTGTTGAGCGCTGTCTCATTGAAGCGCACCCTTGCAGGACGGACGAAGTAATATTTAAAACTGTTCATATCCCAAAACATGGAAGACTTGTCGAAACTGCGAATAGGGTAACATCTGTTGAAGTTAAAATCCTTAGCACCATCAATCTGTAATTGCGTTAAGGATTCCAATACTTTGATATACAAGTCTTTTATTTCAGGAGTAAAACCTTCTTTTTTGATAAGGTGATAAAGCGTAGTGTCGCCTATGTCCTCTTGAATATAGCATTTGCTATCTTCTGAAACAGAATATATGGCAGGTACGGGTATGTTCTTGTTGGCAAAGTGATGTGTGAATTGTATGAACGTCTCATTCTCTAAAACATCCTTATTGTATGTGCCTATGGCAGAAAAACTACCTTTTAGCCTGAAATATTGTCTATCAGAGCCGGAAGCTGGGAGCGCGATGACGTCTCTTACTTCTTCTCCAAAAAAATTATTATATAGGTTTTTTAGCGTTTCTATTATTTGGGAATAGTTCATAGACATTGGCAATAGTAATTTTCATTAGTAAAGTCTGTGTTGTAACTCCCTCCATAGCACATCTTTCAGCTCATCTATGCCGCGCTCTGTGATAGAGGAGAAAAACACTATGCTAATTTTTTTAGGCAATTCCTTGCGTATCAGTCCTTCCAATTCTTCATCCAAAAGGTCTGCCTTGCTGATACCCAGTACCAGCGTCTTATTTACCAGCTCATTATTATAGAGCTTCAATTCTTTTTTTAAAATCTGAAAGTCTTTTTTAATATCAGCACTGTCCGCAGGGATAAGAAATAATAGGATTGCATTTCTTTCGATATGACGGAGAAATCTGTCACCCAAGCCCTTCCCCTTGTGTGCGCCCTGAATAATTCCGGGGATGTCTGCCATCACAAAGGAGCGATTGTCGCGGTAATATACCATGCCTAGGTTGGGTGTGATAGTGGTAAAAGGATAGTCGGCTATTTCGGGCTTGGCAGCACTTACCACAGAGAGCAAGGTGGATTTGCCAGCATTAGGAAACCCTACGAGGCCTACATCCGCAAGAACCTTGAGTTCTAATATCTTCCACGCTTCGCTACCTGCTTCTCCTGGCTGCGCGTAATGTGGAGCTTGATTAGTAGCACTTTTGAAATGATTGTTACCCTGTCCTCCTCGGCCTCCTTGTAACCATATCACCTCCTGACCATCATCTAATATTTCGACTTCTTTTAATCCTGTATCTACATCTTTGGCAATGGTGCCCAAGGGAACTTCTATGATAATGTCTTTGCCAGATATGCCGCTACGCAACGCCCCTTCTCCCGACTTTCCATCTTCTGCATGAATATGTTTTCTATACTTGAGATGCAATAGTGTCCATAGCTGTTTGTTTCCCCGAAGGATGATATGACCACCCCGGCCTCCATCACCGCCATCGGGGCCGCCCTTGGGTACATATTTCTCTCTGCGAAAATGCACAGAGCCACCTCCGCCATTCCCGGAGCGCACAAATAATTTTACATAATCTACGAAATTTCCACCTTCCACGCCACAAAGGTAGTTATTTGGGAATGAATAAAAAGCCTAAAGAAATTTGTATTCTATTATCCCACAATGAGATGGAATACAAACGTAGTGAGGTAATAAGTGATCAGTCCAATAACTATTATACCGAACAGAAATAATACTATAAACGGCAAAAAATACCTGACTCCCCGTCCGCTATGCAGGCCAGAAGTATAATATTCTTCTGCCAAGAGGATATTGCGCTTATTGGCTTTGAAAGCAAAGTCGAAAATATATCCTACAAAAGGTATGGCACTTACTAAGCTATCCAACAATGCGTTCCACAACATTTTGCCCACCAAAGCCCCGCTAGCACCATTTTTATATAAGGCAAAAACAATGTACAATGAGATAAACACATCTACGCCCTGACCTAATCCAGGTATGAGGTTCAATAAAGGGTCGAGACCAAAAGATAATTGCGTGCCAGGGATGGTAAACTTACTGTCCATCCATATTGCTAAAGACTTTAGCCTCTTTATCTCCAACGGTAGAGGGCGGATATCTCTTGTAAGATTTTCCTCCAGCATATTCTTAATAGTTTATCATACTGAGTTGGGCCAAATCCGACTCTGTATAACCTGCACCTACACCTATGATACCACCAGAAGTAGTAGCAATACCCATGGCTAGGCTTCTAAGATTTTTTACAATAGCAGTAGCTAGTTTCTGATCTAATAAGGGCAAAATATCGTTGATTTTTGAAATTTCTTCGGCGATAAAATTTATTCGTTGTTCTTCCTCTAGGTTTCTGCATTTATCCTCATATATGGCTAAGTCTCTATCCAATTGTTTTTCTACTTGTGAGAAGAAATCAAATAGTAATGGATCTCCAATAGACTGACGAAAATGTACCGCCCTCTTGGCACGCTGTTCTTCATTGCTATCCATGTCGCCATCGGCAACGCCTATCAATACACTTACCAATGCTGGCATTCTGAATAAAACTTCTTGATGCTCCTGTGCTAATTCCTGAATATTGAAAACTCCCATAGTAAATAAAATATCTTTACTACAAAGATAATGTAGTAAATAATGGTTTTAAGAAAACAAATGTTTAATTTTTTAGAAATATAATTAAAAAACCTTTATAAAGTCCTGAACATAAATAGAGGTAGTAGAGGCGAGTTTTATTGTATAACATCCTGCTGCCAAGCTACTTACGTCCATAGAATAATGCTCGGCATTCACAAGATGTTCCTTTTTATCAAAAACAATATTTCCCGCCACATCTATGAGTTGTAGATGAAATTCTAAAACATTATTAGGGATAGTGATGAAAAGATGATCTGTTGCGGGATAGGGATAAACAGGTAGGAGACTATAAGTAGTTTCTTTTACTGGGGTAGTGGTGCTTTTGGTATGATATACATTAACGAGTCGGAACTGTCCGTCTTTCCATTCTTTGTTGGCATCTGTCTCTACGACCTTACAAATATTGTAGCCGCCGTATGTGCTAAAAATATAATCCTCAAATCTATGTATATGCCCCGACATCCATAAAGCAATTTTGTCTCTAAATGGAAATACCCCTTTGCTAAGTTTGTCATTTTCTATAGGATCAAATCCATTGACTATAGTAAAAAAATCCTTTGATACGGGATGATGTGATGTGATAAAGATGTTTTTTCTATCATAATCGGGTAGCACAGAAAGGGTGTGTACCAACCACGGGAAAGTGCCTTGGTCAAAGTCCATAAGGCGTGCTGCGGCACTGATTCCTGGCTCAGCGATAATTACGTGTACCCTAGGGTTGAAATCTAAGAACACATAATAGTCCCCTTGATATGCATACCAAAAATTATAGAAATAATGACTTCGTCGTGATTCCGGATTATACGTTAATTGAGTTCTTGTAGTATCATTCTTTTCTGAAAAAAAGGAGGATAAGGTGTCAAAAGTACTGGAAAATACTTCATTCATCACAGAGTCTCCATTGGCGGCGTATGCTTCCTCGCCATAGCGTACATAAGGCCACGCATCATGATTTCCTATCAGGGGGATGTAGGGAATTTCCAAAAGATCCAGAATCTCTTTTGCTTTTTCGAATTCAGAACGTTCTCCGCTATCGGTAATATCTCCAGAAACAATCACAAAGCGTATATTTTTTTCTATGTGGTGAGCATTTATCCAAAGTACAGATTTTAGCAGCCTTTCAGCACTCCACCCACCACCGCCAGAGGGTGCTGTATCATCCATAAATCCGGGACGCCCATAGTCTCCTTCTCCTTCCCCTACATGTATGTCTGTAATTTGTATGAAAGAATAGGCATATTCCGCCCCCGGCAAACTTTTGTTTACATCTGTAGCAAGAAAAAAAGGCTCTCCACAATAAATATACGTCGAATACAGAAGCAGTATAAAAACTATAGATAAAACTTTCATTCTTACAATATTACTGCTAAAATCAATAATATTATAACATAACGATAAAAGCATATATCCACAAATAATGGACATGCAATGTATTTTCGCAGATTAATTCAAATTTTTAGTAAGTCATTATGATTCAGACGGATATATGTATTATAGGCGCAGGACCGGTGGGTTTGTTCGCTGTATTTGAAGCGGGACTGTTGAAGATGCGATGCCATCTTGTGGACTATCTGCCACAGGTAGGGGGACAGCTTTCTGAAATATATCCCAAAAAGCCTATTTATGACATCCCCGGATTCCCGGTAGTCATGGCGCAAGAGCTGATAGACAATCTTATAGAACAGGGCAAGCCTTTCCATCCCACATTTACCCTGGGGGAGCGCATAGAATCCGTAGCTAAAACAGACACTGGGTTTATGCTCTTGACGCATAAAGGAACAGAAATTGCTGCCAAAGTAGTATGTATTGCAGGCGGTCTTGGGTGCTTTGAGCCACGTAAGCCCGAGATACCAAGTCTGTCTTCCTATGAAGATAAAGGGGTAGCCTACATGGTATTAGATCCCGAAAAATTTAGAAATAAGAAAGTAGTCATAGCTGGTGGAGGGGACTCAGCACTAGACTGGGCTATTTTTCTTGCAGACCTAGCGGCAGAACTTCATTTAGTGCATAGAGGGGAAATGTTTCGGGGTGCGCCAGATTCAGCAGAAAAGGTGAAAAATTTACATGAGCAAGGCAGGCTTACCTTGCATCTAAATTCTAACGTTACAGCAATAAATGGAGATGGCAAAGTAGAGCAAGTTACCATATCTCATAAAGAGGGCAGCTCTATAGACATTGCCACAGATGATTTTTTGCCCTTATTTGGACTCAGCCCCAAGTTGGGACCTTTAGCAAACTGGGGACTTAATCTCGAAAAAAATGCCATCCTCGTTAATACGGTAGATTATTCTACCAATGTTGCTGGAATTTTTGCCATAGGGGATATCAATCAATACGAAGGAAAATTAAAATTGATACTTTGTGGTTTCCACGAGGCGGCACTTATGGCGCAGAGCGCGTATGAGATAGTAAATAATAAGAAAGCGAGTCTAAAATATACCACCGTAAACGGAATTCAAGAGTTCTAAAAATGGACAGCATAAAAATTTATATCCAAAAACCAGACCTTACCTTTGACACCTTAGATATACCACTGGGGATAGACCTGAGCCTCATGGAAATTCTAAAAGGAGAAGGCTATGATATAGAAGCCACCTGTGGCGGCATGGCATTATGTGCTACCTGTAGAGTACAGGTTTTGAATGCAGCGGAACTGAACATCCGTAGTGCCTGTGATGACGAATTGGCTATGCTGGAGAGCCTGCCCTGCTATACGGGCAATTGCAGACTTTCGTGCCAAATCAGGATAGCAGAAGAAATAGATGGCTTAATGATAAAATTTCCTGAAGAGTCCTTCGTCTTTTAATTTTTTTTATCTTTATGATAAGAAAAAAAAATATGGAAGACCCAATAGTGGACGACTTAGCGTTCTCGTTGCCCGACAAGCAGAAAATAAAGCTGATTAGAGAAGAAGTAACGCTATCCGCTAAAGAAATCAAGCAGAAATATCCGCTCTTACAGCATCAAAATGCTATAGGCATGGGTATAATGTTGTTTGCTGTGGCAATGATAGTCATACTGTCGTATTTCTATTGGCTGGGAAAGATTTCAGCATGGGTACTCATCCCTTGGAATGCTTTTTGGATGGCCATATTACATGAATTAGAACACGATACGATACATTATATGTATTTTAAAAGGAATAAAGCCATACAAGATTTTATTCTCCTTACCGTATGGCTGTTTCGCCCTACCACAATAAATCCTTGGTTTCGCAGACATTTACACTTCAATCACCACAGAGTATCTGGTACTAGAGCGGACATTGAAGAGCGGTCGGTGACAAATGGAGAGCCGTGGTCTCTGAAAAGACTTATCTCTACGCCCGACCTTATAGTAGGGGGAATATTGAGGATGGCAACATTGAAGAAAGATATAATCGAAATGGTGAAAAGCGGTCAGATGACTAGAGAAGAAGCTCTGCGCCTAAAAAAACAAAATGCTCTAGGCTTTTTGCCTTTTGGAATTTTTATATACCTTATTTGGTATGTCTTCCTTGCCCATTATGCCATACAGGGTGTGACTTCATGGATGCACATCCCCTATACTTCTCCCGATTGGATACAAGCGCAGTTTACATGGATAAATCCCTTGGCAGCTATTTTAATTGCACCTAATATGTTGCGTCAATTTTGCTTACATTTCATCACTTCCAATATGCATTACTATGGCGATGTAGAGTCAGGAAATATCATGCAGCAGACACAGATACTCAATGTATGGTGGTTGCTACCACTCCAATTATTTTGCTTCAACTTTGGAAGTACTCATGCCATACATCATTTTGTAGTAGGAGAGACTTTCTATATACGCCAACTTACCGTTGCCCGTGCGCATCGCATCATGCGGGATATGGGTGTAAGATTCAATGATATCCAGACTTTTATTAGAGCCAATAGATGGACTGTGACATATAGGCACTAACGCCTAAAGATAAAAAGCACAGCGACTAGCATGTGGGATATAAGCCATTTATACGGACATATAGTTAAAAATTTTATAAATAAACAACAAACTATGAGTTGTTTCGTATAAATAGTAAACAACAAAACCAATGAAAACCAAAATTATCGTATTGACATCTATAGCAATATTGGGGTGTCAAAAATTCGAGTCAGCAGAAGTAGGCGCATCGAATGAGAAATCAACAGCAGCAACGGAGGCGGCAATGGGTGATGCGTCGCCGAGTGCAGGCTATCAGAATTTTTATAATGAATATATTGGGAAAGACAATGGAGATACTACGGACTATCTCGATAAGAAAAAGCTGATAAAAAGAGCCAATATTTCTGGTAGCGTTCGAGATGCCCACCGCGCTGTGAAAGAGGCCGAACTCATAGCAGAACGATATAGAGGTATCATCACAAAGTCAGAGACGAATGCTTCCACGTATAAGGATAAAAAAATTGTCATTAATGCCGATTCTGTGTTACACGTCTTTTCCGCCTCTGCTACGGGCCTTGTGACCATGCGAGTGCCACATACTGCTTTGTTGGCAGTATTAGGAGCGCTGGATAGTGCATATACACAGGTAGAAATACGCAATATTACTACCGACGATGTTACTGCTCAATATATAGAGAATCAATTGCGAGCCAATAGCGCACAAAGACGCACCAAAAGACTGGAAGGCTCTGCTGCTGTGGATAGCGAAAATAATTCTGTAGATGCAGAAAGATTTGCTGCTGAGCAGGAAGAGCAATACATCACGCACAAAATGGGGCAGTTCCGCCTCGAAGACGATATTCGCTACAGTGAGATAAACTGCACCTTTTATCAGGCAGAAAAAGTATTTAAGGAAAAGTTGCCAAATGCATCGCTGTCAAAGTATAATGTAAATATTCTATATAGAATCTGGAATAATGTGCTTACATCAGGAAGGTGGCTGCTTAATATCTTTACCTATCTATTTTATCTGTGGCCTGTAATACTGATTGGAGGTATATTGTATTACTATTTCAATAGAAAATCCTAAATCTTAAAAAAGTATGTTTAGAGGCGGTAATAAAGATACCGCCTCTATTGTTTTTGCTCACTCTGTTTTTCGAAAATTATTATCCTATTACTATATAATAATCCTTTATATTTGCTTAACATAGTTATATATGGAAGATTTTAAAGGATTATTGGGCATCATCGTCATTTTAGGCATTGCCTATTTAGCTTCAAATAATAGAAAAGCTGTAAATTATAGACTTGTAGTAAGCGGCTTAATATTGCAAGTCGTTATAGCGGTATTGATACTAAAGGTAGAACCCGTAAAGAACTTTTTCCAGTGGTTGGGCAAGATTATGACGCATATTGAATCCTTTGCCCATGAAGGTGCCGCCTTCGTATATGGAGGGCTTATGACCGACAACTATGCAGGAGGCAGCGTATCTTATGGCACACAGGGTGTTTTTGTCTTTGGCTTTAGTGTGCTGGCCACAATTATTTTGGTATGTGTACTCGTAGCAGTACTTTACCATTTCGGCATCATGCAATTTATAGTATCTATAATTGCCAAGGCGATGAACTTTATCATGCGCGTATCAGGGGCAGAAGCGCTAAGCAATGTTGCAAGTGCTTTTGTGGGACAGGTGGAAGCACAGGTGATGATTCGCCCCTACCTAGCCACCATGACCCGTAGTGAGCTTTTGGCTAGCATGTCGGGAAGTTTGGCATGTATAGCCGGAGGGATATTGGTGATATATGTAAGCTTTGGCGCTAAGGCGGAATATCTCCTTGCGGCTAGCCTTATGGCAGCACCAGGTGCATTGGTGATATCTAAGATAGTGTTTCCAGAGACGGAGGAGAGCCAGACTATGGGCAATGTGAAGTTGGAGGTGAAAACGCCGTATAGCAATATCATAGATGCTATAAGTCACGGAGCTTCTGACGGTATGAAGATTTCTGTAAACGTTATAGCTATGCTTATAGGGTTTATTTCCCTTATTGCATTGGTAAATTATATGCTAGGGAAAGTGGGGGTGTTAGCAAATTTAGATTTTGTACTTTCTTTGGACTGGATTTTTGGTAAAATATTTTATCCTATAGCGTGGTGTATGGGTGTTCCCAATCAGGATGTAAATACCGTGGCCACTTTGATGGGGCAGAAATTATCTATAAACGAGTTTGTAGCCTTCATGAACATGACCAAAGGAACTTTGATGCCTGTTACAGAAAAGGGACTGCTTATTGCTAGCATTGCTATTTGCGGATTTGCTAATTTCTCCTCCGTAGGTATGCAGATAGGCGGTATAGGAGAATTGGCTCCTACACGTCGTGCCGACTTAGCTAAGCTAGGAATGAAGGCCTTGCTATGTGGTACGCTGGCATCATACCTATCTGCAACATTGGCAGGGCTGCTCATGAATATTTAAAAATATAATTTGTAATATATTTTATAAAAAAAGTATATTTTTATCCGAATATCAGTAGAAACGATAGTGAAAAAGAAACTTTATTTATATGCTTCTGTACTATCCATAGTACTATGTGTAGTAGCATATATGCTGCCTTCTAAAGTCTCTTTTACTCTCACACAGATAATAAATTATCCTGAAGAAGAGATTTTTGCGCAGCTCTCAAGTTTCAGAAACTGGCAGAATTGGGCTTTTTGGTATGATATGGACTCAGACCTTCAATCCAACTACAATTATAAAGATAGTAAATACAGTTATAGCTTTATAAGTGTAGAAGATGATCTTGGGGAAGGCATTCTTACTTATAAGAATACAGAGCCACCTACACATATTGTGGTAGATTTTAAATCTACCGATTGGGGTTTTCATATAGCGGATTTTAGGCTTAAAAAGATTTCTAGGGATAAAACACAACTCACCCTGAATGTTGAGCGTATAACTATAAATTTTATGGAAAAATTGGCTACCTATGTATTCTTTTTCAAGGATTTGCGCCCTCAATATCGGAAGTCTCTAACAAAGCTACATAAGTATTTGGAACGAAAAAAAGATGAGTAACAGACGGTTTACTAAAATCTAGCTCCAATATAAGCAGCGATTTCCAGTATTTGCTCATATACAAAAAAATGTCCTCCGCTAAATACTTGTGTTTCTATGGGTGAAATGAAGGAATGTTGCCAAGGCAAGGTATCTTCTATAGCAATAGTATCCTCTTTGCCGATTAATATAGAAGCAGGCATAGGTAGTGGTGGAAAGTCGTAATTGGAAAACTTTTCCAAAGCCTGAAAATCGGCGCGAAGGATAGGCTCATATAGCTCCAATAATTCGGGGTGGGCAAGCATCTTTTCCGATACGCCTCCGTATTGCGCCACGCCATTCCAAAAGTCTGAAGTATTGAGGTGCGCAATGGCAATATGGCTGCGATAGCCCAATATGCTCTTGCGTGATGCTAAGAAAAGGTGTTGGGGTAGGGGGCATTTATCTTCAAATATGCGATGTGTCAGCAAGAATGCCTTCAGCGCTCCCATGCTCACCCCTACAAATGCATAATTATCAGTAAGCATAGGCTTTATTTGAGCATACAAATCGTCAACCACCGAATCCATATCATATAATAAGGGCTCTGCATATCTATCACCTCTGCCCGGAATTTCTAAGGCTATAGCTTCATAATGCAATGACAATTCCTGCTGTAATGCTCTATACGCATACTTGTCGCCACCGGCGTGATGCAATAAAAACATTTTTTTCATAGGCATCTAAAAACCAGCTTTATAGGGGTATCT
Organism: Chitinophagales bacterium; assembly: GCA_044227665.1. GTDB lineage: Bacteria > Bacteroidota > Bacteroidia > Chitinophagales > JADIYW01 > JBGAWK01. The sequence goes on from JBGAWK010000001.1 coordinate 107,396, forward strand.
TTTATAGTAGCTATCTTGTACCATCATCACCATAGTGGTGCGCAATTCTTCTAGGTTCTCTTTATGTGTTGCAGAGATAAATACGCAGTTACAGTTATATGCTTTACGCATACTCTCCACAAAAGTATCTTCCAGCTCTTGCTTAATATCGCTAGGCAAGTGCTTGTCAAAGTGCAGCGTCCTATAATTGTCCATCTTATTGAATACCATAAGGATGGGAACATCTACAGCCCCTAACTCCGTAAGGGTATTATTTACCACATCTATTTGGTCTCTGAAATATTCGTGTGAGCTGTCTATCACATGTACAATAATATCTGACTCTACAACTTCATCGAGCGTGGACTTAAAACTTTCTACGAGGTGATGAGGAAGTTTCCGTATGAATCCTACCGTATCCGACAGTAGGAATGGGACATTGTCTATAACCATTTTTCGCACCGTAGTATCAAGCGTGGCAAATAATTTATTTTCTGCTAATACGTCTGATTTGCTCAACATATTCATGATTGTAGACTTACCCACGTTGGTATAGCCTACTAGTGCTACACGTATGAGCTCCCCGCGTGTTTTCCTTCTATTCGACTCCTGTCGGTCAAGCAGCAGCAGCTCTTTCTTCAGTTGGGCAATTTTATCCTTTATAACCCTACGGTCTGTTTCTATCTCTTTCTCTCCGGGACCTCTCATGCCTATACCCCCACGTTGCCTTTCGAGGTGTGTCCACATGCCTTTTAGTCGTGGCAATAGATACTGTAACTGTGCCAACTCTACTTGGGTTTTGGCTTGTGCCGTCTGGGCACGCATCGCAAAGATGTCCAATATCAGGGTAGTTCTGTCTAATATCTTACACTTTAGCACTTCTTCCAGATTGCGTTGCTGTGCCGGAGAAAGTTCGTCGTCAATAATTACACAGCTTATATCTTGGTCTATACAATATAGGGATATTTCCTGAAGCTTACCACTACCTATGTAGGTACGCGAGTCGGGGTGGGGAAGGCGTTGTGTAAATCGCTTATAGGTAATAGCACCGGCGGTAAGTGCCAAAAATTCTAGCTCGTCTAGGTGTTCATTGATTTGTATAGAATGTATATTGTCAGTTACTACAGCCACGAGTACGGCTCTTTCCTCAAATTTTGGATTTATTTCTATCATCTACAATGCAAAGATAGCGTCTATGCCTAATCTTCAAAGGACTTACAATACTTCCTGAGTAGTTTAAAATTTTTTGACAGCGATTTTTTACGCAAGGTGTAGCCTAGAACACCCTCCTCTTGATACTTGATGAAGCCGGCTTCCTTTAGTTCTTTTAGATGTTGAGAAATTGTAGATTGAGCCAAAGGCAGCATCTCTACCAAGTCCTGTACTTTCACGATGTCATGTTTTTTTAGAATATTTAATATTTCTAAACGTGCAGGATGAGAAAGAGCCTTGGTGATGGTTGTCAATTCCTCTTTGATGATTTCTGTACCCATGACTTTAAATATTTAAGTAAATGTAGAAATTCTAATTAGATATTGGAACGTTTAACAGGATAATATTGTTCATGGAATAAATTGTTATGAGAAAACTTTTGTATCTTCTAGGAATAGTATTGACAATTGCCATTGGATGCTGGCTTTACAGTAAATATTGTTGCAACTGCTGTAGTAATGAATGCGAAGAAAAAAAATCAGAACTAACTGATATGCAGAGACATGGATTTGCACTTAATTTTGACAATGAGTTGAATCTTAAAAGTGATTATAATATAGATTTCTTAAAAAATGGGTTCGATCACCTATCGCCAATTAATGCAGAGCTGGACGGACAATTAGTAGAACTTAAAAGTTATTTTGATAAAAATAGCGGAAAAAGAATTTTGAAAATTACAGGACTTTGCACTGCCGACGAGAAGAACACTTCGATGTTTCCAAATTTAGGCTTTGCTCGAGCCAATAATATCAAAAACTATCTAGTGTCCAAGGGTATGGCCGCACAAAGTATAGAGATAGATGGAATAGTGAAAGATGCATTGTCTGCAAATGGGGATACTATTTTGGGCCCTGTAGATTTCTCTATTAGTAAAGTAGATGAAAGTACTCCCGTAGAAGATTATAATGCCCTGAAACAAAAGATTAATGCCAACCCACTTACATTATATTTTGAAACGGGACAATCAGAAATTACTCTTTCAGAAGAGCAACGCAGCATCGTCGCCTCTATAGTAAGATATTTAGACAAAGTACCGAGTGCCAAAGCTGTAGCGGTAGGTCATACAGATAATGTTGGTGACAGACAAGCAAATATAAATCTTGGGAAACAAAGGGCGGATTTTGCAAAAGAAATATTGCAAAAAAATGGTATAAACAGCAGTCAATTACTTAGCGATTCAAAAGGCCCGGATCAGCCTATTGCGGACAATGGCACAGCAGAAGGTAAGGCTAAAAACAGAAGAGTAACAGTTAATATTCAATAATTTTAAATATAAATATCATGTGTATCACTTGTATTTTAATTCCACTACTTACGGGTTTGGTGGCAGCACTTTTGGGCTATCTATTAGGTAAAAAGTCCTGCAACGCTAATGCTAATGATATGGCATTAATCACACAGTTTGAAAACCTAAAGACAGAAAGAGACAGTCTTATTGGCAAAAATACTGACCTGAGCAACCGCCTTGCCACAATGGGTACTACGAGTTCTACTGAAGTGGAATTGAGAGCCAATATCAGTGCCTTGGAAACAGAACTTGACAAACTAAAGAAAGCACTTAGCGATTGTGAAAATAATGCGCACAAAACCGAGGGGGATGACTGGAAAGCAAAATTTGATGCTCTTGCCAATGAATTTACTACCCATAGGGCAGGTGCAGACAATAAAATTGCTTCGCTTACCAGTGAAATTGATGCACTTCGTATAGCTTCGGCACCCATAGAGCCTGATGACCTCAAAATTGTAGAAGGGATAGGTTCCAAAATCGAAGAGTTGCTCAACAACCACAAAATTTTTACATTCAAACAATTATCAAATACTGCAATTGACGTATTGCGAGATATGCTTGATAGTGCAGGACCTAATTACAAAATTCATGACCCCGGCACATGGCCACGTCAGGCACAGTTGGCACATGAAGGCAAGTGGGATGAACTTAAAACTTGGCAGGATGAACTGCAAGGTGGCAAGTAACGAATCATAACAGTATAGCCCCCACTTTTATATTCCTATATTTATAGGTATTGTGTTGTGTTTTTCCAAAAATCATTTTATCCCAAAATGATAAATGGCTACATTTGTAGTTTATGCAGAAAAACCGACATCCGCTTACTATGCTCTATGGTGTAGTATTACTCTTGGTACTAGGTGCGGTACTTACACATAACCTAGAGTCATATATGGACATCCTTTTTTGGGATGAAAGTAATTACATGGTGGGTGGCTTGCGACTATGGAAGCGCTTCAATAGAGCTTGGGGTCCCTCCTATACCGTGTGGTATAAGATGCTGTCCTATATTCAGCCGGATAGTCTCTTGCTATATTATATAAATTATAAACTTACTTCTGTACTCACGCCTATTCTGTCATTCTTGTTTATGATAGGCATAGGGGTTTCCGTAGAAATATCTTTCCTGCTGAGTTGTGGTTTTTTGTTTTCATCTTTTAATATGCCGGTATGGCCGCATGTGTCACATTTTTGCTTAATCGTATTTTTTACTGCGGGAATTATAAACTCATTTATTAAAGATGGAGCAGTCAAGTGGGCAATATGGGTGGTTACATTCTATATTTTGGCAAATACGCGTCCAGAATATTACTTGTCTTTCTTTATCTTCTTTGTGCTGTGGCTCAGCTATATTTTGTATAATAAGACCTTTAAAAAAATATATGTAGCAGCTATATTATTGTTCGTGGCAGCAGGACATTATGTAATAGGAATACCCTTATTACAAGGGAAAGTAGATAGAAGTGGCATGGCATTTACACAGCATCTTGCCAAGAATCACTATGACAAACTGGGGTCTTCCGACAAAAACTTTTGGCTGCATTGGCCAGATTATTATAAAGAAGTATTTGGCAACGACAGCTTGTCTTTTATGCAGGCCCTCTCTAGCAAGCCCAAAATTGTTTTTGACCATATTTTGACCAATTTTTTACATTATTTTAAAGAAATGGCGGCACTGGGTTTGGATGTTTTTACACTTAGTGATAAGCTGCCGCTGGCATTTTCCATTTTGAAAATAATTGTAGTTCTTGTGTTGCTGTTTATAATCTATGGACGTACAAAATCTATAGACAAGACAAAGGCTTGGCAGATAAAGCAACATAGCTTTTGGGCTTCAATTTTATTGGTACTTCCCTTGCCCATATCTATATTGCTCATCTATCCTCGGGAGCATTATTTGATATTGCAGTTGCCGCTAATCTTTTGTGTCGTCTCGTTGTGGTTTACAGGGCGCACCACGCATAGCTATTTTATCACAGGAGTAGTGATGTTTGCAATATTTGGTTTTAGTCTTATGGCTTCGCCAAAAGCCAAAGATTTTACCTATTTCGATTTATATAGAAATAAGCCCCATGAAAAAAGGAATTACGATGCCGTACTATATATAAGACATCAAAACATAAAGGATAGTATAAAAATGATAGACAATGAAGGCTATTTCAATAACTTTTTACACCCTTTCAAAGATAGAGGATGGGGTGGCTACGAAGCTAAAGACGATTTCTCTGCTTTCATGAAGCAGAAGAAAATAAATCTGCTCTATGTAACGCCCACACTTATAGAAGACAAGTATCTGAGCAGAGATAGCAACTTTATACATTTTATTGCTAATCCAGAAGATTATGGCTTCTATAAGCAGACATTTGGCAACTACGATGCCTGTCTTATTATTGATAAAAAACTGGTAAGGCAATTGCGATAAAATAAAAAGGCGTTGGAACTCCAACGCCTTTTTATACATTTTTGCTATCAATTACTACTTACCTTTACAGCATTCTTTAGCCTCTGTTTTTGTGCATTCGGCTTTGTCTTTATCACAATCACCTTTGTCCTTTTTACAACAGCTCTTATCCATGCCCTCGCATTTTTCCATCTTTTTGATACAAATCTGTTCTACAATAGTATCCCCCTTTTCATTTACGTAAGTGGTATCTTTCATGCAAGAAGGATCGTTCATACAGTCCTTCATACATTCACCCATATCAGAAGTACACGCTTCTTTCTCACACATTTCTTTTTCGTGACACATATTGTTGCTGCCTGCTGAGGTGTCAGCCCAAGAGCCATTTCCTGCAATATATGGAGCGATAACTAATGAAACGATAGACATTAATTTTATCAAAATATTCATAGAGGGACCCGAAGTATCTTTGAATGGGTCGCCGACAGTATCGCCAGTTACTGCTGCTTTATGTGGCTCAGATTTTTTGTAATAGGTCTGACCATTTATCTCTACACCTTTCTCGAAAGATTTTTTTGCATTATCCCAAGCACCACCGGCATTGGACTGAAACATTCCCATCAATACGCCCGATACGGTAACGCCAGCGAGTAATCCGCCCAACACCTCTGGGCCAAAAATAAAGCCTATAACTATAGGCGTAATAAGAGCTATTGCTCCCGGTAACATCATCTCACGTATAGACGCCTGTGTAGAGATAGCCACACATTTCTCATACTCGGGTTTTGCTTGATATTCCATAATACCCGGAATCTCCCTGAATTGGCGTCTTACTTCATTTACCATGTCCATAGCCGCCCTACCTACTGCAGATATAGCCAAGGCAGAAAAGATAAAGGGAATCATACCGCCTATAAATAATCCTGCCAGAACATTGGCTTTGTATATATCTATGGAAGATATGCCTGAGACCCCTACGAAGGCAGCAAATAATGCCAAAGAGGTAAGAGCAGCAGAGGCTATGGCAAAACCCTTACCAGTAGCAGCGGTAGTATTACCTACGGCATCCAATATATCAGTACGACCACGTACTTCTTCGGGAAGCTGGCTCATTTCTGCTATTCCACCTGCATTGTCAGCAATCGGACCGAAAGCATCAATAGCCAGCTGCATGGCTGTAGTTGCCATCATGCCTGCTGCGGCTATCGCTACGCCATATAGCCCTGCACAAAAATATGAGCCAAAAATACCGGCAGCCAACACCAAGATAGGCAATACCGTGCTTTCCATGCCTACTGCTAAACCACCAATAATATTGGTAGCATGACCAGTAGAGGATTGCTTTACGATAGACAGTACCGGACGCTTGCCCATTGCTGTATAGTATTCTGTAATGATAGACATCAATGCACCTACTACGAGACCTACGGCAATAGCACCCAATACACCCCATTTGGTGAACTCATGGCCACGGAGACTCATGGTTTCTGGAAGTATATAATATACTAATCCTATACATGCCAAGCCTGTAAGTATTATAGAACCCCAGTTGCCTCTATTCAATGCCGACTGTACGTCTCCATTGTCATTATTTACGCTTACAAAAAATGTTCCTATCCAAGAAAAAATTATTCCCGTACCTGCAATAGCCATAGGCAGTAATATGGGCGCAAGACCATTAAATCCATCTACGGAAATAGTTTCTTGCCCCAATACCATCGTAGCCAATACCGTAGCCACATACGAGCCGAAAAGATCGGCACCCATACCCGCGACATCACCCACATTGTCACCCACATTATCAGCGATAGTAGCTGGATTTCTTACATCGTCTTCAGGGATGCCAGCCTCCACTTTTCCTACTAAGTCTGCACCCACATCGGCAGCCTTAGTATAAATACCGCCACCCACACGAGCGAATAACGCTATAGACTCTGCTCCCAATGAAAATCCTGTAAGTACTTCTATGGCTCTTTTTACATTTGAAGGGTCTATATCTCCTTGAAATATAGTATAAAAGACGATAAATAGACCACCTAGTCCCAGTACCGCAAGTCCTGCTACGCCCAGTCCCATCACAGAACCGCCGGTGAAAGAAACTTTTAGTGCTTGAGCCAAGCTGGTACGTGCTGCTTGTGTCGTACGCACGTTGGCAAGCGTGGCTACACGCATACCTATATATCCCGCAGTAGCGGAGAATACGGCACCTATAAGGAAGGCTATGGCAATAATCGGGGAGGACTCTTCTCCACCCTTCCATCCTAGAAAGGCCAAGAGTATAGCGGCAATGATACCGAAATACGTCAAAACTTTCCACTCTGCCTTCAAGAAAGCTATCGCGCCATTGGCAATATATCCTGCCAATTCTTGCATATTTTCATTACCGGCATCTTGCTTGGATACCCACGCATACTTTAGCGCAGTAATGATTAGACCAAAAATACCCAAAAAAGGGATTACATAAAATAAATTATTCATAAAGCAACTATTTTTTTAAAAAACGGTGCAAAGATAATAAGAATAACGCTATTTTTTTCAATTACTTTCAATTGTTATGTTTTTGATTATCAATAATAAAAAAAGAGGCGAATCCCAAGGATTCGCCTCACAATATTATATGCAGATAAATGCTACTTAAATTGGAAATCAGTATCGCTTAATGTGACATTGATTTTTAGACTCTTGAATTCATACAATTCATATACCCCTTTGTCATCTTCCATTTTTTGATAGATAGGCAGATAGTTTGCTTTGTCAATATAAAGCGTAGTTTTTTTGGCGTATGCATTAGGTATTTTGATTTTCTGACCTACGGTAAGGGTATTTCCACAGCCGTTGAGTTCTTTTACCTTATATTCGGGGATGGCTCTAGATTCGCAAAATTTCCAAATATCTGTCTCTCCTGCTTTTACAGTATATTCTATAATTTTATAATCATCTTCAAGAAGCTCTACTTTATAGCAATCTTTGCCATCGTATGTAACGCTACCTAATAATTTGCAGAAATTATTCAGATTTTCACCCTTACGTTGCTCCATGCTCTTGAGAATTATTCTTCTAGTTTGTGCAAAACCCGCACGTGTAATAGGCTGGTGAGAATCTGCTATCAAAAGCTTGTTGGTAGGACTGAGGTTGAGCTTGAAGCCTTTTTTTACAGATACATCGGCAGATTTGGTAGGGATGTAAATTAATTGTGCAGCCTGTGGCTCACGCACATCGGCATATACTTTTAAGGGACTCACCTGTAGTTTGAAGCTAATGTCACTTTTTTTAATTTTTCCACCATCAAAGCGCTCTTGAGCGTAGAAGGTGAAAGTTGCAGACTTTAAAGCAACTATGGCATCCATGCTTTTTTGCATGACTTCTACACCCGTAATTGCCAAAGATTGTACAATGCTCGTGCCTATCAAAGCAGCGGAAAAGAAAAACTTTTTCATCATAAATTATATTTTTATTAGATTCTGTAAATATTGTGCCAAAAATATCAAAAACTTATAGGAAATCCACCATAATTTTCCATAAAGGTGCTTTTGCTCATCTTTTTACCTATGGGAGCATATACGCCTATATGATTTTGGGCATACATGCTTTCCGGATTTAGAATAGTTCCGATGCTAAGATTGGAAAGAAAATCGGGAATTTTTTCCATAGAATTTTCATAATCTGCTCGCGTTGCCAAGTTCCTATAGATAATAAATCCCCTACTGCCCATCTCAGGCTTCCATTCCATAAAGTTTATACCTTCAGCTTTGCTTCTAATCTCGGGGCCATCGGCAGCGATTACAATATTTACATAACCGTCGGAGGATGCCTTTAATAGCTTGTGGTCTGCAAGGGTATTAAAATTATATGTGCTGCTATTGCTCAGGCTGATAGAATAATAGCGCACATCCGCTCCAGAAAAAGCATCTCTACTAGTAGGAAATTGCGGAGGTTTGAAGCGCATCACTACCACCTGATTATTTGCTAAAGTTACTGGAGCAAATACATAGTTGTTGTCTTTATTGGGATAAAGCCCTAATCCCGCAAAGCGCAAAAAATTTACCTGATAGGGTTCTTCATATAAAAACACTAAATCCAATAGTTTCTGTATTCTTTGCAACACTTCGGAATTATCTTCAAAAGATATGGCTATAGGTCTAGGAGGACTTGTGCTTTTGCCGGTGGCAATATCAAATGCTTCTATGGTAGGCAGTGTGACACCGGCATAGTTATCGCCTTCCGGTAAATAATACCGCAACATAATGCCTATATTGCGAACTCGGGCATCATATTTCATCACATTTTCAGCGGAATAATCTACATCATCGGGAACGATATCTAGGACATATTCCCCTTGATTTTCGTTGCGATAGGGGTTGCCTCCTAACGAAGGAACAATGGCGGTATCTATAAGGCTGGCTATGCTGCTTCGTGTATTGTTGTCATAGATATTATAACTCATATACCGTGCATTGCCATAGGATGCACGTAGGCGTATGCCTGTTTTTTCACTCGGCGTTCTATTAAAAGAATACATGAAATAATTGACGTTGGCATCGGGGAGGTATAATAGGTCGGTTCTGCTTCCTATATTCTCATACCAATAATTCATAAGAGTAGGGGGTGTGTCATCTTTTTTACAAGCACAAAGAAAAAAGAAGGGGAGGGCTATAATATATTTATACATATAAAGCATCTTTTATTCATCCAAATTTAATGATAGAAAATAGAGTAAGCAATAGTATCTTAGGATTTTAATTTATATGGTAAAAATAAATACATTCGACATCGGTATTCTTGGAAGAATGGATGCTACAGATATGGCGGAGTGCATCAAAAACAAGGACATTACCTCGCAAGAGGCGGTAGCATGTAGTATCACTAGGGCTGAAAAGATGCAACCGCTTATCAATGCTGTAGTAAGCGAACGCTATGATAACGCTGCAACGGAAAGTAAAAAGCCACACAAAGGTATTTTTGGAGGAGTGCCTTCCTATATAAAAGATTTGAATGATTACGCAGGTCTCCCTACTTTTAAAGGAAGTGCAGGCGTGACAGATTATATTCCAAAAAAACACGATGCTATCGTAAATCAAATATTACATAATGGCATGGTGGTTCTAGGGAAGAGTGCTACGTCTGAATATGGGCTGCTCCCGTGTGGCGAAACACTACAGCATGGAGAGACGCGCAACCCTTGGAATACAGAATATTCTACCGGGGGGTCTTCGGCAGGAGCGGCGGCATTGGTAGCCTCGGGAGTAGTGCCTATAGCTCACGCAAGTGACGGCGGCGGCTCCATACGCATTCCCGCATCATGTAATGGCTTAGTAGGACTCAAGCCTTCGCGAAAGAGAATTATCACCTCGATGTCGGCAAAAGCACCCATAGATATTGCTACAGACAATTGTGTGTCCAGAACAGTAAGAGATACAGCCAACTTCATCTATGATATGGAGTGTGCCTATTATAACCCCAAGTTGCCCAAGATTGGCAAAGTAGTGTCGCCAAACAGCAAAAGGCTGAAAATTGCTGTGTTTACTGATACGCCGTCAGGCGTGGAGAGTCATCCTGCCAATAAAAAAGCGGTTCTTGATACTGCGCAGATATGTAAGGATGCCAATCATGAGATACACTATATCAATAATCCTACGCCTCATGAGTTTATGAAGGACTTCATCGTTTATTATTCTATGCTCTCCTTGGGGAATACCTTTATGGAATATTCTTCTTTAGGTTTCAGATTCAATCATTTCAAGCTCACTAAGTTTGCTAAAGATTTGGCTTCCTTATTTCCACTTTTGGCATTGAGGGCACCATTAGCATTTAAGCGACTTAAAGAGTCGCCGTATTGGTATGAAGATATTTTCAAAAAGTATGATGTATTGATAAGTCCGGTATTGTCACACCCAGCGCCTAAAATAGGATATTTCGGCACTGCGGTGGACTCGCTAGAGCAGTTGTTGCGTCTTAATAATTATGTGAACTTTACGCCTATACAGAATATTGTAGGAGCGCCAGCCATTTCTTTGCCTATGGGCATTAGTGAGGACGGAATACCTGTGGGTGTGCAACTTGCAACAAAATATGGCAATGACAAAACTTTATTAGAACTAGCCTTTGAAATAGAAGAAACAGGCACGTTTATTCAAATGTGACCCATTTCTTTTCGCCGAAATAATTGATAATCATCTCTTCAAAAACTATTATCTAAACATTATAAATTTTTAGCGCAGCTACAGGTGTTGTAAATAATAATCATTTTTAATGCATAATATAAAATAATAATGCCCAATCCATATTATCCGCATCTACTTTCCCCTCTAGACTTAGGCTTTACTACTTTGCGCAACCGTACGCTCATGGGGTCTATGCATACAGGCTTGGAGGAGACCTATAATGGCTTTGAAAAGATGGCGGCTTTTTTTGGGGAACGTGCCAAAGGGGGCATAGGACTTATCGTAACCGGCGGTGTTGCGCCTAATTGGGAAGGCTGGGTGAAGCCTTTTGCCGCAAGGATGACTACGGCATCACATGCTCGAAAACACAAGATTGTAACGGATGCAGTACATAGTGAAGGGGGAAAGATTGCCATGCAGATCTTACATACTGGCCGATATGCGTATCATCCCTTGAGCGTGTCTCCATCAGGGATACAGTCTCCAATTACACCATTCAAGCCAAGAACCATGTTGGAGTGGGACATACGCCGTACTATTAAAGACTATGCTGATTGTGCACGCTTATCAAGAGATGCAGGATATGATGGCGTAGAAATTATGGGCTCGGAAGGATACCTTATCAACCAGTTTATTGCTACCCATACCAACCACCGCAAAGATGAATGGGGAGGGTCGTATGAAAATAGGATAAAATTCCCTTTGGAAATTATCAAGGCAGTGCGCAAGGCAGTAGGAGAAGATTTTATTATCATCTATAGGCTGTCTATGCTGGACTTAGTGCCTGACGGCAGCAGCTGGGAAGAAATCGTTCAATTGGCAAAAGCCGTGGAAGATGCAGGCGCAAATATTATCAATTCGGGTATAGGGTGGCATGAAGCCCGTATCCCTACTATTGCTACCTCTGTGCCGCGCGCAGCATTTACGGAAATTACCCATAAATTGAAAGGAGCGGTGAGAATTCCTGTATGTACTAGCAATAGGATAAATACTCCTGATGTGGCAGAGCAAATCTTGGCTGAAGGTCATGCAGATATGGTATCCATGGCAAGGCCCTTACTGGCAGACCCTCATTTTGTCAACAAAGCAGCTGTGGGCAAATCCCATGAAATCAATACCTGTATTGCTTGTAATCAGGCCTGTCTAGACCATGTATTTTCCAATAAACTTTCAAGCTGCCTAGTAAATCCTATAGCCTGCCACGAGACCGAAATTGTGGTAAACAAGACCAATCATGTAAAGAAAATTGCGGTGATTGGTGCGGGGCCAGCAGGTCTCGCCTTCGCTACCACAGCGGCAGAACGAGGCCATGAAGTTTCCTTATATGACAAAGAAGAAGCTATCGGGGGACAGTTCAATCTCGCCAAGAGAATACCTGGCAAAGAGGAATTCTATGAGACTTTACGCTATTTTGACAACAAAATAAAAAATACTGGCGTAAAATTATTTCTCAACAAAAAAGTTGCTGTTGAAGACTTAAAAGACTATGAGGAAGTCGTAATAGCTAGTGGCATACTGCCACGAAAATTATCTCTGCCAGGTGCTGACCATCCTAAGGTGGTCTCTTATATAGATATACTCAAAGGCAATGCTATTGCCGGAAAAACTGTGGCTGTGATAGGCGCAGGAGGCATAGGCTTTGATGTGTCGGAGTTTTTGGTAGCTGACGGCAACAGTAGCACTATGGATAAAAATATTTGGTTCAAGGAGTGGGGCGTGGATATTGACATGAAGGTAAGAGGCGGTATTACAGGGATAAAACCAGAAGTACATGCTCCGGCAAGAGAAGTAGTGATGTTTCAGCGTACAAAAGGCAAGGTAGGAGATAAGTTGGGAAAAACTACAGGATGGATACATCGCACGCAACTAAAGAAGATGCATGTACAAATGGTAGATGGCGTAGAATATCTCAAAATTGACGATATTGGCTTGCACTATAAGGATAAAAGCGGCAAGCCACAGACCTATATATGTGATACCGTGGTGGTATGTGCGGGACAGCTATCCCTCAACGAATTACAACAGCCCTTAATGGATATAGGTAAGACGACACATCTTATAGGTGGGGCGCATACTGCCGGAGAATTGGATGCCAAAAGAGCTATAGATCAGGCGGTGCGCCTTGCTGTGAAGATATAAGCGCATTATACTATAAGTATCTCATGTAGTATTTCTATAGACTGAATAGTGCCAAACCCTGCAACATGTATGTAGAAGTAGTCTAAGAGGTATTGTAATAAAATTTTGCGTTGCGCAAAATTTATAGAGGCGTCTTTCTGCGCTAGGAGTAATCGCAAGTTTTTTGAGGAAGTAAGGTCTAGGGTGTGAATACCATCAGGCTGACTGACGTATATGCCTTCTTGTAAGTGGAAGTAATCTCCCGGGGTATCTGCATGTGGCAAAAAACCCAATAATAATGCGAGACCCAAGAGATAGCGATGGGGAGCAAGAGGCAAGTCCACAGAGGAAATTGTGCTGTCTAGTTTCTCATATTCATATTGTATAAAATCATAGAGAGGGACATTTACCTCATCTTCATGAATACACTTTGACAATACTTCTAAGTAAAAGATGGCTATAGATTTTTTAGTGAAATCAGTAAGAAGATGGTAATGGATGAGGCTGAGCTTGTATTCCTTGATGTGTAAGAGTTTCTTTGTATGCTGATAATAATAGTCTAAAGACAAAAAATGTGTAGGCTGTACAATATTACCTAGAGCCGCCTTTTTATTGCTTCTCACTCCCGGCAGTATAAAACTCAATAGACCATGGTTGCGAGTAAAGATTTTAGCAATCAGAGTGCTTTCAGAATATTTTATTGTTTTAATTACTAAGCCCTCAGATTTTTCTATCATGATACGCCAAGTTTTATTTGCATTAGTGCTGCGATATTCCTTGCGCGCTGCATTGCCATATCGGCGGTATCACCATTGAATAATCCATATAAGGATGCTTCAAACCAATATAGCCATCTGTCAAAATGCGCTCTTTCCAACGGGTATTTCTTGTGCAAATCAATATGCACTAGCATGACATTTTTTTTGTAACTATTGGGGCTGAGAAGGATATTTTCCCAAAAGTCCGTGAGCACAGGCAAATGTTCGGAAAGAGGATGACTAAGATGGTGTTGAAATATTTCTCCCAATATTTCGTCTTCAAGTAGATGGCTATAAAACACCTCCATGAACTTTTCGATGTCTTCTCTTTTTGTAATGTCCTCCATGAAAATTATATACTATCTTCTCACAATTAGGACTTTTACCGTCTTATGGTCTTTTTTTTCTTCCCCCTGTGCGGTGATGTAATATACGCCGGTAGCTACCGTATCATCATCAAAATCTTTCATATCCCAAATAATCTGTCCGCCCGTTACTGTAGTCTTAAAGACCAGCCTGCCACCACTATCTGTGATATTTACTGCGGCATTATTGGGCATGTTTCTGATAGCAAGAAGACCATCATAGTCTGGAGGCACAGGATTGGGATATGCATAAGGCGCATCAGAATTCTCATCGGTGATGGTAGCCTCACCTCTATAGCTGCTGATGCCTCTGTCCGTAATAAAAAAGACTTCGCCGTCTGAGGGCTGAATGCCTATATATTTGATAGTATTGGATAGCAAGGGAGAATTGTCTTTATTAAAATAATGCAGGGTTTTTAGCCCGTCAGCACTTACGAGGAAAACGCCGTTATTGGTGCCTATCCACTTTCTGTTAGCGGCATCTACGGTAAGGCAGGTGATGATTTCATCTTCCAAAAGGTTGTCACAGTTTCTAGTGCCATCATTGCGTGGAATACATATTTGTGTTGCGTCACATTGCCTGTCTAGCGCATATTCTGTACAGGTGATTACGGCGATACCCTCAGAAGTCCCCACCCAAATATCTCCTTCTGTATCTGCGGATAGGCACCATGTAGAGTTCGTAGGCAGTCCTCCTAGTCCCGGAATGTTGTTAAAAAGTATATATTGGTCGTCGCTTTTGTCTTCCAAAGTATTACCATAATTGAACATTGCCATACCTCCATCTATTATCGTCACCCATATTTGCCCGGTTTTGTCTATGGTGATGTCATTCAAAGGCTTGCCGTTGATTTGAAAATTTGAAAAATATACATATTTGCCGTCAGCCTTGCGGCAGATAATAGGGATATTAGAAAATGAATTGGCAATCCATACGTTGCCACCGGCATCTGTGACCATGCCTGATACCCTATAATTAGAACTTGCGCCTTCGGGTCTGTCATGCCGAAGTATAGACCAGTCTTGTGTAGAGACCTCCAAGAGACCGTAATTGTGCGCCCCTATTAAAAGCCTATCTTTGGACAGGGGCTCTGCTACAGAGGGGTCTGTAATATCTACTAGAGATGCAGTATTAGTGGCATTAATATTACCCCACATTCCGCCATCATAGACATACCATCCAGCACGTGAGCCAGGAGGGCTAAGGCTACGGGTAATGCCAGAACCCATGATATACATCTTGCTGTCGTTTGCTATGGCATAAGAGCCGGAAATATCATAAGGGCCATTTGGATAATACTTTGAAATAGCTCCATTGCTGAGCTTGTTGAGTCCTGTATAAATATCGGCATACCAAATGTCAGCATTTTTATCTATGACAATATTTTCTGGTATCTGAATGTATATCGGGTTGTCAAAATACTCAAAAGCCATGTTGCCGTTTTTTAGTGCTATCCTTTTGTCGGTAACATTTCCAGAAGCGTCCTTTTTCTGAAAAGTTGCAGCAAGCATATTATTTTCTGCATTTATATCAGAACACACCCATGAGGTGTGACGCTCTAAAACATTCCATTGGAATTCATCATATTGATAGATAGCATCTCTAGCAACAGAGGCAGTCCATTTACCCTGATAGAGGCATATAGAGGTGACATTTCCCGACGGCAAACCGTCTATACCTGATAATAAGTTCCAGTTAGAAAAACTTAGTAAGTTCCTGTTCTTGTCACCCTTGTAGAGACCGTTTTCTGTGGCTGCAATAATTTGTGTGTCGTCAGCATATATGGCATTGGTGGCAAGGTATCCTGAGGGCATGGTAAAGAAGTAACTGTCTCCCATTTCTTTTTTCTGTAGGTTCACGCTTACTACACCAAACCCTGTGGCTAAATAGGCCATTCCTTTATGACAATATATTTGACGAACTTCCTTGTCGGCAGTAATAGGGGCATTTTTATATGCGATAATATTATAAATTTTTCCGTTTTGCAGAATGTCAATATTTGCATTGGAATAGCAAATAATCAATACGGAAAGTGTGGTGTCGTATCCTATAGCAGCGACTCCTACATCATTCAATCCCGAAGACTTTGTGTAGGTCTTGATGGAATTATCACTAAGATGTACGGCAAATACCGTCTGTGGCGTAGCACAATAAATATAGTTGTTGCTTTCGCATACATCTACAGCCGTATTATATGGCAAGTGCGTGCGCCAAGTTCCCAATGGAAGCTGTTGAGCAACACAATATGACGATATACACAATAGTATTATGAGTACATACAATAATCTCACGCTTTTCATCAATAGGAAATTAATATATTGTTTGTAAAGGTGCTAAGGAAATAAGAATCTATATTATTGCTCTATTATCTCTCCTTGCGCACTATACCATTTTTGGTAGTTTTCTTCAAATTTTTTCTCCAAGACATTTCTTTTTACTTTCAGGGTAGGCGTAAGGAGGTTGTTATCTACTGTCCATTCCTCGTTCATAATTACCATTTTTTTCATCTTCTCATGCTTGTCTAGGCGCGAGTTGACGTCTTTCATGGTATCTATGAGACCTTGTTTTACCTCTTCTTTATCGATATTTTTCGCATCTGCAGAAAGCACTATTAGTGCCATAGTCTGAGGTAAGTTTGCACCTATCACACATACCTGTTCAATATGAGTGTTTTTAGAAAGTTCTAATTCTATAGGTGCGGGAGCAACGTATTTGCCTTTATCTGTTTTGAAAATATCTTTGACACGCCCTGTAATCTTGAGAAAGCCATCTTTGTCTATCTCTCCTTGGTCTCCTGTCCGTAAGAAACCATCTTCGGTGAACGACTCTTTAGTTTTTTCTTCTTCTTTGAAATACCCCAGCATATTACAGTCGCTTTTAGTAAGAATCTCTCCTTCTTCGGAGAGGCGTATCTGTACATTGGGCAGCAGCTGACCCACATATCCGGGTCGTCTATTTTCCAAGCGTGTAAGATGTGAATAAGCACAGTTTTCTGTCATGGCATAAGCCTCGCAAATACGTATATCCAACATCTCGAACCATTTCATGGCAGCTACAGGCATGGGCGCTGCTCCCGTGAGGACATATTTGGACTTGCCAAGCCCCAGCCCTTCTTTTATTTTGTTTTTTATTAGCTGGTTGACAAAAGGTATTTTGAGGAGCAGGTGCAATCTTTTCTCTGGCATCTTGGAGAGTATGCCCAACTGGAATTTTGTCCAGATTCTCGGTACTGCCAAAAATACGGTAGGTTGTGTGTCTTTGAGGTTTGTGGGAAATGTTTCCAACGTCTCTGCGAAGGATATTGTAGCGCCCGTATAGAGTCCACCCATCTCTACGAGCATACGCTCGGCAATATGCGACAATGGAAGATATGAGAAAAAGCGTTCATTATCTGACAAGTCTTTGAGGATGCCCAAGGCATGGGTAGCGGCATAAGAAAATGCATGATAGTTATGAACTACGCCTTTGGGTAATCCAGTAGTTCCCGAAGTATATATGATAGTTATAATATCTTTAGGAGGGGGTATATGATTGCCTTGCAGCGGCTTGGTCTTTGCCATAATGTCGTCCCAAAAGTTATATCCAGGCTCCGTCCATAGGGGATAAGAGATACAGTGTACACCATCTGGCACTCCAGACTTTTGTTTCTCCCACGCATCTAACTTGCCTACAAATGCTACCTTAGCTTCGCTGTGTTCTAATACATAGCGTATGAGGTCGGCAGGGATTGTAGGATATAAAGGGACAGAAATGTGCCCTGACATCATGATGGCTAAGTCACTCATAATCCAGTGTACGCAGTTTTTGGAGATGATAGCTATTTTGCTCTGTGGCGGAAGATTCAGCGACTGTAAATAGGAGGCCATCTTGCGTACTTGTGTACACACATCCTGCCAAGAGTAGTCTATCCATCCACCTTGATAGGCTTGTCTCAAAAAAATTTCTTTGCTTTTTGATTGCTCAAAATGATATAGTTTCTCTAAGGGTGAAATTACCTGCATAATATAATTTTTTGTTTAAAAATAAGACCTTCTTA
Organism: Chitinophagales bacterium; assembly: GCA_044227665.1. Taxonomy (GTDB): domain Bacteria; phylum Bacteroidota; class Bacteroidia; order Chitinophagales; family JADIYW01; genus JBGAWK01. The sequence goes on from JBGAWK010000001.1 coordinate 125,715, forward strand.
TTGCAATGTCAAATTTTCTTTGCAGAACAGATAATTTTGTGCTCTCCACAGGATATTTATGACATAGGACGGCCAGATATTATATTAACTTTGGTTAAGCCTACCTTTATTGAATCTATCTATATTTGACTATATAATTCAAAATAATGAAGACGAATACATTTGATGTTATTATCATGGGAGCGGGACTTTCTGGCATAGGCGCTGCCTGTCATCTACAAATGAAATGTAAAGACAAATCTTATATCATACTCGAAAATAGACCAACTATGGGAGGTACTTGGGACTTGTTTCGCTATCCCGGCATACGTTCGGATTCTGATATGTACACATTAGGGTATAATTTTAAGCCCTGGAATCATCCTAAAGTAATAGCAGATGGAGAAACTATTTTGGACTATATAAAAGAGGCGGCACAAGAAAATGATGTGGTTAAAAATATACGGTTCAACACCAAAATCAAGGAAGCTCACTGGAATAGTGACACTAAAAGATGGACTATTATTTGTATGGATAATCTGAGCGGCAAAGAATTGCGCTATACAGGTAAATATATTATTTCGTGTATGGGGTATTACAATTATGAGAAGGGATATAAGCCTGATTTTCCTGGGGAAGGAGATTTTCAGGGTAAAATTATTCATCCCCAATTATGGCCGGAAGACTTGGATTATAGCAATAAGGAGGTGGTAGTAATAGGTAGTGGTGCTACCGCGGTAACTTTAGTTCCAGCTATGACCGATAAGGCAAGGCATGTCACAATGTTACAGCGTTCCCCAACGTATGTCGCAAGTATTCCGAACAAAAGCTTGTTGCCCGCGAATATTACCAAAAATCTCCCAGAAAAAGTTCGCTATGATGCCAATAGGGCAGCACAAATTAGCTTTGCCATTTTTCAATATAACCTTTGTAGGGCACAACCTCAGATGATGAAGAATTTCTTTAAAACACAAATAAAGAAGCAATTGCCTTCGGATTATGATGTAGAAAAACACTTTACTCCTAAGTACAATCCTTGGGACGAAAGACTGTGTGCTGTTCCTGATGGCGATATGTTTAAGGCTATTCGTAAGGGAAAAGTAAGTGTAGAAACAGACCAAATAGAGAAATTTACCAAAGATGGAATTCTTCTCAAGTCTGGTAAAGAATTGAGGGTAGACATCATTGTGACCGCTACAGGCCTAGAACTACAGATGGTAGGGGGCATACATACTTTTATAGATGGAAAATCCTTAGATCCAGGAAAAGGGCTTATCTATAAAGGAATGATGATCAAAGACATTCCTAATTTTGTATTTATTCTGGGGTACACAAATTCCTCATGGACGCTCAAAGCAGATTTGGTATGTGAATATTTTTGCAAATTGATTAATGAAACTGAAAAAAGGAAGAAAAGCATTTTTATTCCTACAACGGATGAACATATAGAGCGAGAACCGCTTATAAATATGAATTCCGGGTATATAAAAAGAGCAATACAATCAGGAAAAATTCCTCAGCAAGGCAAAACATTTCCTTGGAAGTTGAAACAAAACTATTTAGTAGATGCCTTCGATTTTAAGACCAAGAAGATGGATGACGGCATAATGAAGTTTTATGCTTAATTGTGCAGCTATTCTTGAGGGATTTTGTCCCCTCTAAGTATTCTATATCTTTTTTTTGCTTCTATACCATACGTGCTATCCGTATAATCTGTAATCACAGTTTCATACAAAGACATTGCTTTTGGCTTGTCTTCAAGATAGTTTTCATATAATTCTGCTAAATAGAATGTGGCGTTGTCGCCTAATATTTCTTCGGCGTAAGCTTCTCTAATATGTTCCAGCTCTATAGCTGCTTCTTTATATTTCTGCTGCCCTCGGTATATTTTATATAATTGAAAATATACATCATCCACTAGGGAGTTAAGAGGGAAATCCTTTAACAGTTGGATGAAGGCAACTACAGCCTCATCATTTTTATTTTGGAAACGAAGAAGGTCGGCTTTGGCATAGGCACGCAATGCATCGCCTATGGTATCCTGATTGAGATTGTCGAATATAAACACGGAGAGGTCTATGGCATCGTTGGAGATGAGCTCTGGCGTATTGGCTTTGATTACCCGCAGTTGTGTCTGTGACCATTCAAAGTCCCCTTTATAGAAAGATAGTCGCGCATTGCGAAGTTTTGCTTCTTCGCCTATCACGGAGTTTTTGAAATCCTTCTCCACCTGAGTATATAGGAGCAGGGACTCCCAAGGTTGCGCGGCAAGCAAGTAGTAGTCCCCAAGTGCCAGTTTTGCCTTTGCAGCCATTTCTTTGCTTACATTGGGCTTGTTCATATAGTTTTCTAGGGTAGTAATAGCACTGTCAGGTTCGTGGAGATACATAGCTTGAAAGTCGGCATAATCTATGGCTGCAGACGTGCTGGTATATGCATTGTAATAACTGGAAAGAAACTGAATATAGTCGCTTTTTATTGCTAAGAGCTGATCTTTGGTATATTGAGGTTGGTCAACAAGTTTGTCGCGAGTAGTATTTATAAGTTCTAAATTGGCTTGTACAAAATAATCGTTTTTTACCCCTTTTGCAATCACATATTTGTAAGCTTTTATGGCGGCATTATAATCTTTTTGACTATAGGCGACCCGAGCCAGTTTCATTATGTTGCCACCATCTTCATTTCTGAGCATATCTAGTGATTTGGCTTGCCATAGTGCTGCTTCAAATTCGTTGCGCTGCATATATAGCCATACTAGTAAATCCTGATATACAAACTCCATCTTATTGTTGCCTACTTTTTCTAAGAGGGTTTCTTCCAGGGCATCAAATTCTTTATCATTGTCAAAAACTCTTTGCATACCCTCCTTTACTGCCTCCAAATTTTCGGGGTGGTATTGGGCTTCATCCAGATAGCCCTTCATCATCTCCTCGAATTTGCCGAGCTTCCCATATACATAAGCGGATTCTAATGCAAAGGCTGAAGGAGATTTTAGGAGCGATTTCCCTCTTTGATATACAGCTATGGCATCTTCGTAATTGCCTTTGGAAATATGTATTTGCGCCAAAGCAGCTATTTGGTAAGGGTTAGGACGTAAGTCCTCTATAGCTTTTTGGTAATATTTTTCTTTAGTCTTGCTGTCGCCCTGAATTTCATAGAGGTCTCCTAGTTCCAGCCAATATCTAGGGTCTTTGTCTGTAAGTAGATAAACTTTTTTAATGAGTTTTTCAGCATTTTTATAATCTTTTAGTTGTAGTAGTACTTCTTTATACTCATCATAATATTCCAGATAACTACTTTCCTCTGTAAGTATTTTGTTATAATATTCAAAGGCTTTTGTCCACTCCTGTTGTTCCACAAATTGTCTGGCAAGGAATAAATCATAGTTGTCTTGTGCCTGTAAATTCAATAGGCAGCAAAAGAATATGGAGATATAGAATATTTTTTTCAATAGATGCAAAATAACAAAGAAGTTGACAATGTGGGTGTTAAAAAGTATTGTATTTGCCTGTAAATTTTTGATACACATATTTTATTTATCGGTAAAAAATATAGATACTATATTTGGAATACATATATGAGTACTTACAACGTTTTTTTAGGCGATCAATATTATAATCGCAAACAGATAGATTTTATCCTTTATGATGTTTTGAAAGCGCAGACATTGACAGAATATGATTACTTCTCAGACTATGACCGCGAGCAATGGGATATGTTCTTGGATGCGACAGATGCCTTCACTAAAGAGTATTTTTTCCCCTTGTTGGTTCAGATGGATAGAGAGCAACCAGAACTAAAAAATGGAACAATACGAGTGCATCCACGTATGCGTGAGATTATGCTAAAATGCGGAGAAGGAGGGTATATCAATGCAATAGCCAAAAAGGATGCAGGAGGCTTGCAGATGCCAATGACCGTTGCAAATGCTGCCAGCTTTATCATGGGTGCTGCCAACTATGATATCACGGCATATCCGGGCCTTACTATGGGTGCTGCACACTTGATAGAGAACTTTGGCAATCAAAATCTGCGAGATAAGTACCTGCCAAAAATGTTTTCGGGTGAGTGGCAAGGGACGATGGCACTCACAGAGCCGGGAGCGGGAAGTTCTCTGTCAGATGTGGTTACTTCCGCACAAGATATAGGCAATGGGCAATATAAGATTAGAGGACAAAAGGTATTTATTTCCTGTGGGGATAGCGATGCAGTAGATAATGTAATCCACTTGCTGCTGGCGCGAATAGAAGGAGCTCCCGCAGGGACTAAAGGCATATCACTATTTGTGGTGCCCCGCCAGCGCATATTGCTGGACGGTACATTGGAGAATAACGACGTAATTCCTGCGGGGGTATATCACAAGATGGGGTATAAGGGCGCGCCCATAGCGCATCTTGTATTTGGTGAAAACGATGATTGTATAGGTACTTTGCTTGGAGAGCCACATAAAGGACTTTCCTATATGTTTCAGATGATGAATGAGGCGCGCATATCTGTGGGACTACATGCTACTGCTATAGCCAGTGCTGCTTACTATGCTTCATTGAAATATGCCAAAGAAAGGCTGCAAGGGCGACCCATATCAGAGAAAGACCCCTCCAAACCCCAAGTGCCTATCATCCGCCATGCCGATGTGCGAAGATTATTATTGGCGCAGAAGACTTTTGTAGAAGGGGCTCTATGCTTAGAGTTGTTATGCAGCTACTATGATGATATGAAAAAGGTGAGCAATGGTGAAGACTATGAAAGATATATGCTTATATTGGAATTACTGACACCCGTAGCCAAAAGCTATCCCGCAGAGACCAGTTGCCTAAGCACGAGTTGGGCATTGCAATGCTTCGGGGGTTATGGATTTACAAAAGATTTTGTAGCAGAACTCTATTATAGACAGACGAGAATACACACCCTCCATGAGGGCACTACTGCCATACACGGTATGGACTTATTAGGAAGAAAGATGATGCTGCAAGGCGGAAGGGCGACCATGTTATTACTCCAAGAAGTAATGGGGGATATAAAGAAAGTTTCTCAATATGATGATTTGAAGACTTATGGCGATACGCTTTCTAAAAACCTTGAAGACTTGCAGGCATTGATGATGCACCTCATGGGTGTAGCGCAAAAAGAAGGTTCAGAAGCATTCCTATCGGATGCCACTCTTTTCTTGGAACTATTTGGCATAATAGTGATGGGATGGCTGTGGCTAAAAATGGCAGCAGTAGCGAAGCAAAATATACAAAGTGAACATTGTCGTTCTATATTGCTTTGTACGCAATACTACTACGCATACGAAATGCCAAAAGCTAAGGGGCTGTTTGTCAGACTTAGGGATACCACTAGAGTTACTACGGGAGATATAGAAGATTTGTTATAGACCGAATTTTTGCTTATGGCTTTCCAATAGTAGGTATTTCCCAGACTTGTTGTAGATGTCTTGTAACTGAGAATTTTCATTACATTCTTCCAATAGAGACTTTATTGTAGATAGAGCATTTTTCTTGTGGCCCTCATTTTCCGCATAATTAAAAATGTCTGACAGTAGTAAAAGGCATTGTTCAAAAGCACTAAGATTTACGCCACGCATATATTGTTCCATATACCCCTTTAGTGCGTATGATGTGCTGTAATATTGCAGGGATAGAGCCCTTTCAAAGAATGAGAAATCTTCCGCCCGTGCACTATCAGCAAGAATGGAGGCAACCGAAGAAGTCATTACGGCATTTTCTATAGCGTAGTATTTCTTTGCCCAATGATAGGCTATAGCAGAGGAACTGTCACGCAAAGCCTGTAATGCCTCAGCTTTTACACTATAGGATGAGTCTCTCTCTAGGCGATCTAGGGCAGAGGAAAATGATTTTTGTGTGTGGATGCCCCTAAGCAACTTTAATGCCCTAGTGCGAACCTTGGGGTGTGCATCATAGAGTACTATCTTCTCCAGTATGGTGGCTAGGGGGGCTTTGTCTTTCCATTCTATGGGTAATAGACTTGTAAGCACATCATATCTTACAGCCCAAAAACTGTCCTGTAGTGCGTGTAAGTAGAAATTGCGCACATAAGCATGGGACTGGAGGGCAGACAGGGCATTAATAGCGTCAACTTTATCTATATAGTTGGTGGCATGGCGGTATGTATTTACCCACGCTGTGTCAGATTGATGGATGTTTTTTTCACTAAGAAGTACTTTGTCTTTGTCAAATAATATCCATGAAGGCATCGTGCTAAGAGGGATGTAATATGTAGCAGAATCCCGTACTGACCATAGTGTAGTATCTTTAAAGCCCTTTTCATCTCCTATGCGAATCGCTAAGGGTAACTTAAATATAGGAATCTTCATGGTAAGGTCTTTCTGTTTTTGCACTATAGTAATCTGAAGCGAGCTACTTTCTTGATTGTAGCCATATCTTATATCTAATATGGGATGTCCTTTGGTGTACCACCATTGATTAAAGAACCAATTCAAATCTTCACCGCTCACCGCTTCCATAGCTTTGCGCAAATCAGATACTTCTGCACTCTTGTAAGCATTGTCGTGAAGATATTTTTTTAGTCCCTCAAAAAAAGCTTCATCACCTAGATAATGTCGTAGCATATTTATGACTCTTCCACCTTTTTCATATCTATGATTGTCAAAAATTTCCCATCTGTCGGAATAATAGTAATTTACAATAGGCTCTAATTTTTTCTTTTTGGCTTCATCCAAGTATCCCTGCCAAGCTTCATAATGGTGTAGGTAGGCTTCGTCCTTTCCTAGGTCATGCTCATACCATAAATATTCGGCATAATCGGCAAAGGATTCATTGAGGGTAAGATTAGCCCAAGACTCACAAGTCACCAAGTCGCCAAACCATTGGTGTGCCAATTCATGGGCAATGATACTTTCATAATGACGATCTATAAGGTCTTCATGAGTAGCAAACATAGGCTCATAAAATACGGAGGCACTAGTGTTTTCCATAGCGCCTGCTGTGTAATCATACAGTACTATTTGCTTGTATTTGTCCCAGGGATATGGTGTTCTGAATAGACTTGAAAAATATTCTATCATTTCTGGTGTCTTGCCAAATACTTTTTCTACATCTTCAAAATACTTGGCGAAAGTAAAATACTGTACAGACTTGTCGTGCCAGTGGTCGTCAAAAATTTTATACGGGCCTATACAAAGCACAAAGAGATATGGAGCGTGGGGCAAGTCTTGCTTCCAATAATCCGTTTTAGTACCATTATTGTTATATATACTATTTAAAAGCTTACCATTGCTAAAGGATACCATTGTGTCGGGATAGGTCACATATAATTCTTGTGTGCATTTTTGTTTTGTACTTTCTATGGTTGGAAACCAACAGGAGGCAGACTCTGTCTCTCCCTGCGTCCAAAAATGTAAAGGTTTATACTTGTTCTTTCCTTCGCTGTTGATGAAATAGGCACCTCTACCTTCTTCCAATATTGCAGAGTCCAATTGATAAGGCTGTGCTGTATAGCGAATATCCAATATTAGTGTATCAAGTCGGGTGATAGCCCTTGGAAAAGTGATAATAATATTTCTACCAGTATAGACAATAGGTAGGGTGTCACTACTTTTTGTATCTATAACATGATGGATAATCATGCCTTTGGCATCGAGGGTAAGATTTTCTCTGGGTTGAAAATGAGGCACAAGTGTAAGGAAGGCATTGCCATCAACTATTTTTTTTTGGAAGTCTGGATGAAGGTCTAGTTTAGTATGCAATAAATCAAAATATTGGGTGTAACTACCCCGATAATCTGCAATATCATCTTTTGCAGTAATAACTATAGGGGCCAATGATACTTTATGGCTTTTCTTCTTTCGAGGCTTATGGTCTATGTTGCCAGCAAATGCAACATTTAGAAGAATAGAAAAGGATGCAAAACAAAACAATAATTTATACTTATCCACAAGTATGTAAATATTCGTTAAAATCATATAAGATATTAGTTATAATTTGGCAATCAGCAATAAGTTTGCTTTATGGCAGCGTACAAAGTAACACATTCCAACCAAGATAGTTATCAGGTTCGTTTCGAAAATGGATTAATTTATCTTAACGACGAGCCCCTAAAGATAGATTATAGCTTTATTAAAGACAATGAAATACACTTTGTCATGGATAATAATGCCTCCATAACTGCCAAAATCATAGAAGAGAATTTTGATAATAAACAATATGTCATAGATATTAATGGCACACATCATGTCGTAAAGATTGAAGACAAAATGGATCTTCTCATGGATAAGATGGGGCTAAAACGACAGAAGACCGATAAGATGGATGACGTACGAGCGCCCATGCCTGGATTAGTATTACGAATATTAGTAGAGGAAGGACAGACCATTCAGAAAGGAGATGCTATGATAGTACTAGAAGCTATGAAGATGGAAAATATTATCAAGGCTTCAGGCGTAGGTATTATCAAATCCATTCCAGTCGCTGTGCAACAGGCAGTAGAAAAAAACCAAATTCTAATAGAAATAGAGTAATGGCGGCAATAGTATCATATCAGATGGAACAATATATCGCAGCTCATTCGAGCTGTGAAGATGAGGTTTTGTCGGCACTCAATAGGAAAACACATACAGATGTATTGATGCCACAAATGCTGTCCGGACAAGTGCAAGGGCAGTTTTTGCAAATGATTACCGCCATGCTTCGTCCCTTACGTGTTCTGGAGATAGGAACATTCACAGGATATACAGCAATTTGCTTTGCTAAACACTTACCCAAAGAAGGAAAAGTTTTTACCATAGATATCAATGAAGAGCTAGAGCCTATTATTAGAGAACACTTACTACAGGCAGCAGTGTCAGACAAAGTGACGCTTATTTTTGGAGAGGCGAAAGATGTGATTCCGAATATGGACGAGACCTTTGATTTGGTATTTATAGATGCAGATAAAGGCAACTATTCCCTATACTATGACTTAGTCATCGACAAGTTACGACAAGGTGGAATAATATTGGCAGACAATGTACTGTGGGGTGGCAAAGTTCTTGACGAGAAGAAAGATAAAGACACGGCGGCCTTAGATACTTTTAATAAAAAAATACAAGCTGACGACAGGGTAAGTAATGTGATGCTGTCGGTCAGAGATGGAATAATGATGATAAGAAAACACTAATATATGAAGAAATATATATTGCGGATAGGGTACATAAGCACACTGCTAATGGGGACAAATAAGGGGTATGCACAGCAGAATATGACTCCTGAACAATATATTAATATGTATAAGAACATTGCTGTCAGGGAGATGAAGAAAACCGGTATTCCTGCCAGCATCACACTTGCCCAAGGACTGCTGGAAAGCGGCATAGGCAATAGCAGTCTCGCAAAAGAAGGCAAAAACCACTTTGGTATAAAATGTCATACCGACTGGACAGGCAAGACTATGCTACTGGACGATGATGCTCCCAATGAGTGTTTTAGGGTATATCCCAGTGCCGAAGCCTCATATATTGACCACTCCATGTTTCTGACTACCAAGCCTCGATATTCCAATTTGTTTCTAATACCAAAAGAAAATTATCAAGACTGGGCGCGAGGGCTCAAGACCGCGGGCTATGCCACCAATCCACAATATGCCGAAATATTAATTGGTCTTATAGAGAAGCATAAACTCTATGAACTGGATCAAGAAGAAATCCCTACAAACATTGAGGAAATAAGGCTCGCGGAGGTAGAAAAATGGAAAAAAGAACAACAGCATGACAAGCCTATAGCCGTATCTCAGCCTAAGACAGAGACAGATATATATATAAAGGGAACACCCGAATTTGCCAATACGCCCAAACATCCTGAGAAAGAACCCGTATTCTATAATAATAAGATTAAAGCAGTCCGTGCCAAGGCTGGAGACACACCCATCCTTTTGGCACAGAAGTATGGAGTCTCCGTAGAAGAGTTGTGCGAATACAATGATATGAGCCCTATGGCATATTTCAAAGATGGCGATCCTGTATATCTTCAGCCCAAGCGCAAAAAATCTTCTGAAAAAATGCACCTCGTCCTTCCCAAGCAGACGATGTGGGACATATCACAATTGTATGGTGTAAAATTAGAGTCATTATATGAGCGCAACCTGATGACCCTTGGCGAAGAGCCCGCCGTGAAAGAACTGATATACCTCAATTCAGATGCACCTGTAAAGCCTGCGCTAATATCTACTAAGCCCAAGCCCGTAGTACAAGTACAAGAAAAACTATTAGCTACAGATAATAGTAAAGAGAATGATAAAGAGGCTCAGAAAAAGAAAGAAGACCTTCTTGCGCCAATAGAAAGCAACGTCACGCTGGCAGATATTATAGATCAAAATGCGCACACTGCCGGGCCAACTTCTACTACCGTAAATATTAATACACCCAAAATAGAAGATGTAGTAAAAGAGCAAGTATCGCCAGAAACCCCAGAATTAATATCTGCAAAAGAAAAGCTTCAAGAAGCCATAGAAAAACTGGAAGCCATAGAAAAAGAAATAATAGAGCCAGTGGCATTGTCTCGAGAGCTGGAAGCAGACTCTTCCTTATATCCTTACGACCCTACCCCTTTTAATCATGCAGAAGAATCTGTATCTTCGCCTACGCAACAACATCAAGATATAGCAGAAGAATCTTCTAAAAAACTGGCGGTAGCCGATAATGAAGATAAAAATATTATTCACAAAGTAGAAAAAGGCGACACCCTCTATAATCTTTCTAAAAGATATAATGTAAGTGTATCACAGATTGTATCTGCCAATAATATCTCAGATTTAAGCATTAAACTAGGACAAGATTTGATTATAAAATAGCTATGGAAGTAACCGTTCATAATAAAAAATTTGTAAAGTACCTCTCACAACAAGAGATAGAAGAAAGAATAGCGCAGATGGCAACAGCTATGGAGAATGACTATAGCGATACGCGCCCTGTGTTCATTATTATCCTCAATGGTGCCTTCATGTTTGGCACTCAATTATTAAAAGGCTTCAAGAGCGAGTGCTCCATAGAATTTGTAAAATTAATATCCTATGTAGGCACTGAAAGTTCTGGCGAAGTAATTACAGGCATAGATATAATAGCGGATAAGATTCGTGGCAAGGATGTAGTAATCCTAGAAGACATCATAGACTCAGGTATTACTATGGAGTTTTTTATAGAGTATCTTTACGAACAATGTAAGCCCAAAAGTGTGGAGGTGGCATGTCTGCTATTCAAGCCCGGAAACCTTAGGAAAGATTTGAACTTGAAATACGTAGGCTTTAGCATTCCTTCCTTATTTGTAATAGGATATGGCTTAGATTTTGATAGTCTGGGTAGAAATCTAAGTGACATTTATCAAATTGTTAATACGGAAGCAGAGTAGCAATCTTTACTATTTTTGCAGATACTGATATAAATTTATGTTGAATCTCATCTTGTTCGGCCCCCCGGGAAGTGGTAAGGGTACACAAGCCGAAAAACTTATTGCCGCCTATAATTTACAGCACCTCTCTACCGGAGATTTGTTGAGAAATGAAATCAAAGAAGAAACGCCACTGGGCATGGAAGCAAAAAAATTCATAGACAAAGGCGAACTAGTTCCTGATGAAGTAGTCATTGGAATGATTAGCAATCAATTGGATAAATATATGGGTAGCGTGAGAGGATTTATCTTTGATGGATTTCCACGCACAGCAGCACAAGCTCTGGCCTTAGATAAACTGTTGCAGTTTAAAAACACGGAAATAAAAGCAGTGCTGGCGCTAGAAGTGTCCGAAGAAGAGATTGTAGAACGCATACTCAATAGAGGCAGAACATCAGGTCGTAGCGACGACAACAACCCCGAGATTATTCGCAACAGATTCAAAGAATATTTAGATAAAACTACTGCTGTTGCCGAACATTATAAAAAATATGACAAATTACATTTAGTATCTGGTATTGGGAATGTGGAGGAAGTATTTTCGCTGCTTACATCTGAGATAGAAAGTTTATAGACTCTTGCCACATATTTTTTTGTTCGTATAAAAAGATGTTAAAAGTATAGTCTAAAATTGTTAAAAAATAGCAATGCTGTAGCGTGTTCGTTTTATCCTTATTATGCTGCCCAGCTATCTCTATCCAGACTTCTGTATTGAATAGCTTCTGCGAGGTGTTCTATTTTTATGTCTTTACTCTCTGATAAATCTGCAATAGTCCTTGCTACTCGTAATATTCGATCATAAGCTCTTGCAGAAAGACCTAGTCTTTTCATTGCAGTATTCAAAAGGGTTATTCCTGCTGAGTCTAAGTTACACACCTCACGAGTAGTCTGTGTTCCCATTTGAGCATTTGCATGAATATTCAATGTTGAGAACCTTTCTTGTTGTACCTGTCGTGCCCTCATTACTCGCTCTCTGATTTTTGAACTTTCTTCTGATTTTTGTGAAGAGGATAATTGGTCGAGTTTTACAGGCGTTACTTCTACATGTAAGTCTATGCGATCTAATAGTGGTCCGGATATTTTGTTGAGGTATTTCTGTACCGTTCCCGGCGGACATAGACATTCCTTTTCTGGATGGTTATAGTAGCCACAGGGACAAGGATTCATACTTGCGATAAGCATGAAATTGGCAGGGTAATCTACAGAACTTTTCGCACGCGAGATAGTTACTTTTCTTTCTTCCATAGGTTGTCGCATAACTTCTAGAACTGTACGCTTAAATTCCGGTAATTCATCCAGAAAGAGCACGCCATTATGTGCCAAAGATATTTCTCCAGGTTGTGGATGGGTGCCACCACCTACCAGCGCCACATCGCTTACTGTATGATGTGGCGACCGGAAAGGGCGTTCATACATCAGAGCACTGTCATGTCGCAGACGTCCGGCTACAGAATGTATTTTAGTGGTTTCTAGGGCTTCAGAGAGGGTAAGGGGAGGAAGTATAGAGGGCAATCGTTTGGCGAGCATGGTTTTACCGGCACCAGGAGGGCCTATCAATATGACATTGTGACCTCCGGCAGCAGCAATCTCCAGTGCTCTCTTTATATTTTCTTGTCCTTTTACATCGCTGAAATCATTTTCTATGAGTTGGAGGTGGTGATAGAATTCATCTCTAGTGTCCACTACTATAGGCGTAAATGATTCCTTCTCTTCCAATAAGGAGACGACATCTTCGAGTGTCTCCAATCCATATACTTCTAGGTCATTTACAATAGCAGCTTCTTTAGCATTCTGCTTGGGAAGAATAATTCCTTTGAAGCCTTCTTTACGTGCTTGTATGGCAATTGGCAAGGCGCCTTTAATAGGCTGAAGTTTACCATCTAAGGACAACTCTCCCATCAGGATATACTGATGTAGGTTTTTTCCTTCTATCTGCCCCGAGGCAGCAAGAATACCCATAGCCATAGGCAAATCATAGGAAGAACCTTCTTTACGGATATCTGCAGGAGCAAGATTGATGACAATCTTTATGCGGGGCATATTGTAGTCATTATGACGCAATGCCGTCTCTATACGCTGTTGGCTTTCTTGTACTGCTTTGTCAGGTAGTCCTACAATATAGCAGCCTGTTCCTTGTCCTACATTTACTTCTACTGTGATGGTGGTGGCATTAATGCCATACACCGCACTTCCATAAGTTTTTACTAGCATATCTCTTTTGTATCTCAATTATATAGATACACAAGAGGATCTTTTTCCATAAAATGATGAAAAGAATTATATAATTTTAGTAGTTTACTATCTGTTCTTCTATAGTATTTGGAATTTCTCTTTCTTCATACTGCTGATTGCGCAATTGGGGAAGATATCCAGCTTCTCTTATTGCGTCTTGCATCGTTTTATAGGTAAACCTATGGGGTGCTCCCGCCGCAGAAACCACATTTTCTTCTATCATGATAGAGCCAAAGTCATTAGCTCCCCCATGCAGACACAGTTGCCCGGTAGCCTTGCCTACTGTAAGCCAAGAGGCTTGAATATTTTCAATATTTGGGAGCATTATTCTACTTATTGCCAACATTCGGATATATTCTTCGGCGGTAACTTTATTGCGAATGTTGCGTAGTTTCCTCAACAAAGTACCCTCATCCTGAAATGGCCACAGTATGAAGGCAATGAAGCCTTTAGCATCGGTGGGCTTTTCTGACTGTACTTGTCGAATCCAAGTGAGATGCTCCATGCGTTCTTCAAGGGTTTCTATGTGACCAAACATCATGGTGGCACTTGTAGTAAGATGTAGCTGGTGTGCCGCACGCATTACGTCCAACCATTCCTGTCCACTACACTTGCCCTTAGCAAGTAGTCTGCGCACTCTATCATTCAATATTTCTGCGCCTGCACCGGGCAGGGAATCCATGCCTGCCCCCATGAGTGCCGTTAAGACATCGCTATGCGTCATGCCTTCTAATTTGCATATATGTGCTATCTCTGGTGGTCCTAAGGCATGCAATTTGATAGCGGGAAACAAGGTTTTTATTTGTCGGAAAGTATCTGTATAGTATTTCAACCCAAGATCTGGATGGTGTCCACCCTGTAAAAGTAATTGCTCTCCTCCGTATCTTATGGTTTCTTCTATTTTTGTCCTATAAGTTTCTATGTCTGTGATATAAGATTCCTCGTGCCCTGGCTTCCTGTAGAAGTTGCAAAATTTGCAATTAGCCACACATACATTCGTTGTATTAAGATTCCTGTCTATAATCCAAGTAACCTTCTCGCTATTCTTTTTATGGTGTTTGCGCAACATATCCCCTACATACATCAATTCTGCCGTAGGCGCATGATGGAAAAGAAATAATGCCTCTTCTATATTCAGCCATTCAAGAGCCAAGGCTTTACTATATAAATCTTTTAATTGCATAGGGTAAAGGTAGGATGTTGTGCCTATAGATTTGTAGTTGTACTCAATATTATTTTCTTAAATTAGACTACAGACCAACGGACTTCGAATGCTAAAAATCCCCGAAAATCAAAACTTAAACTGATGATTTTCGGGGATTTATTTTGTTATAACAGGTAAAATATTTATTATAAAATATTTAAAACCAACAGTATATATGTCTTTCCTCATTGGTATTTCTTTTTCGTCAGCAGGAATTATGATATAATTTTTTTTACATTGCAAATCTTTTATGCTCTCTGTCATTCCTTTACTAATATTTGGCGAATGACTCCATTTTATTTCAATACAGCAGATAGGATTAATGCCTTTTACAAGTATGAGGTCTATCTCGCTTCCGTCGTGAGTTCTATAAAAGAAGGGCTGAATGTTTCTAGGTAATTTTTGGCATATTTGCTCTAAAACATAGGATTCCCAAGAGTATCCTACTATGGGGTGCACTTGGAGTGTCTTATAGTCGTGTATATCTAGTAGATGATGTAGAATACCCGTGTCGGTGATATAGACTTTGGGACTCTTTACAAGTCTTTTTCCTATATTGATATAGTATGGCATGAGTTTGCGAACGACAAATGCGCCTTCAATATAGTCTATATATCTGTTTACTGTAGTTGGGCTGATATCCAATCCTTTGGCGAAGGATTGGGCATTCCATATGCCACCATGATGGTGTGCCAACATTCGCCAAAGTTTGAACATAAGTGTAGAGGAGAAACTTACACCAAATAGTGTATTTAAGTCTCTTTCTATATATGTGCGCACAAATGCTGCTAACCATGTAGCCGCTGCTGCATCTGTTTTTGATAAAAACGCATCGGGAAATCCTCCTCGCAGCCAGTGTCTGCGTAGGGCATTGGGCTTCCCAGCTATTTCGCTGTAATGAAAGGGGAAAGCATGAATGTAGGCTATCCTGCCTGCGAGGGATTCGCTTACACCCCGTATAAGGCTTGGACTGGCAGACCCAAGCAGTAGAAAGCGCCCTGCAATGCGTTTTCTATCTATTATTGAGCGTAATAAGGCAAAAATTTCTGGCATCCGTTGTACTTCATCAAGGATGAAGAGGCTGTCTTCGTTTTGCGTAAACAATAATTCAGGGTCGCTAAGCTTTCGTATATCGGCGGGACTCTCCAAGTCCAAATAGAAACTGTCTCTTTTTTGGATGGACTGATAGTGCTTAGCGATGGTAGTCTTGCCACACTGTCGCGGCCCTAGCAGGCACACCACAGGAAATTGCCTGGCATACTGTACCAAATCCGATTGTATATGCCGTGATATCATATAACAAATATATAAAAATAATTCCCGAAAATCCAAACTTAAACTGATGATTTTCGGGGAAAATATTTGACTTTACTAGTGTACACGTTTTTTATTTTTAAAATAAATGTATCTATCAAAATAATCTCCAATAAGTATAACTTGTAAATGAATTGGAATAATTGGTGGACTTACAATACTTATTAAGTAGCTACTTAATAATCGAAATAATGCATTAAGTAAGCATAATAACATTCAAAATTTCATCATTAGATTATAAACGTCTCATTTTTGTTTCTATTGTTTTAATGATTGTAAAATGAAATTAGTGCACATCTAATTTTACTCATATTGATTTTAAATTATTTATAATCAATGTTTTAAGAATTAAATATAAACTCATTTGTTAAAAATTTATTTATCCACAATGTTTTGTTTAATTTTATAAACTAAAACATTAGTATGATAAAATATATACAATTTATTTTAGTCTTTTTTACTATTAATAATATATTTTCTCAAGGAATACTTAGAGATAAGGTTATTAAAGAAATTGCTAAGCAGATTTCTATTCAAGAGATTGATGGAGGTCAATCCGTTTCATTTAATGAATCTACAAAGATTTTGGCTATTACTTATTATAATCAAAATCTTCTTTCAGACACCATTCGTAAAAAAATATATACTTTGCTTTGTAGTGAATTGGATTTTTTTAATAGACTTCAAATAAATTCAAAGAAATTACTGATTAATAGTATAATAACTTATGATATGTCTCATCTGGGAAATCCTTTGTATAAAGAAGAATATCGAGACTTTGAAAAAGTTGTAATGAATATCTTCATTAATCAATTTTCGGATTATATAAAGTACGACAATGATTCACGAAGCCTCACCTTTGTGAATGATGAAGTTAAAGTATCGTTTTTGGGTAAGGATTGGGCCTCAATAATTGAGGATTTGTCTGACAAATTATTGAATACAACAAAATAAATTCCTATGAAAATATTCTACAAATTTATATTATTTGTATGCTTATATTGTGTAAGCACACAAAATAGTTCTGCTCAAAAAAATATAAAATTAAACATATCACAATTACGTTTATCTGGATTGAGTACTGGATGTGATGGTATTGGTGCAGAAGAACCGAGATGGTATTTTACTAATGATAAATCTGGAACAGATTGGTGTGATGAAGAAAGTTCATCCAGTTCTGGCAATCAAACTTGGGCTAAAAACAATGATATTTTTAATGAAAGCTATATATGTCCTTCGGATATACCAGCCACCATTAGTGTTCGGATGAGGGCATGCGAGAATGATGGGGCAAGTTGTTGGACTTTATCTTCGTGTGATGGAGGTCAACACGACCATTCAGAGTCCATTACCACTACTGCTACTAATGGTACGTATACTAATACCAATGGTTGTGGTTCTTATTTTTATACAGATAACCATGGTGGCTGTGGCGATGCTGATTATGGGTATACTATTCAGATGATAGTTTCAGGCTCTTGGCAAACCACTAAGAACCAAAATGCTAGCGGTAATATTACTAATACAACTTGTCTAACAGCCATAGATATCACTAGTGGTATAGGAGCTATGCCTACTAATGATGGCTGGAGAGGTCCCATACGTGGACATATCAAACGGTGTGGCGATATCTACTATAAATTCAACCTTACCACTAATGTGTCTTATTTTGAAATAGATATGTTTAATGGTGATGGTGATGTAGATGTTTACTACATGAATACGGATGGAACTTGCGGCTGTGCAGTATCTAATGATGCAGGAATATTTGATTATGATTTCAAAGAAAACAGCCCTAAATTGGGATGGTATGTAATTAAATTGAGAAATGGTAGTGACTACGTTGATATAGATTTCCGTACAGGTGGTGGTGTAACCCGCCCTGGTAATGACAACATATCTTGCGCTACTCTTATTGGTACTGGTGGTACTATAGATGTTTGCGAATCAGGCTCTTTGACGAGCAATAACATTAATGCTACTGATGAGGACGTGTGTGGTGTAGATGAACCGCAAGAAAATGATAATAGAACTGTATGGTACAAATTTGTAGCTGGAAGTACTATAGGTACTAATTTAAAGATAAAGGTTACGAATAATGGTGGCGATAATATGACACCAGATATTGCACTATTTAAGCAAGTGACAACACCAGGTCTCTGTCCCACACTATATGGATATAATACAGGATTACAATATCTTGCGGATAATAGTGGCACATATTTAGTGGATAATGATGCGGAGGTAAATATTACCTCTTGTTCAGGAGCATATACCGCAGGTGCCACCTATTTTTTGCAGATAGATGATGAAGGTGGGACAGCGGGTATTGGATATTATGATGGTGATTTTAAGTTGGAATGGTGGGATAATGGAAAGATAGAGGGACAAAATTATATTTGTAGTGCTGCAGATATGACGGCAGCACCACCCGCCACCTCAGGTGCTTGTTCCTATGGCAGTAATGCCGATGGTGATGGTATTCTGGAAGTTTCGGAAACGATATCTAGGCTAAACCAGTCCAACTATTGTGCCAATACAGAAGTTGGTGAGCCTGAATTAGGATCTGTAGTATGTGTAGATCAAATTGCAAGCACAGTATGGTATAAATTTACTACCGGCACTATTGCTGCTCCTATTACCGTAAGGGTATGGGATGATGGAGATGCAGGTGGTTCCGATGATATAGATCCCTATTTTTCTGTATATAAATCCTGCGTGGGATGTACTTTTGGTACTAACCTCGTTCAGGTAGGCGAAGCAGGAGGTACGGATGTGCTTGGTGGCGCCGAAGCTGATGACTACTCCATCACCTTCAATCCTGCGCCTAGTTCCACCTATTATATACAAGTAGGGGGTTGGGTAGATGGGGCTCTTTGTGGCAACAGCGAAAAGGGCGATTTCAATGTCTCAGCATCTATGGCGGCTACAGCGCTAAAGGGTGACTACATCTGCGATGCACATATTGCAGGCAGCACAGGATGGTCGGAGACAGGAGGCACGAATAACGATTTACTGGATTTAGGTGAAACAATGCAAACCACAAGCGTATTCACCAACAAAGGATTCTATTCGGTAGAAGATGGCTGTGGGCTAGATGAGCCAGATAATAGCGATGGCGATGAAACAGTGTGGTTTAAATTTAAAACCTCAGGCACAGTGGGTTCAGAGATAGCCGTAAATGTAGATGCTGTAAATGGTTCTGGAGAAGGGGCTGCTTGCCCAGGAGGAGTTGGTACCACCTTTGCTTAGATGAAAGTTTGGGAATGGACAGGAACAGGAACAGGTCCTGCTTGTAATGATGCTACACGCTTTGATCCTTTGAAATTGGTAGATATCGGCACGCCTGATTTAGTGGACCAAAGCAAGGAATATATAGAGTGTCCGAAAGCAAATACTTGGTATTTTGCACAGTGTGAACTAGGGTTTGGGTCAACTTGTGATAGAGCGAATTTTAATGCTACAATCACCGACAATGGCATTCCACAAGCACCTAATGACCGTATCTGTAATGCTACCGTATTGAGTACACCTACCTATACGAATCCACAATCATTGGTGGGAACATATACGACACATACACTTATCAACCAAAATAATTTCTGTGCTACAAATACAGGGGAGCCTACACCGAGTTGTTTTGGCACTAATGATCAGTCGGTATGGTATAAACTACCTGCCGCCGCTGCTCCAGGGGCTAGCGATATATCTAACCCAGGTAGGAAGGTAGTTATCGTCAACGCTTACAGTCAACATCCGGCAGGTGTCGAAGATGAGATAAACCTCCAACTGGCATTATATACCAATAGTAATATGGCTTCTTGCCCTACTAACCCTACAACTGGATTTACACTTACTAGTGATATTCAAGGAAATAATTGTGCTTATGTAAGTCCATTAAGTATAGATCCGGATCAAGTTCTTCAATTGAGTGAATATCTTACTGCAGCTTGTCTTACACCAGAGACTGATTATTATTTGATGGTGGATGGTGAAGTTCCATTTTATGATGTCCTAACTCAGTATCTGAAAGAGGGCTGGTTTGAGTTTGATGCTTACTATCCCCGTGAAGTTGGGGACATACCTTGCAATGCTGTGCCTTTCAAATTATTTGGAAATAGTAATGGATTTAATACGGGTTATGACAATGCTGCCGGAGCATTTGGAACAGGCGATGCATCAAAGACGGGTTTGACAGACAATCTTTACAATAATTCAAATCTTTGTACTACTTATACGCCGGGTACCGGTGCTAATCAGGAACCGGGAACTACATTTACAACTGGTGATGGCAATGATAATCCGGGATGGGTATATTTCTATGCCCCACCGAGTGGCTCTGTACGTATTACGGCTACTGCCGACCCTCAAGATATCATGAAAGATGGTACTTTTGATAATATTGATTTACAATTGGCTATATATCAAGAAACCACACCTGGTAATTGCTCGATAATACAACCGCCACAGTCTCCGGTGTCTTCTATCGTGAGTTATAATGTCTTAGATGGCTATGGCGAAGTTATGTATGTAAACTGCCTCACGCCCGGAAGAAAATATTATTTGGAAATAGATGGCTCCGCATCTCCTATCACACAAACAAGAGGTATTTTTGACTTAAAAATTGAAGACTACCAACCTAATGCTTATGCGCCTAATGATGAGATGTGTAATGCGATTCCTTTTAGTGATTCTTATATAGCGACAAATACGTGGAATAGAATCAATTATAAAGACACTTTATATATTGCAGATACCAAAAACTGGTGTGCCGACAACCTCAACGAACCCGGAAGACCTGCTTTAGGCGGTTATAATGAAACAGGGGTGTGGTATAAATTTATAGCACCCCCCTCTGGAAAGATACATATTCTTGCAGAGAATACAGACTACGGCACATTGAGCAAGCCCTCAGGAGACCCCAACCATATAGACCTATCATTGGCAATCTATAAACTGAATTCTGGCTACTCCTGTACACAATATGCTATTCCTGAAGCTACTACACTGATTGTTCAGGATTATCAGAATCCACTTGTTACCTCTGGTGTTGCAATTGCGGGAACATCTGTAGAAGATGAAGAGATGGAAGTTTCATGTCTTATTCCGGGACAAGAATATTACCTTCTAGTATCAGGTAAAAAGTCAGCAGGCATAGGCTCCGACTGGGATTATGGTAGATTCAATCTTACTATAACTTCCGACCCTCGCAACCCTGCTTCCTGGAATGGAGCATATAATACGGTGAGTGGTAATCAATACTTACCAGCTACGATTAATCCAAGTATAGATACCGTATGTGGTGCTGCTAATTTGGGTACAATGCCTGCGGGTACAACCTGGTATCAACCGTTTACAGACAGAAAAGTACCGAATAATTGTAGCTCCAATTTCTATATGTCTCCGACATTTAACAATTTCTGTGCTACCGCTACCAGCGACCCTACACCGGGGTATCAGCAGAGTGTTGTAAATGCATTTGGTAGCAATCACCAACCGGTATGGTTTAAGTTTACTACACCAGCAACAGGAGCTTATGACCCATCTATTATTAGTGTAGAAATAGAGGCTATATCTGGAGATTGTTCTACTGCGATATTGGATGATTGGTTTGACAATGGATGTTCTCCTAGTGATGAAGTGTATCAAGATTGTATAGACTTAGGCGTTTCTTTGTGGATGGCTAGTGACGGAACATGCTCAGGACCTTTATATGAAATGGGCAGTGATTATGATCCGGGCTTTTATGATGAGAATGCCACCATACATTGCTTAGATCCTAATACTACCTATTATATCATGGTGGATGGATCGGCACTAAACAAAGAAGGGAACTTTAATTTAAGGGTGCGTCAGGTAAATCCTGATCCGCGCCCTTCAAATAATTTTATTTGCAATGCTAAAAAATTAACTACCGGTGCGGCAAGTTCTGCTGCTTCTTTCTGGGGCGGTGGTGCAGCATTTACTTATGAAAAAGACACAAATATTTGTGCAGATACTAGATTAAATGTGAGTAGTGCTGCGGGAACAGAACCTATTCCCTCAGGATGGGATGTGGTTTCACCTCCTTCAGATGCTGCTGATATGACGCATACAGTATGGTATAGCTTTATGACACCTACTGCTGCGGGAGATTATGCTGTACATATAGATGTAAATAGTGATCTTCCTTGGCCTTTTGGCGATTTGGTGAATCCAAAAATTGCCGTTTGGGAGTCTCAAGATGGTACTTGTAGTTATTCGCATCCTAATGGTACCAATATGGTAGAAATGGCAAGCGAGTATGATCCTTTGGCCTTTTGGGGTGAATCTATAGATGTATATTGTTTGAAGCCAAATACATTATATTATGTACAGGTGGGTGGAACACTCAATGTATATGGTCAGGAACAAGGATTCTTTGATATTGTGATTAATGACATTCCTCCAATTACTATACCCGCAAATGACAATGTATGTAGTGCATTCAATGTAGGCACTACTACCAATGCAGGCTCTGTGACTATCTCCTCTACGCCGGGCAATAAGATAGGAAATGCATCTTCTGGTGCCAATAATTATCATAATTATTGCACTGATTTAGAGGCTGGAGAACCACAACCAGATGCTTTCACCGCAGATAATACGGTATGGTTTAAGTTCATGACACCTAATGTGGCGGGTAAGAGATATGATGTTACTGTCAATGCAAATTCTGATCCTGCTCCTGACCACAATGATGGCATAAATCTACAATTAGCGTTGTATGAGTCCTCAGATGGCACTTGTGATTTTGCGAAATTTACGGAGTTAGGGTCTGATTTTGATGCATTACTTTGGGACGAAACGCTGTCTGTTACTTGTTTGAAACCTAATATGACCTATTATGTACAAGTAGATGGCACCAAAGGTTTCTTGGAACTGTTCAGGGCACAGGGTTTTGGGTACTTTGGCTTAGAAGTAGTGACCGATGCCGTATATAATGCACCATCTAATGATGATGCATGTAATGCCACCAATTTAGGCACAGTGCCTATTGCAGGCAATATCAATAATGGAACATGGTACTACAACAACTGTGCTACTACCCAAGTGGGAGAGCCTATAGATATACCTACAGATATCTCAAGCTATGATGTAGATAAATCAGTATGGTTTAGATTTACGGCGGCAAGGGATGCGGATTATACGATACAATTAGAATCAGATGCCTTATTAGGTACGGATCCTATAGATTTACAAGTAGCTGTTTTTAGAGCCACAAATGGATGCAGTGACTTCAGTGGATTTGTACAAGAAGCAGCCGATTATGATGCTGGATTTTTTGATGAAGATCTTACATTGCCTTGTGTAAAATCAGGACAAGAGTATTATGTACAAGTAGATGGTTCTTCACTGAATATGGAAGGAAGATTCAAGATTCGCATCTATGATGATGGTGCTGCGACATCAGGCCCTGCCAATGATAATATTTGTAGTCTTACTACGGCTGGGGCGGCGTTTGCTACCATAGCATTAACCGGGGCAACACAGGGAATTACTAATCAAAATAATATCTGTGCTACTACCGAGGTCGGTGAACCTAATGCACCTGCGGATGTACAAAAATCTGTATGGTACAGATTCCAAGCTTCAGCGTCAGGACGCTTACGCCTTACTTTACATGATGCAGATGGAGCATTTAGAGGGTTAGATCCTGAAATGTATCTCTACGAAGTAGGGCCTACATGGAATTGTAGTTTTGGTTCTTGGACGACTCCGGGTGTAGAGATGGCTAGCGCATACAATCCTATTCCTGATGTTCCTATTATTTGTCCTAACTGCGGTGACGAAGAAATAGAATATGAGTGCTTCATTCCGGGATGGTGGTATGTCGTTCAAGTGGATGGTACAACTGTAGGGGGTGCACAAGGTAAATTTGACCTTACTATAGAAGATTTATTATATCCTTATACAATACCTTCCGGTAATCAACCTGCAAATAATGATATTGCGAATGCTGTAACTGTAACGGTACAAGATGAGCAATGTGTGGTAACTGATGGTGAAGAAATTCAGGGTAGTGGCTCGTGGCAGACCTATTTGCTCCATAACGGATCTTTGTGGCGATACATGGTATAAATTTACTGTGCCGGCAATAACGTGTGCTCCAGGCTCGCCTGCGGGAAGTATGCCCGTATATACACCAATAATGGTTCAAGGTAGCGCACGTTATGATGCTAACCTTGTGGATGATGAAAGTAAACTCCACGTGATAGCTTATAAAGGAACACCTGGAAGTCTTACAGCAATAGGCTGTGGAACAGCAGGGAAACCTAATTTGACTACGGGAGATCAATTCTTTAACTTTGAAATTAGTGAAGCTCAAGGTACTGTAATATATCTGCAAGTGTTTGGGGAACAGGCACTAGACTGGGATAAAGACTTCGATTTATGTGTGAGTGAGCGCAAAGGATTCGATGAGTGTATTCATGCAGCACAAGCTCCTCCTATGCAATATGGCGTAGAGTATTGTTATAATATTAAAGGAGCAACATCAGAACCAGCAAGTAATGGCTATGCAGAATCCTGTCCTTTGACAGGTATTCCGGGTATTCCTGATCCGGATTCTGATGCACCTACAGAAAACTCTATCTACTTTAAATTTACTACGGACAATAGTTGTGCTGATTATAGACTGACTTTTAAATATTACTTTACGACATATTCAGCATTAAATAACAAAGGAATTTCTTACAGTATTTACAAAGACAATACTCCTTGTGATGGAGCGCCTATAGGCTCCGGCACATTGGATTGTCAGTCTTTCTATAATACTTCTATTTCTAGTAATACATACGTGATTACTTATCAAAATAATATGTATCTCACAGTTGCAAGTGGAATTGATACAAGTGCCACATATTATATTCAGATAGACGGTCCCGGACAAACTTTTGGGAACTTAGACGGCACAATTAAGATTGAGCAAGTTCCTGTATGCTTGCCAATAGTCATAGACAGTATGCCGGTAGTATCCATGACACAGTATTATACTTGTGGAGATGGGTGGCGTCATTACTATCATACTGTTGGCTCTCAGAGAAAATATAAGTTTTCGCTTTATGACAATGGCAATACTTCACTACAAGGTATAGCTAAAATCTATTACACTACAGATCATTATACAGAGTCTATTGGTTGCGAATATGCATCTCATGTAATGAGAAGATACTGGGATTTTGAAATTACTTCAGGAACTATTGATCCAGCGAAACCTGTGAAAATTAGATTCTATTATTTACCCATAGAAAAACAAGAAATAATAGATACCATGATGAGTTTCCAAGCAAATGGCTGTCTTGGTACTGCGGAAGGATTCGAATGGTTTAAGTCTTGTAATGGTATTGCCTTCGATTATGCTGCGCATACGAATCCATACTATGTGTACGCATGTTATGGTAGTGGCTTAGCCACAGGGGCTGCTTTCTCCCTTACTACAGTAGATGATGTATCATGTAATAATGTAACGTATGTGGAATATCAAGGACTGACTGGTTTCTCAGGAGGTACAGGCGCCACGGGTAATGGCTATGCCCCTACGCCACTACCTATAGAACTAATATCTTTCACAGGCAGCTATAACGAAGCCAACCATACGAATGATTTACAATGGGCTACAGCTTCAGAATTCAATAATGATTATTTTGTGGTAGAAAAATCTTTGGATGGTACAATATTCGTTCCAATAGGCACAGTGGATGGTGCAGGAAATAGTAATACAGTATTAAATTATACTTTGATAGATCCTAATCCTGTCATAGGCAATAACTACTATAGATTAGTACAATATGACTTTGATGGTACAAGCACAACTTCGCCAATAATTAATATCAAAGTTGCAGATCCTGTCCCTTATCAGGCTACGTATATAGATAGAATATATCCGAACCCTACTAGTGGCAAGTTAAACATTGACATTATCGTATCTGTAGAACAACTTTCTCTCAATATGAGCGTTACAAATGTAATAGGTCAGCACATGAGAGATGAAGTGTTGAACTTACAGAAGGGCAAGAACACCATAGTGTTGGATGCTTCAGAATATGCCCAAGGGGTATATTTGATTAACTTAGTAAACAAACTTAAAGATATAAATCTCAAGAGTAAGTTTGTGAAACAATAATAACATAGCCGTCATCTTAGAAATGGGTATAAAAGCAAAGCATTGCAATCTTTACTTTTATAAAGGGTTTCTTTAACTAAGATGACGGCTATTGTTTTTCATAGATTTGAAAAAATAGTATAACTTCGGATAAAATTCCGAATATGTATGTTACCTCAGATATTGAAAATCTGCAAAAAGTAATCGTACACAGGCCTGATATGGGCATAGAGTACATTACGCCGGAAATAGCAGAACAATTATTGTATGACGATATCGTATTTCTACCTCGAATCATTGAAGAACACGACAATTTTACAGATAGTCTGAAAAAATTCATTGGCAAGGATAATGTAATAGAAATCCAGCAACTTCTTACAGACATTATCAAAGATGACGATGCCAAAAATGATATTCTTGAGAGAATAGCTTCTTATCACAACCTCAATCTGTCTAGGCGTGAGAAATTGAGAACATTAGAATATGAGCAACTATCAGAGACCTTGATATCTGGGCTACATCCCAATACAAAAGAAGTATTGTTGCCGCCACTTCCAAATTTGGTATTCACTAGAGATCTCGCCTGTGTCATCCAAGATATGATAGTAGTCTGCAAAGCACATAAGCAAGCAAGGCAAAGAGAAAACATCTTATTTTCGTATATTGTAAAGTACCATCCCTTATTTGTGGGGTTCTCTGATAAAGTCTTAGATTTTACCCGAGAAGACTATTTTAGCAACACCGCTATATCTATTGAAGGGGGCGATATAATGGTTTTGGGAAATAAGCATGTTTTGATAGGTAAGAGTGAGCGCACCACGCTGGCGGCCATAGAGTTGCTAAAGAACTTTCTCTTTGACAGAAATATTTTAGATACACTTACAGTTGTAGAATTACCGGAGGCTCGATATTGTATGCATTTAGATACCGTCTTTACATTAATAGATAGGAATACAGCGGTAGGCTATGCGCCATTAGTTTTTGAGGAAAACGAAGAACTAGGCGTAGTAACTTACATAAGGGATAAACACAAACCCCTATTTTATCCTACCCTAAAGCATCTATTACATGATTATAATCCTGCAATGACACTCATCTCTTGTGGAAATGGCATACACCCATTCGATAAAAGGGAACAGTGGACAGATGGGTGTAATTTGGTTGCAGTAAGACCGGGAGTAGCTTTTGCTTACGAGAGGAATATTTATACGCTAAAAGCATTGAAAGGTGCAGGATACGTATCTCTCAGTCCCCGAAAAATGGATACCCTACTACAAGAAAACCTTAAAGCTATTATTACTATATCTTCTTCAGAATTATCACGAGCCCGCGGAGGACCCCATTGCATGACCATGCCATTGTGGCGCGCCTAA
The DNA here is from genome assembly GCA_044227665.1 of Chitinophagales bacterium. GTDB lineage: Bacteria > Bacteroidota > Bacteroidia > Chitinophagales > JADIYW01 > JBGAWK01. The sequence continues at coordinate 153,339 of JBGAWK010000001.1, forward strand.
GCACCTATTATACAGGCAGAAATTTATGACAATACTTTTTCTTTATTTTAGGACTGAGGCTCAAATGCAGGGATAGCCTTACAGATATGCTCTATGTCGGCAGGGCTGATGTCCAAATGTGTAACCATACGCATTAATCCTTCACCCATATCAATGATCCATATATTGTTCTTTTCAAGATGTTCCGTAAATTGCTTTGCGAGCCGTGGGCTCTTCATGGCAAAGATGATAATATTAGTTTCAACGGGCAATAAGTGTTTTATATACTTGCAATCTTTGAGTGTATTTGCAATAATTTGAGCATGATGATGGTCAATATGAAGGCGGACAATATTATTGTCCAATGCATAAACACAAGCCTGAGCGAGATATCCGGATTGGCGCATTCCGCCGCCAAAGGCTTTCCTGTATTTTCGAGCCTTTTTTATATATGAGGATGTTCCTAGTAATGCAGAGCCTACTGGTGCTCCCAAGCCCTTGGAAAAGCAGACAGTAATGCTATCACAATGCTTGCCTATAAATTTTTCGTCATACCCCTCATGGATAATAGCATTAAATATCCTAGCACCATCTATATGTAAAGGAATTCCTCGTTTTCTACAGAAAGTATAAATGTTGAAAATTTCATCTTGTGTATAGCAGATGCCACCAGCTCTATTTACAGTGTTCTCAATAGTTACAAGACCAGTAGTTGGCAACCAGTCGTGATGCTGGCGGATATGATTGGTGATGTCCTTTACATTGAGTTTGTTATCCTTACCATGTATGATAGCGGCACATATCCCAGAAAACATTGCATATCCCCCATTCTCATATTGCAGTATATGGGAATTGTATTCAGCAATGACCTCCTGCATGGGCTGGGTATGTGTTTTTATTGCCACTTGGTTGCTCATAGTTCCGGAAGGCATAAACAAAGCTGCCTCCATGCCGAAGCGTTCTGCCACTTTCATCTCTAAGGCAAGAACGGTAGGGTCTTCACCAAAAACATCATCTCCTACTTCTGCCAAAAACATAGCCGCCAACATAGCTTTGTCCGGTTTTGTAACCGTATCACTTCGTAAATCTATAATCATCAGAAACCTATTTGCATTCTAAACAAATCTAGTGCATTAGGGAATACAATAATTGTAAATAATACGCCAAAAATCGCACCAAAAAAGTGTGCATCATGGCCTATGTTGTCATTACCTTGCTTCGAAAGATATGCAGAGAAAGCAAGGTATATGGGGCCAAAGATATAAGCCTTAACAGGAATAAAATAAAAATATATCTCACTGCGAGGACTCAGAATAATACTGCTGAATATCACAGCAGAAACAGCCCCGGATGCACCTAAGGCATTGTAGTAAGGGTTGTCTTTATGCTTCGCATAAGAATACAGGTGACTGAAGCACATGCCTAATAGATAAAGCAAAAGATACATTATCATGCCCTTGGTGCCTAAGGCTATAGAAAACATTTGCTCTACATATCTTCCAAATGAATAGAATGCCAGCATATTGAAACCCAAGTGTGCATAATCGGCGTGAATAAATCCGGCACTCCAAAATCTATACCACTCTCCTGTACTTTTTATTCGATACGGATTAAACATAAAACGATGTTGTAGAGTACCATTATTAAATGCTAATAGGGATATTACTACCGTTACTACCAATATTGCCACTGTAACCATAAGATTTTTTACCAAATTTAGCATATTGCATAAGTTCATAATAATTATTTACAAAAAAGAATATGTCAATAACAGTATTTTTGAAAAAATTTACAAATGGATTTTAGTGTCTTTACACAGCCGGCAGCATATATTAGTTTAATCTCCCTTACCTTTATGGAAATAGTATTGGGTATAGATAATATTATTTTTGTAGCGATCAATACCCAGCGGGCAGCACCACATCAGCAAGAAAAAGCACGACGGTGGGGACTGTTTATGGCACTACTCATAAGGATAGTGTTATTATTTTTTATCCAATTCATTATAGCCTCTACACAACCCTTGTTTTACCTGCCTATAGATTTTGAAGGCAATGCGATAAGTCTAAAAGACATCGTCTTAGTAATGGGAGGACTATTTTTGCTGTATAAAAGTACTATAGAGATAGACCATAAGATTAATGAAGACGATCATGCTGAAACCGGAAAGAAAACGCAGATGTCCTTCACACAGGTAGTAATTCAGATTGCACTCATAAATTTAGTGTTTTCTATAGATTCTATCATTACGGCCATAGGTCTCACACAGAGCATAGTTATCATGTTTATCTCTATTATATTGTCTATGATTATTATGGTGATGGTATCTAAGTCTATTAGCGATTTCATCGAAAGACATCCTACCATAAAAATATTGGCACTATCATTCTTGTTAATGATAGGTCTATTATTAGTGGCAGAAGCATTCGATGTGCATGTGCCTAAAGGGTATGTCTATTTTGCTATGGCATTTTCTTTGGGCGTAGAATTTTTGAATATAAAATATAGAACAAAAAAAGGTATATAAATGATTAGAAAATTCTTACTAATAGTCGGATTGCTTATTTGGCAATCGGATTCTTTTGCACAGACCTATCAGCAAAAGATGTCTCAATTTCTGCAACTACTGGACAGGCAGTATGTGGAGACGGTAAATATGGACTCCTTAGTAGAAATAGGCATCACCAAAATGCTGGAAGAGTTAGATCCTCACTCTGTATATCTTACAGCAGAAGAGTTGCGCAAAGCCAATGAGCCCCTAGAAGGCAATTTTGAGGGAATAGGAGTACAGTTCAATATCTTGGATGATACTATAATTATTGTGAATGTTATATCTGGAGGTCCTTCCCACAAAGTGGGATTGATGGATGGCGATAGGATAGTCTCTATAGACGGGGAAAATGTAGCCGGAGTGGGCATAAAAAATGATGGTGTCTTTAAGCGTCTGCGAGGGAAAAAAGGTACAGAAGTTACGGTATCTGTTAAGCGATATGGGGAAGTGTTGCCATTGGATTTCCTAATTACCAGAGACAGGATTCCCATCTATGCATTAGATGCGGCATACATGACAGACAAAAAAACGGGATATGTGAAACTTTCCCGATTTTCTGCCACTGCGGATGAAGAAGTGGCGCAAGCCATCGACAGCCTCAAGAAATTAGGTGCTGAAAATCTGATTTTAGATCTGTCTGACAATTCCGGAGGATACCTCAATCAGGCACATGCGCTAGCCGATGAATTTCTTTCTAAAGATCGCCTTATCGTATATACAGAAGGGAAATCCTCACCACGGCAAGATTTTAATGCTACCGAAGCCGGCGTATTCGAGCATGGCAAGCTCGTAGTCATGATAGATGAAGGCAGTGCCTCAGCAAGTGAGATTGTGTCAGGGGCTATTCAGGATTGGGACAGAGGACTGCTTGTAGGCAGACGCACCTATGGCAAGGGACTGGTACAGAAAGGGTATCCTTTCATAGACCAGAGTGCCGTGAGACTCACCGTGTCCAAGTATTTTATCCCTAGTGGCAGATGCATACAGAAGCCCTACATCAAGGGCAACGGAGAGGATTATAGAGATGACTTCACAGAAAGATATAATAGTGGAGAATATTTTGTGAAAGATAGCATGAAAGTACTAGACTCTACGGGCTATTTTACTGCCGGAAAGCGCATAGTATATGGTGGCGGTGGCGTGATTCCCGATGTGTTTGTCCCTGCGGATACCTCATGGCGCAGCAGCTTCTATTCCGCCCTGCTACGCACAGGAAGCTTCAATGGCTTCTGCCTACATTATGTGAACAACAACAGAAATTTATTGCAGCAACAATATCCTACGCAGGAAGACTTTATTAAAAAATTTGAAGTGACGAAAGAAGTTTGGGACGGATTTCTTGCTTTTGGAAAAACAAAAAAAGCAGATCCCGGCACGGAAAATTATAGCAAAAGTCTGCCTACTATTTCTTATAATTTAAAGGCTTTGATAGGCCAATACTTATTTGACAGTAAAATATACTATCAGATAATAAATGAACTCAATCCTATCTATAAGAAGGCGGTAGAATCACTGAAGGGCGATGATTTCAAAGAGTATGGCATCAAATCCAAAGGCTAAGCAACATAAGGGCAAAATTAATTTTTTATAAATACAAAACATATTTTTTGAAAATCCCAAACTTGTTATTTATGTTTGTTACTATGAAGGCAAAATATTCTTGTTGGTGTAATATTATTATATAGGGCAAGGCATATTACTTCTATAAATGCCTGTCCCTTAATGACAGGCATTTTTTTTAAAACAAAAATTAGTATATGGCATTAGAAATACTTCCAGGGGTTAGCGAAGCGGCAAGGAAAGACATCTTTGAGTTGAAGCAAAAAATAGAAGATTATAGGAATGATATTATTCCCGAAGACAAGTTCAAGCACTTTCGCCTCACTCGTGGTGTATATGGACAGCGTCAGCTAGGCGTTCAGATGGTAAGGCTGAAACTGCCCTTTGGCAAAATTACACCTGTGCAACTCAGAAGGCTAGCAGATATAAGCGAAAAATTTACCAACGGCAACCTACACCTTACTACTCGCCAAAACATACAGTTTCACTACATAAAAGTAGAAGACACCCCCGAACTTTGGAATCTTATAGAAGACGTGGGCGTTACGGCACGAGAAGCCTGTGGCAATACAGTGCGCAATGTAACAGGCTCTTCTATGGCAGGGATAGACCCTAGTGAACCCTTTGATATAGCACCTTATGTGCAGGCAGTATTTGAATACTTCCTACGCAATCCTATATGTCAGGATATGGGAAGGAAGATAAAAATTGCTTTCTCCTCTTCCGAAAGCGACAGCGCATTTACCTATATCCACGATTTTGGATTTATCCCCAAAATTCAGGACGGCAAAAGAGGCTTCAAGGTATTGGTAGGCGGAGGACTTGGCGCACAGGCATTCTTGGCGCATACTGCCTACGAATTTTTGCCGGAAGAGCAAGTAATACCGTTTATAGAAGTAGGCTTGCGCATCTTCGACAGGTATGGAGAGCGCACCCGCAGACATAAAGCGAGGATGAAGTACCTTATCAAAGACATGGGCATGGAGGCTTTCATGCAATTGGTAGAGGGAGAATACCCTGCACTAAAATTAACTACTTGTACGATCGATACTACTACAGTGCAAAATATAGCACCCCCGACACCGCAGCAATTTCCCGATGTGCATATTGAAGACCAAGAGTGTTATCATAAGTGGCTAAAAACAAATGTTATAGAGCAAAAACAAAAGGGATATTTCGCTGTGGGTTTAAAAGTTTCCAATGGAGATATTAAGGCACCGCAAGCGCGTATTATCGCGGACTTGGCAGAGCAGTTTGCTTCAGAAGATATGCGTATTACCATGAATCAGGGCTTGATGCTAAAGTATGTGTTGCCACAGGCGTTGCCTTATATATATAGTGTATTGGATAGCTTGGGATTTGCCCTTCCCGGCTTTGCTACTATTGCAGATATTACCACATGCCCAGGTACCGACACCTGTAATCTGGGTGTTACTAATAGTATGACATTGGCGAAGATATTAGAGGATGTCATACATGAAGAATATGAACATCTCATCTTTGACAACAAAATAGACATCAAGATGAGTGGCTGCATGAACTCCTGTGGTCAGCACATGGCAGCAAATATTGGATTACATGGCAGCTCTATAAAAGTAGGCGACAAAGTTGCTCCTGCCATGCAGGTCATCTTAGGAGGAGGGGTGAACCCTGATGGGATAGGTGCTGTAGGCGACAAAATTGTTAAGCTGCCTACGAAGCGTATGCCCGATGCTTTAAGGATTTTGCTCAATGATTTTGAACAAAAAGCCTTAGAGGGAGAATATTTCAACGATTACTACCACCGACTGGGAAAAAATTATTTCTACTCCTTGCTGAAACCAGTAGCAGACCCTTCCAAGTATGTAGATGATGACTTCTATGATTATGGCAGTGAGATATATTTTACACCAGAGGTAGGTGTAGGAGAATGTGCAGGCATCATGTACGATATGGTGGGCATTATCATCCGCGAAGCAGAGCAGAAGCTTGTAGATGCAAAGGAATGTCTAGCGCAAAGCCTTCTGCCAGAAGCTATCTACCATGCCTATACAGGATATGTAATAGCCGCCAAAGCTATATTGCTAAGTCAAGATAAGGAGTGTAACACACAGATAAAGATTTTGAGAGATTTTGATGCTTTACAACAGGATAGTATTACATCCTTCGGTATAGTATCTTTGGAAGATACTGCCTTGGCCATCAATAAAAATAGCCCCGAGCGCCCCTTTGCTGACGAGTATATTGCGGGATTTGAAAGTTTTTTGCAAAAAGTTATTTCTTTTAGAAAAAAAGATAATACGAAGCAGGTAGTAGAAAGCCATTACAAGGCGTAAGCTATAAATCCAGCCACCATTTTGTAACAATAGAAAGTCCTGTAAGCATTATCAGCGTCAAGACGATATAGCGAAAGCGTTGCTCACTAATCTTGGAAAGCAACAACTTGCCTATGTATGTTCCCACTATACTTACAAAAGGGAGGATGAGCATCGTTTTTATATCGTGTTTGTGGATATATCCATTGAAATAATAGACAATACTCCGACTTGCATCTATGGCAAAATCTATAAATGCTGAGGTGGCGATGAAGACGCCCATAGGAATACTAAAACCTGCTAACGTAACACCGCGTATAGCACCACCAGTTCCTAGTAGTCCAGCAAAAAAACCCGACAGTATGCCGCCAAAAGCCGCATTAGCATTTGTAGGTGCAACGGCATAGTTCTTGAAAATAATAAGCAACACACTAAGGAGGATGAGGAAAACGCCTAAAGCAATTTCTAAGACATCTGATTGTATAAATTTACTCAAATATGCGCCGATAATAACGAAAGCTACACCAGGGATGCCCATAGTAATTAGCAGTCTTTTATCCAAGCCTTCTTTAAAGAGTACCATCTTACTGAGGTTGCTCGTCAGGTGGAGGACTGCGGTTATGCCTAATGCAGACTGGAAGTCAAAGTAATAGTTGGCGATAGGCACGAAAAATAATGAAGAACCAAATCCTCCAATAGTGCCAAGAATTTCAGCCACAAAAGCTAATAAAAAAAACAATATCATGCCTTCTCAAAGATACAGCGAATACATACGCAGAGATACATATTTACTTATAATATGTTACATTTGAAAATGCATGAAATACTTGGAGATTTAGGAAATATAGTTTTAAGAAGCACTTCAGTATATCTGTTTATGATATTTGCCTTTCGGATTTTTGGGAAGAGAGAGCTTTCACAATTGTCCATTGCAGACTTGGTATTAATAGTTCTTATCAGCAATGCAGTACAGAATGCTATGGTAGGCGATAACACTACGCTATGGGGCGGACTTACGGCAGCAGCTACGCTATTTATATTAAATATGATTTTTGGGTGGATGATGTATAGGTTTTCAAGTTTGCGAAGAATAATACAATCAGAGCCCATTACCCTCATATATCAAGGGAAAATAATTCAAGATAATTTGCGACGCATATTACTTACCCAAGAGGAACTTTTAGCCTCTGTACGAGAACATGGTGTGGAAGATATTGCCAATGTGAAACTTGCAGTTTTAGAAACCGATGGGAACATCAGTATAATATCTATCGAAAAAAACCAATGGCAAGAA
>JBGAWK010000020.1:0-37360 GCA_044227665.1 Chitinophagales bacterium
GCCAGCTTACTTCTTTCATAAGATTTCATAATAAAATAGCCCTTACTTTTCGACAAAAGTCCATCAAAATCCATTTTGCCTTGATAATGTGAATCTGAAGATACATTTACTATCCTTGCCTTCATAGATTTTTTCAGTAAGGGCAATAACTTCCCTGTCAATACATAGTGACTGAGGTGATTGGTAGTCATTGTCTTTTCTACGCCCACATCTGAAAGTTCAAATTCAGAATATACAGCACCCGCATTATTAAGTATGACATCCAGAAAATTATGTTCAAGTAAGATTCTATCGGCAGCTACCTTCACAGAAGCTATAGAAGACAGGTCGGCAGAGTAGAAATGTAATTTTGCATCAGGAATTTCTTTCAAAATTATATTTTCTGCTTTTTTGTAGGCATCATCACTCCTACCTATTATTAATAATTCATGCCCCATTGCTGCCAATTGCTTAGCAGACTCCAAGCCTATACCAGAAGTGCCCCCAGTAATTAGTATTTTTCTATGCATATATTGCTCCTCTTTTACCCAACTCTATGAGTTCTACATTATGAATTTTGTCCCCATCTACCTGTAATCTTATGACGGTACGAAAGATATGAAATCCTTCCCTGCCCGCAGCTCCTGGATTAATATAGATATGATGAAATTGGTGGTCTGGCATCACCTTCGCAATATGGGAATGACCACATACCACTATCCCTATATCAGGATGTTCTTTAAATATTGATTTCATCCGAGATGAATACTTGCCGGGAAACCCTCCTATGTGCGTAATTAGTACTTTCTTTGCTTCGCAAAAAAATATTTGATTGAGTTTGCAGCACTCATCGGCATGAGGATTGTCAATATTTCCATATACTGCTACTACAGGGTGTATGCGCCGTAATTCTTTCAAGACATCCATGTCTCCAACATCTCCGGCATGCCATATTTCATCTACCTCAGCGAATATATCTTTGAGTTTTGGGTCAAAATAGCCGTGCGTATCCGAGATGATACCGATTTTTTTCATTACTGCCAAAGATAATAGTCTTTATTGTTTTAACTCTTCATATTATTTTTGGGACATGGACAATACTTCCAAAGATCGTGCTTACATCTGGCATCCCTATACTCAAGAGGCATTATCTCCCAATAATATCATCATACATAGAGGACAGGGAACACTACTGTATGATGACAAGGGCAATTCCTATATTGACGGCATATCCTCTTGGTGGGTAAATATTCATGGACATAGCCATCCATATATAGCGGAGAAGATAGCAGCGCAAGCCAAAGAATTGGAACATGTCATCTTCGCCGGGTTTTCGCATCCGCAGTCCATCAGACTTGCTGAGCGACTTATAGAGATTTTTGAACACCACTATGCCAAAGTATTTTTTAGCGACAATGGCAGTACTGCCGTAGAAGTAGGCGTAAAAATTGCCATTCAATATTTTTATAATAAAGGAATAAAAAGAAATAAAATTATAGCCTTCGAACATGCCTATCATGGAGACACTTTTGGCACCATGTCTGTTGGCGATAGCCGCACTTTTCATGTACCTTTTAGAGATTATCTTTTTGAAGTGATAAGAATGCCGTTGCCTACGGCAGAAAACTTCTCACAAGTACTGTCATTATTTGAAAAACATGTAAAAAATGAAGATGTGGCAGCCTTCATATACGAACCATTGGTCTTAGGCTCAGCAGGGATGCTCATGTATGAAGCCGAAAAGTTAGAGAGCATGGTGCATCTAGCGCAATCCAAAGGCACCTTATGTATTGCTGATGAGGTCATGACAGGATTCGGACGCACAGGTGCCATGTTTGCCAGCTTTCATTTAGAAGTATTGCCCGACATTATCTGTTTATCGAAAGGTATCACAGGAGGGTTTATGCCCTTAGGCGTAACTTTATGTACGCCCGAAATATATGAAGCATTCTATAGTAAAGATAAAAGTACTGCATTGTATCATGGACACTCCTATACCGCCAATCCTCTAGCCTGTGCTGCCGCAAATGCAAGTCTGGATATTTTTGAAGACGAAGCCACTATAAACCGTATCATCGCTATCACAGAATCACATAGAGATTTTCTATTGCAAATAAAAAATTATCCTCATATAGCCAATACCCGGCAGTGTGGCACCATTGCCGCCTTTGACATCGTGATGAGCAAAGAACAAAACAGCTATTATCACAGCCTACGTGATATGCTGTATCATGAATGTATAGCACGTAAAATCCTCTTGCGACCATTGGGGAATACCCTGTATTTTATGCCTCCATATTCTATCACGGAGGAAGAGTTGACAATAATGTACAGTGCTGTTCAGGAAATAATAATAAGCCTGCAAATGAAATTAACAAACAATAGTAGTGCCCCTTATTCGAATTGATTAATTTTACCCTGTGAACCGCAATATCATACTATATACCGCAATACTCATCGTAGTAGGGTTGATAGGATTGGCCGGATTGCAGTTTATATGGTTTCAGAGTGCCTTGGTAGCCAAAGAACAGACTTTTGAGCGTAATGTAACAGAGGCACTCAATGAAATATCTGATGCTGTAGAAAAATACAGCTATAAGCCATTTGTAGAACAAATATTTCAGGATGAAGGCTTTATGAATGATGTAAGAAATCAACTTCCTACACATTTGCCTTATGTAAATGATAATAAATATCAGAATGATACTTTTTCAGACCTCAACCCCCAAAGTATAAATCAAAATATTAGAGACCGTGTAAATAAATTACAAGACATCCTCTTCCAAGAGATGATAACGGTGAAGCCTATTCAGGAAATTATTGATACAGCGATGCTCAACAAGATTATCAAGCAAACACTCTATGCCAAAGGCATAAAAACGCAGTATCAGTATGGTGTCACGGAGTATGCCGACAATAACTTTGTACTCGTCTCCGACAATGCCAATTTGGTGGAATTATTTCAGTCTCCATACGCAATAAACTTATTCCCAAACAGCCTCTTTGCCAGCCATAAATCTTTGAAATTAGTATTCCCCAAGCAGCGGAGTTTCCTAATTCTCTCCTTGAGCTTGAATATCATAATCACTACGATATTCTTTATCATGATTATTATGGCTTTTTATGTTGCCTATAAAATTATCTTTCACCAGAAAAAACTTTCTGACATCAAGACGGACTTTATCAATAATATGACTCATGAGTTGAAAACGCCAATAGCCACTATTTCTCTTGCCAGTGAGATGCTGAAAGATAAAGACATCTCCACAAACGAAAACTCTAGAATAAAATATGCTTCTATCATTGCTGAGGAAAATAAAAGATTGGCACACCATGTAGAGAAGGTTTTGCAGATAGCTCGTCTCGAAAAAGGTGAAATACAGCTCAATTTATCTTATGCCGATATTCATGATATTATTGAAACTGTATTGGCACAATTTGAGTTGATTATCAAAGAACGCAATGTAATAGTGAATACACATTTCGATGCAGGGCAAAGCATAGTTCGCTCCGATGTCATGCATATTACCAATGTATTCCAAAATCTTATAGACAACGCCATAAAATATAATGACAAGGAATTTCCCATTATAGACATATCCACTGCCAATGCTAATAATCAGGTTCTCATATCTGTAAAAGACAACGGAATAGGGCTAAATAAGGAAGATCAACAAAAGATTTTTGAAAAATTTTATAGAGTACAAAAAGGCAATATTCACGATACTAAAGGCTTTGGGTTAGGATTAAATTATGTTAAATCTATAATAGATGCCCATAATGGTAGTATAACGGTACAATCAAAATTAAAAGAAGGCACAACATTTGTAGTGTATTTAACGTTAGATAAAACGTAAAATTAACAATATGAATTTTGTAACACAACAAAAAAAGGTTCTCTTGGTAGAAGACGACAATAACTTAGGCTTACTACTTCAAGAATATTTGGGTCATAAAAATTATGATGTAGATCTGAAAAGAAATGGCGATGAGGGGCTCTTGGCATATCGTAAAAACAAATACGACATTATCCTATTGGATGTCATGATGCCCAAGAAAGATGGCTTTACAGTAGCCGAAGAAATTCGTAAAGATGACTATGATACGCCAATAATATTTCTTACTGCAAAATCTTTGAAAGAAGATAAAATAAAAGGATTGAGCATAGGTGCCGATGACTATATCACCAAGCCCTTCTCCCCAGATATTTTGGAATTAAAGATGAATGCCATCCTCCGACGTACCATGAAACCGGAAGTACAACCTGCTCAAGATGAATATATTGCAGGAAAGACTGCTTTGGATTACAAAAATCAACGTCTGATATACAATGGTGAAATCACCAAGCTCACTACTAAAGAAAATGAGTTATTAAGATTATTCTTCGAAAAGAAAAATAGCATATTAGAACGCGATGTAGCACTAAAACATGTATGGCATGACGACAGTTATTTTACAGCGCGAAGTATGGATGTATTTATCTCAAAAATCAGAAAATACCTTCGCAACGACACTACCCTCACAATCATAAATGTACATGGCACCGGCTATAAACTTATAGAGAATGAGGAATAGATAGGAAAATTACTACTATCTTGGACGTAAGAGAGCGATGTATATTCAGATGTCATCTGCGCTTATAGTAGAATCAAAATGGATAATTCACTATAAAATAGCGTATTGAATATTATTTATTAACAATTTAGAAATATTAATAAATAATATATACATTTGATATATGAAAGTTATATTTCATATATTCATCATATCTGCTTTACAGATATTAATAAACTCTACTGCAAAATCTCAAAATCTAGAAACCCTTAAAGATGCTAAACCCTTTGTATATAGAGGCACTATACAGGCATCTGGTGGAGGATATTTTGCCAGTGGCATAGAAAATAGGAAGAATCCATATCTATGGTCTTTGAGCGGCAATCCCACTCTTGTAGTCTATGATATTGAAATACCATTTTCTTTCATGCTCAGTCAGGACAACAGGAGTTTTAGACAGCCTTTTAATCAATTTGGGTTAAGTCCAAAATATAAGTGGCTCACCGTACACGGCGGATTCCGCAACCTCACCTATTCCAACTACACGCTGGCAGGACATACCTTCCTCGGTGTAGGTGTAGATCTAAACCCCAAATGGTTCCGATTCGGCGCTATGTATGGTAGATTCCAAAAAGCCATAGAAGAAGATAGTGCAGATCAAGCTAACAACCTCTCCCAATATCATTATCCTGCCTATAAAAGAAAAGGCTTCGCCACCAAGATAGGCTTTGGAAAGCCCAATAACTATGTAGATTTGATATTCACCAAAATCTGGGATGACAGCAGCTCGCTCACCAAGAAACCAGAAGTGCAAAAAATATATCCAGGAAGCAATGCTACTATAGGCATTGTCACCGAAACCAATTTCTTGAAGCATTTTACTTGGAAACTCGACGGTGCTATTAGCGCACTTACCAAAGATATAGGTTCTGCCGATTACGACCTCGAAGGTGTGCCCATGAAAGGATTCATCAAACTCTTGGTACCACCTAAGACATCAACCACCGCAGCTTATGCCATAGAAAGCAGCTTACGCTATCAATCCAAGCCAGTGACTATCACCGCCAAATACCAACGTATAGCTCCAGACTATATGAGCTTTGGCACATATTATATACAGTCCGATTTGGAACGTATCACCCTATCTCCTAGTTTTAGGTTGATTAAAAACAAACTCAATATCAGTGGTTCGGTAGGCTATCAACATGACAACCTCAATAAGAAAAAATTAGTCGCTACTAAACGCATTATAGGTTCAGCTAATATCAATTACAACCAAAGCCAAAAATTCGGGATTACTCTAAATTATAGCAACTTTGGCACCTCACAATCGCCAGGAACTAAAGCACTCAATGATACAGCTAAAATTGACCAAATATCTCAAAGCATCACACTAGTGCCTCGTGTCACACTAATGAAAAAAGAAAACAAAATGATGCACAATATCATACCCACTTTTTCTTTTCAAAACCTAAACGATAAAAACAAACTCAACTCTTCTAATTATGAGATGAAAAACATCAACGCGAATATCAACTATGCTTTTGCTTATATGCCTAAGAAAATAAATACCAATATAGGTGTAAACACCAATTATACTATTGTAGCTGTAGGCAAAACGCTAAGCTATGGCTTTACCACTGGTGCCAACTACGTATGTGCTAAAGACAAAATCACACTTTCAGAGCAGTTCACATGGAACAAAAATGCTTTTAACAAACAAAGCAATGGCAGCACTCTACAAAATGCTTTCAATGTTAACTACCAGATTATTCCTCACCACAGCGTATCTGCCAATATTTTACTTACTAATAATAAAGCTAAGATAGAGACCATCAGCCCATCATTTACGGAATTTACTGGAATGATCACCTATTCACTGACCTATTAATTTTTTTATATGAAAAAAATAAAAATTATATTACCTCTCCTCCTTGTCTTATGTGGTATAATACAAAGCCTATATGCTGGAGACGTAAATGTGATGCTTACTGTATCGCCGCCATATACGCCATATATTTCAGATTACTTCTCTTTACAGAATAAAACCATAGTCACCATTACCAATACACAGCGTCAGGAGTACCGTATCAAAATAGTGGGCAAGATAGAAGGCGACAATGGAGTAAGTATATCCACCAGTCCCAACTATCAGCCGCCTAATCCTATCATTGTTCCTGCTTTTGGTAGTGTAACTATCTATGGCAGCCAGCTAGAGCGATATTTCGATATCAATACCGTTGCGATAGCAGGTATCCGCAAGCAAGAACTGATATCAGGTGGAGGGCTGCCCGAAGGCAACTATACGATATGCATACAAGCATACGACTATGATGTACCCAATACTCCACGTTCCGACGAAGCCCCTATGGGTTGTAGTGCACCTTTCACCATCCAGCAGATAGAACCTCCTTTTACCATTACGCCACAGTGTAACGAAAATGTACGCGTATTAAATCCACAAAATATAGTATTCACTTGGACTACGCCATCAAAAGTAAGCGTCAATACTAAATATTTATTAAAAATAGCAGAACTGCCTAACAGCAGCCGCAACCCTGGCGATGCTTTACAAAATCTTACTACGCCACCTTTTTTTGAAAAAGTACTCACCACCAATACCTATATATATGGCATGGCAGATCCTAAGATGCGCGAAGGACTTAGGTATGTATATTCTGTAACGGCTTTCGAATCCACAACAGGACGAACAGGACAAGTTTTATTACAAAACACCGCTTTTAGAAACAACGGACAAAGTGAACCTTGTGTGTTCACCTATGGTGAACAAAAGCCTAAAGAGGATATCCAACCTTTTACACCTCAAGTGAAACCCCCAAAACAGTCTAGCAATATAACCTTCGAGCCAGCACGAGAGTTTACATATATCCCAAAATCACATATTAAAGGTAAGATACAATTTGCATTCTATAAAGAGGAACAAGATGGCATAGCTTCTGAGGCAGGTACACCTTTAGTTAGTCTATTAAGTTCGGGGGTCAATAATAATGGATTTACAGATCCCAATCTTTTTAGCTTGCAAAACACTACACAGCAATCAAACTCCAGCAACACAGGGACATTCTCCAATATACCCACTGATGCTGCAATAGGTATCAGCATACCTACTGGTGATGTAGCTGTATCCCAAATAAGTGTCAACGATGTGCATAGTTGGTTAGCTACCGACAAGCCTAAGCAAGACCCTTGGGGTGATATGCAAAAAGCACTACAAGAGCAGGCAGGCAATAAACGTTTTCCACTAGCTAATCAGCAAGTAGAACTCAATCTAGTAATGAAACAGGAATTGATAAATTTTTATATAAAACAAAAAAATACAAATCCCTTCTTCAAAATGCCCGCTACCCATATCACAGTAGGCACTACCCTCACCGACAATGAGGGTAACTTCGATATGGAGATATATACCAAAGACATCAGCCCCGAACTTTATGACATAGAACTCACACTAAAAAACGACAAACAATTTTATCTGCCGCCTATACCCTTTCCATTGCAAGATGGTGTGGATGGCACCTATACCATGGGCAATGTGCTGTGTCTTGCCAATACATTTAGGCTAAAAGTAAAAGTGTATGGCGCAGGTGGCAAAGAACTCAAAGAGGCTAAAGTCACCGTTTTACGAGCCGATAACTTTTATACTTCTAAACAGGTTTTAGATCCTGAAGGCGACAGATCCTTAAATACCAATAGTAGCCCTACTTCCGATTTCAAAAAAGATATAACAATAGATGGCTTAAGCGGCGTAGGCGTAGAACCTACGATGACAAAATTTGAGCAAGTAGCCACCATGAAGTCTGCTCAAACACAGAGAAGGCTCTTTGAAGCTTATGACAACAACGAGCTATACTATCTGCGCATAGAAGCCGAAGATCATCATAGTATATTGATTCCCTTAGGTTTCGTGGTGGGGATGAACTATATCGGTAGTTTCTATAATGTAGATGCTAAAATAAAAAATGGATTGCTAGAAGTGGCAGCAGCGTTTCACCTCATGCCCGAAAAATCTAAAGTAGTGGGCAGAGTAGTAGATAAAGAGAAAGAAGTAGTCCTACCCAATATGACCGTTACACTTTTTAACAAGAAAGATAAAAATCTAATATTTACTTCTAAAACAAATGAAAAAGGCGAGTTTGAAATATTAAATATCACGCCCTCACCATATCCTTATACCCTAAAAGTAGATGGAGATATCATAAAAAATTATGAAGACCCAGAGCCATTGTTTATTGAGACTGATGGTATAAAAATTAAAAAAGACCCACTATATGTCAAAGCACAACTATATCCTATCACAGGTATAGTGGCAGACATGGACGGCAACCCAATATCCAATGCAGAGTTGCGCTGGAAGTCTGGAGGCAAAGCCTTCTTTTCGGATACTTATGGATTATATTTGGGATATAATGTGGGTGGCAAACACAAACTGATAGTCAAAAAACCAGGATTCCGAACCAAAGAGATAGAAGTAGAACTCAAAATGCCAGAAAGCAAGACTAACAATTTCAGCTTATCGAATATACAATCACAGGGCATTCAAGGCATAATGGGACAATATGGCAACATAGTGATACAATCACAAAATGGTGTCAACTACAGTCAGGTGAAAATGGGTGGCAACAACAAAAACAACACTAGCCAAAATCTTGCCCTACAAAACTACTCCCAACAGAATGACTTAGCCACCAATGCCAATATCCTAGCTCTCTTTACTGAGAATGAGCAAATGGAGGTACCTACCCTTACCTTAGATACTATCAAGTTGCAAGGATTTATAGTAGAAGTCAAAGTAACCGACAAAGTTAGCAACACAGCAATTGCCAACGCTACAATACATACCAACGATGATGAAGTCAAAAGCTTTAGCACCAATACCGATGGCATAGCCTATATCAGCAATGCCTCCGAAGGTCAGAACAGTATATATGTATATAGCCCTGCGGGCAAAAATTATATAGCAAAGTCCATAGCATTTACTATCAATCCTATAGATGACACCACTAAAGTAGTGCTAAGCTTAGAGAAGGGAAATATCCTATCTGGTATCGTAAGTGCTTCTGGCAAATCCCTAGAGAATGCTACAGTATATATAGAAGGTAAAGATTATATCAAAACCACTACCGATGCCTCTGGCAAATACAGCCTGAGTGTTCCACTAGGTGAATACACTTTCGTAGCAGGAAAATCAGGGCTACTCGCTGACAAAAAAACACTGAACATTGCAGGGGATGTTACACAAAATTTCGAGCTCAAAGACCCTGGCTTCAACGCCTCAAAGCTTTTGGGCTTCGACCTAGTGCTCACCGAATCTAAACCTACAGGTGTACCCAATGAATTTGAGATATCTGGTGCATTAGTTAATATTCCTTCCAATGAAATCTTCTCCTTACCAGCGACCAAGAAGCTAGAGTTTTTTAACGTAAAAGTGGTAAAACAAGGAGAATTTGTCACACCTAAAGATGGCTACCTCAATCTAGCGATGCCTGCTTTAAGTTTTACTATATGGAATTATTTAAAAGTAAAACTCAGCAGTGGAGGCAACGTACAGGTGAAGCCTCTCAATGGCGACATCACCAAAGGTGTGATAGGTGGCGAGTTGGCATTGGATATAGCTACTACCTTCCCAGAGATGTACGGACTAAAATTTCCTAGTGGTACTTATAAGCTAAAACTCGATGATAACAGCACTTTTATAAATGCTTTCTATAGCAATAATACAGGTGTACTTCCTAGCAATTTCAAACTACAAGCACCTGCTATAGGATGGGATATCTACGGCGTAGATTTTGCACCAGATATGAGTAAAATTTCTGTATCCAAGTCATCCATCACTTTTGCTGGCAGCATAAAACTCAAAAACATACCTGGTATCAGCGATGCTACCCTTACCGTCAACACTTTGGAAGTAAGCACCTCTGGGGATGTCAAGAAAGTGGATATAGCTGTATCTCCACTGCCTAAGCTTACGCTCGGCACTTTCACTATGGAGCTCAACAAAGTGAGCATCAATCAATATGGATTGATTTTAGGTGGCGAAGCCAAAATCCCTATCCCTAGCAGCAATAATGCCGTATTTGGATTTAGCAATGTCAATTTAAATAGCTCAGGCATCAATGGCGGCAGCTATTCCTTGAAAGGCAACATAGATATATTTGGTGTAGCAAAATTTGAGGGATTAGCTTCTAACCCTCTTACTTTTAGCAAAATTCCGGGTACCACACATTTCCGTATCAATGGCGGTGGCAACATTGGACTCTCTAAATTAATAGATGAAAAAATAAAAATCGACAATATCCTGATAGGTACTAATGGTGACTTTGGACTAACATGCAGCCCGAATTTCAATGTGGACTTCGCAGATTTAGCTACACTAAAAATTAAAAAGATAGCATTATATCCTACTAAGAAAGAATTTGCACTAGATGGAGGCTTCAAATTAGATATCCCTGGATTCGGCACAGAAGCAGGAGGGTTTGTTCATTATAAACCTGGAAGTGTATGGGTGGACAAGCTCAACATAGGAGCATCTATGGGCGGCATTGGCAGTTTCAAAGCTGCTGTAGACTTCTCGGAATCGGGGTTCTCTGGCGCTGGAGATATAGATATAGTAGATATGGTGAGTATGGGCATGGGATTCTCTTATTATGGTGACAACAAAGGCAAAATCATTACAGGCACTGTCAATACTGGTCTTACTGTACCTGTAGGCGTGGTGACTTTTGAGAAGATAGGAGGTGGATTTTTGTATAATTCTATAGAAAAAAAATATGGCGTAAACCTCACAGGACGCATGGTGCTTGCACCTGGTACTTCTGCGGTGATAGCCCTAGAGAATATTAATATAGGTGTAGAAGTAGAGCCCAAAGGTCCAGTATTCTATGGCAGTGCCACTCCTAATGTATTGTCTATGGATGTAGGTACGGCACAGTTCAAGTTGGATATTCCCAACAAAGACTTTTTTGTGAATACAGAATTAAAGAAAAAACTACAACTCTTACCAGGGCTAGACTTCGACGCAGCAGGAGGGTTTATGTTAGCAGCTAGCGCACGCCAGAATGATAGCTATTGGCTCACTGGCGTATATACACGCCTTAAAATGTTGGGTATCATAGACGAGAAAATGAATATCACGGGTGCATTCGGACTAAATAGGGCAGCACATCCAGAGTTCAATGACTATACGCTATTCATTCCTGAGCAATATCTCAATGGAGGTAAGATTAATGGTATTAACGCAAGATTTAACTCCTTAAAAGGACGTACGGACAAGAACCAATACTGCGATGACTTCTTGGATATAGCACATCTATGTATGTATGCTTATGCTAAGATGGATATCAGCGTATATAGCAACTTTATATCCAATACTTATGGCATGGGCATCAGCCAAGAGTGGGGTGCCGGTGGCAAAGCGGATTTTTTCGGCGTAGGTGTGGCAGGTGCCAATATTTCGGTAGGGTATAACTTAAATGGTGGTTATAGCGGTGGCAACTGGTTTATCAACGGCAACGGTAACGCATCGGCATCGGCATATATAGGATGTAGTCCTAGTGGCTGTGGCAATGGGCTGTCATGGGGTTGTTGCTTTAATGCGTGCTTTGTGGGCTGCGAGGTATGCCCTTGCCCCTGTGGTGGTAGGATATGCTTAAATCCTAGTGTAAATGTAGGGTATTCATCAGCTAATGGAGATTTTGATGTAGATATTGATTGGTAAGGAAGGAGTGTTTTTTAACGTATAATATAAAAAATAAAATAATGAGATATTTAACTAATTCATATAAACTAGTATTCCTAATAGGTTTATTTTTAATATGTAAAAATACCTACAGTCAGCAAGAAGAAGAGATAGCCATAAAACAATCCCCTAAAGGTATATACTTGCTACTGTCCGACAAAGCCGCCAATGCAATGGAAGGTGTAACAAGCATTACAATCTCACGTAGTATCAATGACGCAAAAATACAGGACTTAGGCAGCCTAAAGGCGGCAAATTCTATAGAAGATTTTGAAGATAAAATCGCTAAAGATGCCTTACTAGAATTGGCAAATATAAAAAATTTGTCTACCAAAGAAAAGGCTTTTGAATATGTACAATCACATCCGTCTTTGAAAGATTATGGCTTGTTGGCTATGAACTTGGACTTGGGAGTAGCTTTGGGCGCTTATTTCTTGGATAAAGATATAAAAGGATTAAAATCTGGCGATAAGATTACTTATGCTGTAACCTATAGCGGCAGAGAAACCAAGACGATACGTACAATAGTTGTATATGGGCAGCCACCAAAGATAGAAAAGCCTGCATTACATAAATATTTGGCAGGCGACTCCCTGATAGAGATTAGCTGGGTATTGCTCAAGCGTACCTCGCCAGATGTGTTTTTTGGCAATGTATATATGCAAGAAGGCAGCCCTGCACCCTACACCAAAGTTGGCTCTACCATGGCTACCAATAGCCTATCTGGCGACTCAGTAATATTGCGATGGACGCAGCCTACTAAAAAGGGGTATAGCTACTCGTTTTTTGTAGTTCCTACTACCATTGCTTTTTATGAAAGTATGCCCTCCGACACCACTACGCTTATAAGCTACAATCCTAATAATATTGGTCAGCCCTCCGACCTCGCAGCAAAAGACAGTAGTCATGGCATATACCTATCGTGGAGGCTGCCGGCCAAAATAGATGCACAACGCTCATGGCTCTTACAGCGCACCCATCAGGTGAGCAAGTCCTATATCAACATAGCAATACTAGACCCCAAAACAGCTAACTATATGGATCATGAGGTGCTGCCCAGTGAGCAATATTACTATAGGATACGTACCATTACACTTACTGGCGATACTTTAGACCCATCTTCGCATAGCAGTGCACGTCATGCCTATCAGGTGCTGTCGCCTACTATGCCCGAAAACATTACAGCTGTTAGCACTAAAAATGGCGTTCAACTCAAATGGAATAAGGTGAATATGCCTGATGTCATAGGCTACTATGTATATAGGAGCATCACCGAAGACAACAAAATGGAGCAGCTATCTATGCTGCTGAAAGACACCTCCTATATAGACACCTTACCTATGTACGGTAGGAACAGATATATCTACGGCGTACGTGCTTTCACTGGTAGCAATATGATGGGCTATATGGGTACTTCGCCAATATATATACCTGCCAATACTGTAAAGCCTACTCCACCATCAGGTTTGCTATACTATGTACAGAAGGGCAGCGTACACCTCAGCTGGGATGATGCCTCACTGCGTGACAACGCTGTGACAGGATATAATATATATAGCAAAAGTGGCACAGCTACCACCATAGATGTGAGCAGCCCTACACGTAGCGGCTTCACCCTAGTTCATAGCACTTCCGCCCTCGACTGGGATGATATCACTCCTAGTGGTGGCCTACAGTCCTATGCCCTCACCACCACAGACCAATATGGCAACGAAAGCGAGGTGGGACAACTCGTAAGTGTAACAGCAGAGCAGCCGCATATCACAGTACCTGATAACTTCAGCGTACGCAAGACCTCCAAAGGTGTAGCCATAGAGTGGGATATCGCTGCCAATGCTGCCAACGACACCTACATCATTTACCGCCGTGCTGCCAACGAAACTACAGCTACCAAAGTAGCATCTACGCCAGCAAATAGAATGCAATATATAGACAGTACCGCTAAAGCCAACACGCTATACTATTACTCTATTGAAAATAAATCAGCCCTTGGCATCTCTGACAGAAGCGAAGAGAAAGTAGTGAAGAATTAAGATGTGATAGTAATATGTCTTGTCCTAAAATAGGTTTACACAAATCAAACAAAAACAAGCGTATAAAAGATAAAAAAAGTAAAGTTATTTTAGGGCAAGACACTTTCGTTTTCATTTGTCTTGGAGAATGTGTAATATTGTATTCCATTGACGGTCAGTGAGGTTAGTTGAATAAGATTTCATATTTCTTTATGTGTTTGATTTTCATAAAGTTGCGAAATATCATCTACCCAAACACCTGATAGTCAATGTTTTATATTGCTTTTCTTACTACATTATTATTAGCTTTTCTTACTACTGGGTGATGAGTAGTGTGATAAGTTCACTATCAGAGAGCGGCCGGCTCTATTTCTACTCTTAGTAATACCAAAACAAAGACGTTGATTATAGATTTTCTTAGAGAAATTTTCGCAAAAATCATCAACGAGAACAAAAATTTATGATACACACCGTTTTATATAAGTAATCAGGAGTACTTCGTAGTACTATAATTTTATCTTGCAGCATTTTGAGTGTATTTATTCTATTTTATTGATTATAAAGTAATTATATATAAATAATCAATTCAAAATGCTGTTTTTTTTATATTTTCTTATCCCAAACTTACGTTATTTTACGTATGAAGCAAGTTGTTTAATCCGATTGAGATAGCAACATATATAAAACTTGATACAAGATAAATTTCCATTCTACAATCAGAACATTTACAACATTGTCCTATATTTATACTCAAATAATGATTATGCGTACCAACTGGACTTTTGAAGAAATTTCGACTATATATCATACCCCTCTCTTGGACTTAGTGTATCGGGCTGCAAGTGTTCACCGACAGCACCATCCTAAAGGAGAAGTGCAAGTCTGCACCTTATTATCCATAAAAACAGGAGGCTGCCCCGAGGATTGTGCGTACTGCCCACAGGCAGCACGCTATCAGACTACTGTAAAAGCGCATAAAATGATGGAGGTAGGTGAGGTAATGCAACATGCACAGCGTGCCAAAGATGCAGGTTCTTCGAGATTTTGCATGGGTGCTGCTTGGCGAGAAGTTCGTAATAACAAGGATTTCGACAAAGTATTGGATATGGTCAAGGGCATCAATGGCATAGGCTTAGAAGTATGCTGTACCTTGGGTATGCTCAATGAAGATCAGGCACAAAAGCTTAAAGATGCCGGTCTCTACGCCTACAATCACAATTTGGACACCTCAGAAGAACACTACGACAAGATCATCTCTACCAGAGTATTTGATGACAGAATAAAGACTATAGGTAATGTGCGCAAGGCGGGCATTAGCGTATGTAGTGGCGGCATCATAGGCATGGGCGAGCCTGTAGAAGCACGCATAGGTATGATACATACCCTTGCTACTATGCCCCTACACCCTGAAAGTGTACCTGTCAATGCCCTAGTAGCAGTAGAAGGTACGCCACTTGAAGAAATGCGCAGAGTGCCTATATGGGATATGGTCAGGATGATCGCTACTGTGCGTATCGTAATGCCTTCGACTATGGTGCGCTTGTCGGCAGGCAGGCTGGATATGAGCACGGTAGAACAAGCCTTCTGCTTTATGGCAGGCGCCAACTCTATATTTTCTGGTGACAAGCTGCTTACCACACCCAATCCTTCCGCCGTAGAAGACCAAATCATGTTCGACATATTAGGGTTACAGCCTATGATGCCTTTTGCAAAGGTAGAAGAAAAAGAAGTTTTTGTAGAAGCATGACGGCAGATTGGGAGAAAGAAATTTCCACATATTTATACCAAAGAAAGCAAGAGGATACTTTCAGAGTATTATCTCTACCTACGGAAGGTATAGATTTTTGTTCCAATGATTATCTGGGTTTATCAAAATCTGCATGGATAGCACAGCGTGTAAGCGACTATCATAGAAAATACAAATATGCCCCACAAGGGGCCACAGGTTCTAGGCTTTTGTCAGGTCAATCGAAACATATCATAGCGATTGAAGAGCAAATTGCAGACTTTCATCATGCTGAATCTGCATTATTGTTTAGTAGTGGGTATATGGCAAATATTGGTATTATTAGCACGCTTGCGAGAAAAGATCATATCATCTTTTACGATAACAGTATTCATGCGTCCCTACACCAAGGCATCCGACTATCCGGAGCAAAGTCTTATTCCTTTGGTCATAATCTACTTGATGAATTAGAAATTTTGGCACAACAGCATATTGCAAAAATACGTTTTGTAGTAGTAGAAAGTCTCTATTCTATGGACGGCGACATGATTGAAAAAGAAAGATTTCTACATATTTGTAACCAATATAATTTAATACCCATAGTAGATGAAGCTCATGCCGTAGGAATCTATGGACACAAAGGTCAGGGCATATTTTATACAGAAGAAGTCGGTGTCAGAATAGTAACATACGGAAAAGCACTGGGACATCATGGTGCTGCGGTTCTTTCCAGTCGTTTAACAAGAGAGTATCTTATAAATTTCTGTAAAACTTTCATTTATACTACTGCGCTTCCAATACATGAAATTTTGAGACTCAAAGCAAGTTATGATTATTTATATTTATATGATAATCAAAAAAATAAGTTGCTATATTTAATAAATTACTTTAATTCAAAAAAACACCTGACTTTAAATAAAATAATTGGCGATGGGCCTATCTTTGGATATATTGTAGGAAACTCATCAGATGCAAAAATATTAACAAAAAAACTTCAGGATAATGGACTCTATATCAAACCTATCGTATACCCTACCGTGGATAAAGGACTAGAGCGACTGCGGATAAATCTCCATAGCTATAATACGAGGGCAGATATAGATTTTTTGATAGAAAAAATCATACAATGGGAGACTCAGGATATTTCGTAACCGGCATAGGTACAGATGTAGGCAAGACAATTGTGTCTATGCTCTTGGCAGAGTATTTACAGATACCCTATTGGAAGCCTATACAAACAGGAGATATCCTCGATGCTCATATCATTCATAATTACAAGCCCAATATTGAAATTATTCCTTCTGCATATACCTTAGACCTGCCGGCTGCTCCCCTATTTGCTGATAAAAATCATATTATATCCATAGATTATCTCAGTAATTTGCCACTAGAGACCTCCCTAATCATCGAGGGAGCTGGTGGCATTTTAGTGCCTGTAACTAAAGAAATATCAATATCTAATCTCATCCTACAATGGCAGCTCCCTGTCGTATTAGTAGCAAGAAATTACTTGGGATATATCAATCATACCTTACTAAGTATCCATTACCTCCTTTCAAAAAACATTCCAATAGCAGCAGTAGTCATCAATGAGGCACTTAATGACAATACTGAGGATTTTATCCAACAGCAATATCCTGATATCTTATTTTTCAGAATACCGCATATTGAGGATATGACTACATATAATTATAATTTCTACGGCTTATAAATATCCTTTATATTCTCTGAAAATTAAGAGACCCTCTAAATTTATTTTTTTGGCAAGCATAAGTTGTATCATAGCCTGACTTTTTTGGGTTTGGTGGGCAAAACCTTTGTTCCGCATCCTAAATAGCACTCAAACTAGGCAAAGGTTCTTTCACGAATCCAATGCCTTGACATCACCTCTGTTAATTGAAGTATTTATTTTTAGACAGTTTTTGATAATCATATATATAAAATTAAATCTGCTAATTGGATTTATATTCTAATAATGAAATATCTTATATAAAATATCACTTCACCTATCTTTGTGCTGTATGCTTACGAATAGCACCAATGACCCTTATGCGGCTTTGCGGTATCGGGAGTTTCAATATTTCCTTACTGCCAGATTTCTGATTACTATTGCACTTACCATGCAGGCGGTAACTATTGGCTATGAAGTATATGAATTATCGCACAGCAAATTAAGCTTAGGACTTATTGGACTAACAGAGGCTATACCTGCTATCTCTATTGCCATGTATGGTGGATATGTAGCGGACAAGTCAGAGAAGAGAACCTTACTTGCCCTATTTATAGCCTTACTCATGCTGATGGGTATTGGGCTAGTGCTAGTAACATTCCCTGATATGATACATAGTATGGGCAATAATTCTACTTTAAAGATAATATTTGCCATCATCTTTGTCATAGGTATAGCACGAAGTTTTGCAGGCCCTGCCTCCTTTGGTCTATATGCCCAGATTGTACCTAGGTCTGTATATCAAAGTGCTATCACATGGTCAAGTTCTGCATGGCAGATGGGCGCAGTATTGGGGCCTGCCATAGGTGGACTGCTATTGGCACATTATGGCATATCTGTAACATTGGCCTGTGTGGTTACGCTACTACTTATTGCTATTGCACTTATATTAAAGATAGAGAAGAAGCCTATACTATATGCTCCAATGGGTGATAGTATGTTACAGAGCGCGTCAGAAGGACTTAGATTTGTATGGCAGCGAAAGGAGATTCTCGCCTGTATCAGCCTAGATTTATTTGCAGTACTTTTCGGTGGAGCAGTAGCCCTCTTGCCTGTCTATGCCAAAGATATATTACATGTAGGGGCTTCAGGACTGGGATGGCTGCGTGCTGCTCAAGCTATAGGTGCAATTATTGTACTACTACTATTGGCATATTTTCCCATCAGAAAATATGCGGGTATAAAACTTATGGTTGCTGTTTTTGGCTTTGGTATTTTCATCATCCTCTTCGGCATTAGCAGGAACTTTTATTTTTCTATGTTTTGCCTGATTATGAGTGGTGCGCTAGATGGTATCAGCGTAGCTGTACGACATACTATCATACAACTTTCCACTCCTGACGAGATGAGAGGAAGGGTGTCTGCTGTTAATTCTATGTTTATAGGATCTTCCAATGAGATTGGAGAATTTGAAAGTGGGATTACGGCACATGGGATGGGAACTGTCCCTGCCGTAGTTTTCGGGGGCTGCATGACCTGCATAATTGTTGCAGGCACTTATTGGCTCTCGCCACAGCTCAGAAAATTGGAGCTAAAAAGTCATACGGAGCGTTGAAGCCCAAATATTTGAAACTTAATAAAGTCTTTAAAAGGAAGTTATAAAGCTATAACTTACATTTGTGTTGTGCAAAAGCCACTATTAGTCATAAAATTTGGTACAGCTTCCATCACAACTGCTGACGGAAGCATAGACAAAGACTGCATACACCACCTTGCAGCGCAAATTGCATCACTACATCGCACGTATAAGATTGTGATAGTGTCCTCAGGTGCCGTAGGCACAGGCAAAGCCTATTTACAAGCCTACCAAGGTAAGATAGCAGAACGCAAAGCCGCCGCCGCTATTGGCAATCCGCTACTCATACAGATGTATGCCCATGCCTTTGTCCCTTATGGTATCCATATAGCACAGAGCCTCTGTGAGCGTCGCCATTTCAGCGACAGGGAACAGTTTCTGGAACTCCGAGAGACCTATGATACCCTTTGGAAAAATAATATCATCCCTATTGCCAACGAGAATGACGTAGTGAGTAGTAGAGCCCTGAAATTTTCTGACAACGACGAATTGGCTACGCGGATAGCCATAGGTTTTAGCGCACAGGTATTGATGATAGGCACCTCAGTGGAAGGCGTACTGGATACCGACGGTCATACAGTACGGGAGATACATCAATTTGATGCCAATATTTTGTCTTTGGTGCAAAAAGAAAAATCTGCTGTCGGACTTGGCGGCATGATATCTAAGCTAGCCTTTGCAAGACTTGCCACAAGCATGGGCAT
Organism: Chitinophagales bacterium; assembly: GCA_044227665.1. GTDB lineage: Bacteria > Bacteroidota > Bacteroidia > Chitinophagales > JADIYW01 > JBGAWK01. The sequence goes on from JBGAWK010000020.1 coordinate 20,037, forward strand.
ACCTGTGATAATATTTAGAGCCCAAGGCAAAAATAATTTGACTGAAGCATTACAAAAGCAAACAGGCACCTATTGCCATCCCAAGAAGTCGGGGAAGTCATCTCGACAAAAGTGGATTACAGCAGGAGGTATCATATCGGGGAAAGTTGTCGTAGATATAGGTGCCGCAGAAGCATTAAAGAACAGAAAAAGTTTGCTGCGTGTAGGTGTCAAACACATCATAAAGCCCTTTGTTGCTGGCGACATCATCGAGATAGCCGACGAGTACGACCACGTCATTGCAATAGGACAAGCAAGGCAATCATCGGATGCCATACATGCAATACAGAGTAACAATATCATCGCACATGTAGATGATGTAGTGATACTATAATTTTCGTTAATTATATGATAAATATAGATATAGCAGTACGCTTAGGGGATTTTTTGCCTTATTTTTGCAGTAGTAGCATTTTAGATGTTCTTTGATTTATTGGGGCTGACAGGAATAGACGGGAAGGCAGCAGATAGGTAAGCATGACGTGCATGGCGCATTGTGGCACGATAATACTACCGCGTAAAACACTTTTAGATGGCGAAGGTTCTTTCGCTATGGCAGCCTAATACTAGGTATTAGCAAGCCATTGCATACGCTATATTGCCCATTCATATAGCAGTTATGTATCATTCATGATGGGATAGCCTCGATATATATGGCAAGTATATCGGGTGAAATACTATGCCTAAGTTCAGGATAGGGTATGCGAAGTCACCATACCTGAATCGAAAACTAAGACTACGCTAAGCATGTAGAAAGCTTATAGGCACTTTGTTCGGACGTGGGTTCAAATCCCACCAGCTCCACTACAATGATGGAGATATAATGGTAATAGCATCTATTTTGCCCGTTATATTTTCATCATAAAACAACTTTCCTGATGCCCTTTGATTATCGATCCAATTGTTATGCCTATATCTTTTGAAAGTATTAATTGAGCTATAGAATAATGAAATTTATTTAGTAAATATGCAGTACTAAATTATAATACGCCGGAATCCGCAACTTATGTATAGATATTTTCATTTATTACTTTTTATTATACTTTCTTGTACGGGCAACCTATGTGCCCAGGAACGCGAAGTTATAAAAGAAGGCTATACTTCTATCGCTAAAGTGGGCAAGAAAATTATTTCTGAATATATACTATTAAAAGAATATGAAGTACTAAAAGCACCCCTAATTATAGGGGATACAATCAAAGACGGATATTATAAGACTTTTTATAATAATAATTCAGGAATAAAAGAAGAGGGTCGTTACTTTCATGATACCAAAGTCAATACATGGAAGTATTTTGATACAGGGCAAAATATTTTTCTGGAAGAAAATTATAAAGACGGCATCAGAGATGGTGCATTTGTAAGATACGATTGCGATGGCAATCCAACAATATCAGGTACATTCAGGCAAGGAGAAAAAACAGGAGTTTGGCGATATTTTTCACCCATAAATATCCAACAAAAATCCATGATTTATTACAACACTCAGGGAAAAACAGATTCAGCTTTTGCCTATTATGCCGATGGCAAACTTTATACAGAGAAAAGGGTTTCCTACACCTCAGATACATTGAAAGAATATAGGATAAAAAGCTATGACAATACGGGCATTTTAAGATGGGAAGAGACCGTAGATTGGAGAGAACAGGGGAAATTCCATAGTAAGAATTGCTACCGCGAAGATGGTAGTAAATATTTTAGCAGTATATATCACAATGACAGTCTATTGATATCCATTAATTTTTACGATAAAAATCAGCAGCCATTGCCTTCTGGTGACTATATGAATGGCTTTGGCACTGTTCATTATTACTATGAAAATGGCATGAAAAACAAGAGTGAGATTTATGAAAATTATTCCAAAAATGGAGATGCCACCTATTTCGATATTTGGGAACAGGCTATAGCCCAAGTCCTTTTCGAGGATAACAGATGTATAGGCGTGGATTGTGAGAAGATAAAACACCACAAGGATGTGTCGAAAAATGATTTCACAAAGCCTACAATTGCTAATTTTGGGTGCGGAAAGAGTTCTAATGAGGTAGCAAATTTTTTATCACAAAATTTACGCTATCCTGTCTATGCCCAGGAACATGACATTTCAGGCACCTGCTATGTGGCATTCATCATTAACGAATATGGCAACATAGAAAATCCGGAAATTGTACATGACATACAAGGTACGTTTGGTGAGGAATCCATAAGGGTAGTAAATTTGATGAATAAATGGTATCCCTCTACATATCTTGGTATCCCTATGCGGATCAAATATTCTTTGCCGATACTATTTAGATTACAATGATAGATTTTCCTTCTGATTTTATGGCAATGATAGACGAACAGCTGGGGGCAGAAGCGAGTTCTTTTTATGAAAGTTTGCTTCGTCCACAGCCACCTTCTGTGCGCTACAATCCTGCTAAATACCTTCCCCAAAACCTCTCCGACAATGTACCATGGGAATCTTTGGCAGAGTATAAAGAAGCAGACAGCATATTTGCCACAGATCCTTTATGGCATGGTGGAGCCTACTATGTGCAGGAATCATCATCCATGTTTTTAGGATATATCCTAAGACAATTAAATATGGATAGCAAGGCTTGTATTGCCATAGATGTATGTGCAGCGCCTGGTGGAAAAACGACCCACTTATTACAATGTTTACATCAGGATAGCCTTGTTATTGCCAATGAAATTATTCCTAAGCGCAACGCCATTCTTCGTGAAAACCTCATGCGCTGGGGAAGTCCCAATATTGTGGTTACTCAATCAGAAATGTATAAGTGGAAAAAATTGCCTTTTAAAGCTGATTTGGTATTATTAGACGCTCCATGTTCCGGAGAAGGACTTTGGCGAAAGCAACATGCTGCCATAAAGGAATGGTCTTTACCACAGGTGCATGTATGTGCCACAAGACAGCGAGAATTACTGGAAGCATCCTTAGCATTAGTCAAAGACGGGGGCTATCTCATCTATAGTACCTGTACTTACAATGCCTACGAAGATGAACAACAATTACAATACATCTTACAGCACGGAGATTTTGAATCTGTAGAAATAAAGCACAATTTTATAGAAATAGCCTCATCATCACATCCTTTTGCCTACAAATTCTACACCCACAGAGTTCGAAGTAGTGGTTTTTTTATAGCCGTATTTCGCAAAAAAATAATAAACAAAGGAAATACATTTTTTTTTATACCTACAAGTACAAATAAATTTATCACAATCGAAGACAAAATCTTATCTGATATTCTTATAGACGGTAATCGCTACAATGTATTGAAATTTGAAGATAATTTGTTTTTATATCCAAAAAAACACATAGCAGAACTCCATGCTATAGCCCAAACTTTATATATAAAAACGATGGGCGTAGAAATTGGAAAAATGATAGGCGAAAAGAAATTGCAGTATGGTCACGCTTTTGCACATTGTCAATATTTGGACAGGAGCAAGTTTTCAGTATATAATGCCACATATCATGAAGCCATCTCCTACCTAAAAAAGAACGATATTCCCTCAGACCTAAAATTTATCGAGGGAGAATACGTGCTTATAAGTTATGAAGGCGTGGCAATAGGATGGACAAAGTACGTTCAATGTCGGCTAAAGAATTTGCTACCAATACCCTATCGCCTACGACAGAATTGATTAATACATAGCTTTCAAGGTCTTGAGCATAGTAAAGGGTGCATCAACACTGGCATTATTAGCGAGTGCTTCTGGAACATTTCCGCCAGGACTACTATACGCCTGATGAATTACCTTGGTCTGCCCATTGGTAAGTGGAATAAATTTCCAATAGCCCTTCATAGACGGCACTCTCACCAAGCCTTTAACTTCGGGGACTATATTTTTTTCAGCGTTCAGATCAATCGTTACAGTACCATTACTTTCAGGCTTGTTGAATACATATTTTGTAACGATATCTCTATTGGTAGCAGGCCAAGGAACTTCTATAACCATGTAGGTATAAAATTCATTGTCGCTAACTTTCTTCTGCAACTTAGTACTACCTTTTTTACATTTATAAAATAGCTGATCGTGCTTGCTAACATCCTTGAATAGCGCAACTAATTGACTTACAGAGGCATTAACGATTGTTTCTCCCTTATATTCTTTGAGTTTGCTGCCCTCAATAGCGCGATTATAGATTTTGATACCTTCTTTATCTTTCTCCAATTTCCAAGCAGGTTCCGTGGCAGATAAGTTTGTAGTAAATGTAATAAGCAATAGGAATACAAAATATTTTCTCATTATAAATTTGTTTACAATTAATATGCCATTATCGTCCTGAAGTCTAATATTTATTGATTTATAAAAAAGATTTTGCAGCTTCCCAAGCTACTATTCCTGCACATACACTTATATTTAGGGAATGTTTTGTCCCGATCTGAGGAATTTCTATCACCTTGTCACTAGCAGCTATAGCCCCCTCAGATACGCCACTCACTTCATTACCCAAAATAATGGCGCAAGGATAAGCCCTTGAAAATTCTACCTCGTGAAGCAGAATACTATCATCAGTTTGTTCTATACTGAATATTTGATACCTTTTTTGTTTTAGAAATGCTATACATGCTTCTATAGTCTCAAAATAATGCCAAGATACAGATGTCGTAGCACCCAAGGCTGACTTCAGGATATCCCTATGAGGTGGTACAGCAGTGCAACCTACGAGATATATTGCCTCCAGTCTGAATGCATCGGCTGTACGGAATACAGAACCTACATTCAGCGCACTCCTGATATTATCCAAAACGACGACTACAGGAACTTTTTCCGCAGCCTTGAATTCTGCTGTTGATAATCTATTGAGTTCCTCTAACTTCAGTTTACGCATTTGTCCTTACATTCGGGGGCAAAAATAGTATAAAATTTTGGCAAAGACGGACACGGCGAAACAAACCCCATTGATGGGGCAATACAACAGGATAAAATCACAACATCCCGATGCCATATTACTTTTCCGTGTGGGGGACTTTTACGAGACTTTTAATAGCGATGCTGTCATTACTTCAGAAGTATTGGGCATAGTACTTACTAAGCGTGCAAATGGTGCTGCCTCAGAGATGGACTTGGCAGGATTTCCGCACCATGCCCTCGACACATATCTACCCAAGCTGGTACGTGCAGGATATAGAGTAGCAATATGTGAGCAGCTCGAAGACCCCAAGATGACCAAGACCATCGTAAAAAGAGGCGTAACAGAGTTAGTAACACCTGGAGTAGCTGTTAGCGACAAGATTTTAGACTTTCAGAAAAATAACTTTCTGGCATCCGTATGGATAGAAAAAAATGAAGCCGGCATTGCATTTATAGATATTTCTACAGGAGAATTTCTAACCGCCTACGGCACCTATCACTATATAGATATCTTATTACAAAGTTTTGCACCATCAGAAGTAATATTTTCTCGAAGTCAACAAAGAATATTTAAAGAAAATTTCGGCAACAAATATTATACCTATACTTTAGATGATTGGATATATCAAGATGATTATCTGGATATTAAAATATTAGAACATTTCAAAGTGCAAACACTCCGCGGTTATGGTTTTGAGCATGGTCAACCTAATATCAAGGCTTGTGGTGCAGCATTGTATTACTTACAGCAGACTACCCAATCCAATATCGAACATATTCAAACTATCAGCAAAATAGAGCCAGATAGATACGTGTGGTTAGATGCCTTTACCGTAAGAAACTTAGAATTGGTATATACGCCACACGAGCAAGGTATGACCTTACTAGACGTCATGGACAAGACGCGCTCACCCATGGGGGCACGCCTCATGAAACGCTGGATACAACTTCCGCTCAAGGAAGTGGCAGCAATACGGAAGCGACTAGAGATGGTAAGTTATTTTATCCTACATCAGGAAGAATACAGTCAACTTTGCCAGATTATACAGCAGATGGGTGATATAGAGCGGTGGATATCTCGTGTACCTGTAGGCAAGGCTTCACCTCGTGATTTGATACAATTAAAGCGTTCCATATCCCTGATTCCACAGCTCAAAAATATTTGCATAAATTCTAAGAACGAGAGCCTTATCCATGTAGGAAACCAATTGATACAACTAGATGCACTCACTTCTACTATAGAGCACACCCTTATGGATGAGCCTGCCGTAATAGTACAAAAAGGAGGCGTAATCCGTAACGGTGTAGATACAGAGTTGGACGAATTACGCAATATTTCAGCCTCTGGCAAAAATTATATTTTAGCACTGCAACAGAAAGAGAGCGACCGTACCGGCATTCCTTCCTTGAAAGTAGGATTCAACAATGTTTTTGGATATTATTTGGAGGTACGTAACACCCATAAAGATAAAGTTCCTGAAGAATGGATACGAAAGCAAACCATTAGTGGTGCAGAGAGATATATTACTCCCGAGCTCAAGGTATTTGAAGAAAAAATCTTGGGTGCCGAAGAAAAAATCTTAGCATTAGAGTTGCGCCTATACGACAATCTCATCCAAGAGCTAAAACAATATATAAATGCAGTACTCACAAATGCAGGGCATATAGCTACCTTAGATTGCATACAATCCTTTGTACAGATAGCACTGAAAAACAACTACCATTGCCCCAATATTACCGAAGATCGGTGTATCAATATCAGCAATGGAAGGCATCCGGTTATAGAGCAAAAATTGCCCTTGGGAGAAGCCTATATTCCCAATGACATAGTATTGGATAATGATATGCAGCAAATCATGATTATCACCGGACCAAACATGGCAGGAAAATCTGCATTACTGCGACAGGTAGCATTGACTACACTTATGGCGCAAATGGGCAGCTTTGTTCCTGCCGAAGCGGCAACTATAGGTGTCGTAGATAAAATTTTTACACGCGTAGGTGCCAGCGACAATCTTTCAATGGGAGAAAGTACTTTCATGGTAGAGATGATAGAAACAGCCAATATTATCAATAACCTATCCGACCGCAGCCTCATTCTCTTGGATGAAATAGGAAGAGGTACGAGTACCTACGATGGCATTTCCATAGCGTGGAGTCTTGTGGAATATTTGCACAACCATCCTACAGCCCGTGCCAAGACGATGTTTGCCACTCATTATCACGAACTCAGCGATTTGGAGAGTCGGCTAGAAAGGGTAAAAAACTACAATGTAAGTGTCACAGAGAGCAACCACAAGATAGTATTTCTAAGAAAACTTCAGCAAGGTAGCAGCCAACACAGCTTCGGTATTCAAGTCGCAAAATTGGCAGGAATTCCTGACAATATTATCAAACGCTCTAATGAAATACTACGCCAGCTTGAAGTACAACGCAGCAAAGAGGATATACAAGATTCATTAAAAAATATGCCCAAAGTAGAGTATCAACTCAACCTATTTTCTGCCGCAGACCCTCGCCTGATAAAAGTTCAAGAGATTTTAGACCAGCTAGACATCAATACCATCACTCCAGTAGAAGCACTCCTCAAGCTCAACGAGCTGAAATCTGCTTTTTAGACAAAAAAACATAAGTTCTTAATATCCATTAATTTAGATAAATTAATGATTTTAACTATTAAAAATACAGCTACAAATGCACATGGGAGTGCGCTCATTTCTACAAAAAATACACATTCGCATAATGCCCTTTTTACAATATTATGACAATATTCCAGCCCTAATATCAGACATTTGTATCCGTTAATGGTAGGTGAAAGTGAATAACTACAGAATCATAACGATAACGCATAATACAGCACCTATATCGCACCTTAAAAAGTACGTAATAGAGTACGATACCCATGAGGTATATCCTTTCAAACGCCTAAAACATTTATCCCAAATATTTCACTGTAGTGAGCTATTTTATCTAAATACTTGCAATAGAGTTCTGTTTTTATTCACGCCTTTAGATGATTTTAAAGTTACAGATGTAAAGCGATTTATCGCCAAGGCTTATCAGAATAAAATGGAATACAACGCTAAGGAAGTTAAATATTTTGAAGGACAAGATGCCGTCAAACACCTATTCTCAGTAGCAGCATCATTAGATTCATTGGTATTAGGAGAAAGGGAAATACTAGGACAAATAAAAACCTCCTTTTCACATTGCGCCCAAGAGATGCTTAGTGGTGAGCAAATAAAAATACTTATTGATTCTGCTCTATCTTTTGCTAAGACCATACATGTACAAACTCGCATAAGTGAAAAGCCCGTATCCGTAGTATCTCTAGCCTACCGAAGTATGCTGTCACATATAGATATTGAAGGTAAAAATGTACTCATCGTCGGTGCCGGACAGACTAATGCCCTCTTTGTAAACTTGCTTTCTAAACACAAGCTGGGTAAAGTAACCATCTACAATAGAAATATACAAAAGGCTCAGGTTCTTGCAGAAAAATTTTCCGAAGGATATGCTTACAACCTCAAAGAAATACAAAAGTTATCCTTTCTGCCTGATATCATCATTAGTTGTACCGGAGCGCATAACGAAATAATAGACAAAACATTATTAAAGACATGGAATTTCCCAGAAGGTCATCGTCCTCTGTTTATAGATTTGGCAGTACCTAATGATATCAACAAAGCAGCTATAAATGCCATTCAATGTAAATTGATAGAGATGGCAAGCCTGAAATTAGATGCCGAAAAGAATATAGCGGCACGTAAAATGGAAATACAAAAAGCTACCGTATTCATGGAAGATGCTGTAGCTGATTTTGCCGTAAAATTAAATACTAGAAAAATAGAGTTGGCATTGGCAAAGATTCCTGAACGCATGGCTGCTATAAAAACCAGAGCCATAGATGAAGTATTCAACAGGCAATGGCAAAACTTAGATGTGCAAACGCAGCATCTTTTTTCGGAGATGTTGGAATATATTCAAGATAAATACATCGCCATACCTTATAAAGAAGCTAAAAAATCCCTACTACACCTTGAACTCAACGAAAAATTCTGATATACATGTAAGAATAGGTACTAGAGGTAGTGAATTGGCACTGTGGCAAGCTAGATTCACACAGTCTTTATTGGAAAAACATGGAATAAGCTCAAGCCTTACCATCATCAAAACTAAGGGAGATATTACCCATCATCTCAGCTTTGACAAAATTGAAGGTAAAGGTTTTTTTACTAAAGAAATAGAAGAAGCCTTACTGGCAGGAACGGTAGATCTCGCCGTACACAGTTGCAAAGATATGCCTACGGAAAATACGCCAGGATTGATGCTATCAGCATATTCTACTAGGGTAAATCCTTCAGACCTGCTGCTCATACATCCTGACGCTTATGATACTACTCAACTACTTTCTTTGAAAAGTAATGCAGTAATAGCTACATCCAGCAGTAGGCGCAAGAATCAGATTATGGCTTTGCGACCAGATGTGACATTTATAGATATTAGGGGCAATGTACCTACACGAATCCAAAAATTACGTGACGGCATAGCGGGTGCTACAATATTGGCAGCAGCAGGTATTGAGCGGTTGGAGGCAAATACCTCTGGACTATATGTCATTCCACTATCCCCACTTATGTGCATACCTGCACCTGCACAAGGTATACTTGCCTACCAAATCCGCAGTGACGATATACAAATGTTGGCAGTAAGCAAGGTACTGGCAGATGAACAAAGTAGGCAAATAGTGAATATAGAAAGGGGATTACTACATGCATTCGGAGGTGGATGTCAGGTACCTATAGGCATATATGCCCAACCCGATAATAATGGAATACATACTTGGATTTCCTATGCCAAAGCTGCAACAGATGCACCCATTAGACGATATAGCTATTTTGCACATACTACACCCCTAGATATCAGAGGTATCATCTCCGACATTACCAAATCCAAGCATTATTCTGTATTTATAAGCAGAGCCGTACAAAATGACGAATACCTATACAGAATTTTAACAGACAACAGCTACACACTTCAGGGCGAAAGTTGGATAGATATTGATGCCATCTCCTATGACATAGCGCAGATACAGCCTGGCACTATATTATTTTTTAGCAGCAAAAATGGCTTCAAGTACTTTGAACAACAAATTTCGGACAAACAACTCATAGAAAAATGCCTGCTGGCTGCCATAAATACTGGAACAGCACAATATATTAGAAGTAAAGGGTATTCCGTTTCTTTTGAAGGCAGCGATGGCGTTACACAAAAGCTGGGTACATCTTTTTTGGAATTTTTATCCGCTAAGAATTTACAAAATCCCCAAATCGTATTTCCCTGTGCCAAGTATTCCCTGCGAACAGTACAAAAATATCTTCCTGAAGGCATGACAAAAGATATTGTGGTATATAATAATAGCCCAAAGACAAATATCCTTAAACGCTATGAAGATATACTGGTATTTACCAGCCCTATGAATGTGAAAGCATATACCTCACTACACCAATTAGGAAAACATCAACATATAGTAGCTATAGGGGAAAGTACTGCAAAAGCCTTGCAAGCTATCGGCTATACCGATATTAAAATTGCTTATGCCCCCACACCTTGGTCGCTTGTGGATACTATAATGAGTATAAGTAAAGGGTGACACCGCCTATCTAGTTTATTCCGACATCTAAATACAATATTCACGACTTAAAAATCAAATCATTAATTTTGTATTTTTATCGGACAGTAATATAAATATTCTATTGAAAAATATACGCTACTATATAGCTCTACTGCTATTGTATGCTACCGATGTGTCATGCAATACCAATGCAGAATCGCTAAAGATATCACATCTCACAGGAGATTTCTATGTATATACTACTTATAATGTATATAAAGGTATCTACACTCCGGCGAATGGCATATATGTAGTAACAGATAGTGGGGTCGTGCTCATAGACACACCATGGGATTCTACCCAATCTCAGCCTTTATTGGATAGTATAAAGCTAAAGCATAATAAAGAAGTGAGCATCTGCATAGTCACCCACTGGCATAGCGACAAGACCGAAGGCCTAGAATACTACCGTACACTGGGCATAAAGACCTATTCTACTGAGATGACGGATGTATTATGCCTTCAGAATAATATGCATAGAGCGGAATTCTTAATACCTAAAGATACTGTATTCGTAGTAGGAGGGCATCATTTTGAGATTTTTTATCCTGGTGAAGGGCATACGTCCGACAATATTGTGATATGGTTCGGCGAAGAAAAAATTCTTTATGGCGGCTGCCTAATAAAAGGTGCTGAAGCTAAAAATCTAGGCTATCTAGGTGATGCTAATATTTGTACTTATGAGGCCACTTTACGTGAAGTAAAAGAGAAGTTCCACAATCCAAATTATATAGTCGTATCACATAGTAACTGGAATAATATCAATTCCTTAAAACACTCTATAAAATTGGCTAAAAAACTGAAAAGAAAGTGCTGATGCTAAGGTGTATCTCACATCCCAGTAGTAGAGAATCCACCATCGTGATAGAGATTTTGCATGGTTACCATCCTAGTATAATCCGAGAACATCATCACGCAGAATTTAGCACAATCTTCTGCTGAAGCATTACCTAATGGCGACATATTATCGGCATAGTCATAAAAAGTGTCGAAGCCTTTGATACCCGCACCTGCCGTAGTCTTAGTAGGCGACTGACTTACTGTATTAATACGGATATGCTTATCTTTACCTAGGTAATATCCAAAATTCCTTGCTATGGATTCCAACATCGCCTTGGCATCCGCCATATCGCCATAGTTGGGGAATGTTTTTTGTGCAGCTATATAGCTTAATGCTACTATAGAAGCATAGTCATTCAAAGCCTCTACCTCTATAGCCATTTGCAATATTTTGTGTAAAGACATAGCAGAGATATCTATAGTTTGCTGGTAATAATTATAATCCAGAGCAGTATAAGATTTTCCTTTTCTAATATTGGGGGACATACCTATGGCATGAAGTATAAAATCTATTTTGCCTCCAAAATGTACCATAGCTTGCGAAAAGAGATATTGCAATTCCTCTGGTTTTGTGGCATCTGCTGCAATTAATGGCGCATTACACACATCTGCCAATTGTGTTGCCGTACCTAACCTCAGCGCGACGGGTGCGTTACTAAGAACAATGTCGGCACCTTCGCCATGTGCCTGTAGTGCTACTTGCCAAGCTATAGATTTTTCATCCAATGCGCCGAAGATGAGTCCTTTCTTTCCCGATAGTAAATTGTGCATCAGCTTTCTATTATACTATAAATGTATTGCATAATGGCATCTCTCCCACTACCCTTCTCCGCAGAGCTGAGAAACCACACTGGAAGTTCCGCCCATGATGCAGATAGTTCTTTGAGAAATTGGTCTTTATTTCTTGCTACATCCTGCTGTCTCATACGATCTATTTTGGTAAATATCATTGCAAAAGGAATTTGCCATTCCCCCAAGGTATTTACAAAGTCTATATCTAATTTTTGCGGTGGGATATTGCTGTCTATGAGCACAAAAAGACAGGCTAAATTTTTTCTTTCATTACAGTAATATTTTATCATTTTCTGCCAATCACTGCGTTGCACCTTAGATACTTTGGCATAGCCATAGCCCGGTAGGTCAGCAATCTGCCATTTTTCGTCAATAATAAAAATATTTATCGCTTGGGTCTTACCGGGTGTAGAGGATATCTTTGCCAATCCCTTCTTGTTACAAAGCATATTTATCAGTGACGACTTACCGACATTGGATCTGCCTATAAAGGCAAACTCCGGCATTTCGGATTCAGGACACTGATCTTGCCGCGTAAATGATCCTACAAATTTCGTGTTTTTTATCACGGTGACAAAGGTATGACTATTCTTGTGATTTTTGACAGAAGTGAAATTATCAACAATTATCAAGGGTACTTTGGTATGGTAGTGTATTACGCTTATTTTTGCATGTTATGCAGCATGATTTCGTCAAGCCTTACCATTCTGACGCCAGCAAGACCGATGAGGTAGCTGAAATGTTTGACAATATTGCTCCTAGATATGACTTTTTGAATCGCTTTTTTTCTTTACGCATAGATACTTTGTGGCGTAAAAAACTGATAGAGAGGTTAAGGTCTTTACAGCCCAAGATGGTACTAGATGTAGCTACTGGCACGGCAGATTTGGCTATTACTGCTGCTAAATCCCTCCCAGATACTACCATTACAGGCATAGATATTTCCAAGGAGATGCTGGCCTACGGCAAAAAGAAGGTTCATGCTGCACAAATGTCTGACCGTGTCCTGCTGGATGTAGGTAATGCTCAATCCTTGAATTTCCCTGATGCAAGTTATGACGCTGTAATGGTAGCATTTGGTGTTCGCAATTTCGAAAATCTGGATTTAGGACTTAGAGAAATGCGTCGCGTACTGAAGCTGGAGGGTAAACTTTTTATCTTGGAATTCAGTAATCCACAGCATGTGATTATTCGTTGGCTATACTATTTTTATTTTTGTAACGTTTTACCAATAGTAGGCAAATGGATATCGAAAGACGCACGGGCATATACCTATCTTCCAGAGTCGGTGAAGGCATTTCCCTCCGGAGATGCCATGAAACAGGTACTATTGCAAAACGGTTTTAAATCAGTAGAATGCATAACTTTAACTTTCGGCATAAGCACACTATATATCGCTACGCATTAGTAGTAATAGGCATCTTTTGTTTACAGTCTTCATGGGCTCAGCACAATGTAGAGGAAAATGACTATAAATTCCGTAGAAGGAAATTTCATTTTGGCATCATCATGGGTGTAAATATTACAGACTTCAAAATCAGGTATAGTGATGATTTTGTACGTAATGATTCTATTAACGGTATAGACTCTAAGAGTAAGATAGGCTTTGACCTAGGCATCTTAGCTTCTTTGCATATCAATAAGAATTTAGAGTTTAGGATATGTCCGGGCGTATCTTTTCAGGAACGCAATCTTACTTATAGTTATGTTCAAAATCTCTCACCCGTTCAGAAGAAAATAGAATCCATATTTTGGCAAACCCCTTTCAACCTCAAATTAAAGTCTGATCCTATCAAAGACTTTAAACTATATTGCTTTGCTGGTGGAAGGTATGGCTTTGACCTTGCTGCTAATTCCAAAGCTCGCCGTGCCGAAAACTTGGTAAAGCTATCACGCCATGACTTTGCCGTAGATTATGGCGTAGGGGTAGAATTGCATTTCCCGCTATTTATACTTTCTCCGGAGTTCAAAGTTTCCAACTCCGTACTCAATGTACACGCTAGAGATTCAAATTTAATTTTCTCTCGAACTATACAAAATTTGTATCCTCGTACATTTATGTTCAGCTTGATTTTTGAAGGCTAATCTTCTTTATTGTCTGGCAATAGGGGCATATTTTCGTTGGGATTCGACTCTTTTTTTTCGTTATTTTTACGTTTCTTTTTGAGGTTTTCTCCCGCTCTGTTGAATTCTTTTTCGTAAGATATGCCTACGCCTGCTCTGATTTTTGACTGGTCTATCTGTACTACATTATTATTATTGTACTTGGAATAGGTATTGAATTTGAGATTACCTTCCTGATTGATGAGGTATTGAATTTCAAAATCTCCTGCTATGCCGGAATTATTTTGCGACACGCCAGTATTGCCATACTGCACATTACCTCCGATATTGATTATCAATCTGTCGTTGAAGAGCTTCTGCGTGAGCAACAAGCTGGTCGCGTCCAATCCCACTTGTAGATTGATTTCTGCACCCGGAATAAGTACCGAAATGAGGTCATTGATATTGTTATTAATTTTATTGGAAATGAAATCCGACATTGTATTAAAAGCAAGACCCGCAAAAACACCGCTAGTGCCTAAGTTATAAATATTCTGAAAGCCTCCTGTCATCAGCAACCAGAAGAATTGCTGATTTCTCTTGCCTTCATTGGAATTAAGCTCTAATAGCAATGAATTTAATTCTCCCAAGTCCGTAGAAGCACCCTGTGCTGGCTCTATCCTAAACTGTATCTTGGTATCATTGAGCTTGCCTCCAATATTTACGACTGCATCCAAGGGCACTTTTGCATTGTAAAGGGTAGATGTGGAATCTACGATGCTCCTCATATTGGCTTTTACGCTAAGTACAGCATCTACATCCATGTCGGCATCCATCACATCGCCACCGCCCCAATGAATTTTACTGCCTTTGCGTATCTTGAATTTTTTATTTATCAGGTCTTGCTGTGAGAAAAGATACTCTCCGTCTTCGGCAATAAAATCTCCAGACATCAGCATCTTGTCGGCTATCTCTAATTGTAGTAAGGCATTACCTCGGGCTTTTATAACATCATTTTTAGCATAATCTAAATATAAGTTCAACTGGGCATCTGGTGTTGCTACCAAATCCATATTTAGGGTCATTTTTCCTTTTCGCTTGACATCTAAATCTCTTTTTATAACTGTATCTTTTTTATTAATATATTTTATAAATTCTACTGTTTTATCATCTGTATTATTTGAGGTATTGATATTGAAGACTGTATTGGGTAGTGTTGTCGCATTAATATCTAATGCCAACTTATCAGTAGGCCCTTTGATAGTAACTAGTCCCGATGCATTTACTATGCCCCAAAAATCTTTGTTATCCTTATACGTAGTATTCATGAAATTAAACTTAGGTGTATTGATTTGCACATCCAAGTCCCATGTTTTGAAATAGTCATGCTGAAGTACTGCTGTCAGTAAAGCGTCATTGCCATATTTATCATATAGTGTAATGGTATTGAGGTCTATTTTGTTTTTACTCAGCTTTATTTCCTCATCGGCAAAGGAGATGTCCATGCCGAGGTAATTCACACGGACAGATGAAGTATCTATAGTACGTATATCTCCATTTAATATAGGCTGTTTGGGAGATCCGGAAATGCTGATTTTTCCAGAAGTTAGTGCTTTGAGATTAGAGATTTCTTTACCTAAAATTTGTGGAAGTGCTAAAAATGAAAGGCTTAATTTGCTGATATCCATATCAGCTTTTAATGGGCTGGAGATGCCTTTAGAGAGATCATAAGTTCCTTCTAAGGTCAGATCATAATTGGGGTCATCAAATTTGCCGCTATAATATACCAGGTTGTTTTTGGCAGAATAAGCAGCGTCCAAGCCTATGAAGTCCACATAGATGTCTGCTATTTGCAAGTTATTTATAACAATTTCCCCATCTACCGCCAACTTATCATTTACATTCTTGACATTTACCCTTCCATTCAGCAATCCTCTTTTTACCAAGCCTGTGGTATCTACTAGTTGAACAAGGTCTGGAATATTGATATAATCCAATGTAAGTCCTGCATTTCGCAACGAGTTTTCGCCATCACGGACTGTAATTTTTTGGATTCCTTGGGCGAGAACAATATTTTTTGTAATAAAAATAGAATCTCTGATTATCAGTTCGTTGTCTGTGGGCAAAGTCCAGAACTTATTGTTTATTTTCAGCTTTGCATCATTAAAATTAAATACGATGTCTTTATTGACAAACTTCACATCCGAGTATAGCTCAAAGGCATTCTTAGCGGTATCGGGGTTTATCTTGGCATAAAGTTCTTGTTTTTGAATATTAATTTTATTTTTCAGTATTATATCGCTAATTACTGTCTTCCCTGACTGCAATCTCGATACACTACCATCTAAATAGAGGTTTCTGTCGCCTTTGCCATCATTGAGTTGTAAGCCTAGTGCATATAATTTTATTTTGTCGTAAGCAAAGGAGTCTGTTTTTACATCAACATATAATGCCCGTTTTTGGGCATTAAAATTTGCATTCACAAATATATCGGACAAAAGCTGTGCCTTTGGTACAAACATTTTTAGCAGTGAAAATTCTTTATTTATATATATATCGGCTTTTAGGTTATTGGATATAGAGTCTAGTCGCTGCCACGACATATTTTTGGGTAGCTTGGGCTCTTTTATAAGTGTAGTATATTCTGATACATATTTTTGTACAGCCTGCGCAACAGTAGTGATGTCGAATACGCCTCTGATGTCGGCATTTATTTCTTCAGACTGAATAAGATATTGCTTCTCTTCCCCAAACTTATCCATGCATAGCAATATATTGTCAAAAGCATAGCTATTGCTGTCGTCCTCTACCACTATCTTGCTAATATCACCCCTGCCCGTGATGTCATTGGGCTTTATGCCATCAAAACGAAAGTCGCCTTCCAAAGATACTTTCAAGGGTTGCTTGACAAGATTCAGCGTATATAGGTCTGCTTGCCTTATATGGGTATAAAAGTTGAAATGTGGATTTTTCGCATCCCTGAAATCTGCATATCCATCGAAGTCCAACTTTACATTAGGGTCATTTACATTTAATTTGCCTTTAAAAGATTTTTGATTCAAAAATCCAT
>JBGAWK010000021.1:0-37131 GCA_044227665.1 Chitinophagales bacterium
TGGGGCGGTCTGAAAGACCGCCCCAACTATTTTTATACACCATAAAAAAATATTATTCCCTATATTTGCGTTACAATTGCATATAGCTATTTTTTTAATATATCTTTGAAAAATAAGTATATTTCGTTATTGATAATACTGTAAATTATGGCAAATCAAGAGCATATAGTCACCAAGAATGTAAATCTTCTGATACTGGTAGCCGCATTGGGTTATTTTGTAGATGTTTACGACTTAGTACTCTTCGGCGTAGTGCGCATAGACAGCCTCAAAAGTTTGGGCATCACCGACGATTTGGCCATAGGTACCATAGGAAAGTCCTTGCTCAACTATCAGATGATAGGCATGATGATAGGTGGATTTATTTGGGGAATTATCGGAGACAAAAAAGGAAGGCTTTCTGTCCTATTTGGCTCTATCATCATGTATTCACTTGCGAATATACTCAACGGCTACGTACAGACGATAGAGCAATATAAAATATTAAGGTTCATCGCTGGCGTAGGTCTTGCTGGAGAACTCGGTGCCGGCATTACGCTGGTAGCCGAAACTATGAGCAAAGAAAAGAGAGGTATGGGTACTATGCTCGTAGCAAGTATAGGCGTGCTGGGTGCCGTGGTTGCTTCCCTGATGGCGGCAAGGTTTCCATGGCGACATTCCTATCTTATAGGAGGCATTATGGGATTGGGATTATTGGTGCTGCGCATAGGCGTGCATGAATCGGGCATGTATAAGCAGATAGTACATCAAGAAGTGAAAAGAGGCGATTTTCTTTATCTCATTTCTAAAGGAAAATTACTGAGAAAATACTTACTGGTGCTGGCAATAGGGATGCCTATATGGTTTACTATACATTCCTTCATATTTTTCTCCAAGGAGATGAGTCAGGCTATGGGCATGGAAGAAGTAATAAGTCCCAAATATGCCATCATGTTCAACTATATAGGTCTATGTGTAGGGGATATCTGTAGTGGTGCTCTCAGCCAATGGCTAAAAAGTAGGAAGATGGCTATAGGCGCCTTTATCCTCTTGATAATTACAGCTATATTCATATATTTAAATTGGGGACATACCAGTCTTACCGCTGGATATATATGTTGTGCAATCATAGGCTTCAGTACAGGCTATTGGGCTGTATTCATTACGGCATCAGCGGAGCAGTTTGGCACAAATCTACGCTCTACAGTAGCTACTACTGCGCCGAATGTAGTACGGGGTTCTGTTTACTTAGTAGATATTATGGTAAGCTTTTTTGCCGCCACATTCAGCAATTATATTCAGGGTGTGCTTATTACAGGCGTATTTTTCATAGGCATAGGGCTTATCGCTACTTTCTTTATCAAAGAAACTTTTGGTACCTCCTTGGAATTTACGGAATAGGCTGCTTTCTAGCGTAAATCAAAGAGGTTATCTACACCTAAATACCTGCATTTAGTAAAACCTTCCCCATAAGTAACGCCAATTTGTCTGCCCATTTCTCTACATCTTGCTTCATTGAATACTAAGAAATCTTTTGTGCTTATAGGGGTATCGGGTTCTAAGGAATTTTCATCATAAAACTGTGAGTGATATGCCAATATAGACTTTTGGTGTATATGGTAGTATGATGATATATCTACTACCAAGTCTGGAGTTATATAGTTGTCTTGAATATAACGATATAGGGCTTGGGGTCGCCAAGGACTTTGCTGTACACCGTTATCTAAAGTTACTATTTTTTTCAAACCACTCAGAAATGATGCCCTCTGCACTAAGTCCCCTCCTCTGCCGTGATCGGGATGTCTATCACTCTCTGCATTGCATAGAATAATATCTGGCTGATATCTTCGTATAGCGCTTATGACTTTTAGTAACGATAGTTCATTAATCTCAAAAAAACCATCTCCTAAGTCCAGATTTTCACGTACTGAAAGTTGGAGTATGTCAGCAGCGACATTGGCTTCGGAATTTCTACTTTCTGCATCGCCACGTGTGCCCATTTCCCCTCTAGTAAGGTCTATCACGCCAGTGGTGTACCCCATCTGTCTATGCTTGTACATCGTACCTGAACATGACAACTCCACATCATCGGGATGTGCAGCAAATGCCAAAAGATTGATTTTCATATTATTTGCAAAAATAGTAAATACCTTTTCTTTATGATGCCAAATAGTCTAAAATCTTATGCAGAGCAGAATGGCAATACTCAAAGTATGAATATGCTTCTCTAATATCTTTCTCACTTTGTATATATTTTCCTCGCAATAATTCATCCTTACCGTAATGTAGAAGCTCCAAAACAGAGTTTTTATCCATTTCCAAATGATATTGCAATGCCACTACCCTATCGCCGTAAATAAATCCCTGACAATCCGTGGCAGCACTCTTCCCTATAGATTGTGCATTTGGCGGCAACTCAAAGGCATCCCCATGCCAATGAAACACTACATCTTCACCTCCCGATGCTGAGCAGAAGTCCAAGTCTATAGCTTCATCGGAATACTGGATGGGAAACCACCCTATTTCCTTTTCTTTATTTACAAATACCTTTGCACCCAATACCCCTGCCAATAATTGAGCCCCCAAGCATATACCCAAAATTTTCTTCCCATTATCGAGGGCATTTTTGATAAATAATTTTTCATCAATAAGCCAAGGAAATTGTTTTTCATCATATACGCCCATAGGTCCACCCATAATGATGAGCATATCTATATCTTCTAATTCAGGAAATTTATACTCTGTAAAAAATCTGGTATAGCTAATCTTATAGCCTTGTACATCACACCACGTCTTTATTACGCCCAATCCTTCATACGGAATATGCTGAAAACAGTGAATATGCATAAACAAAAATAATTATTGGTAAGCGTTTGGAAGTAAAATATAATTTTTATTTTAGTACAATATTATTTGTAATGATCAAAATTATACGCATATTTTTATTTATGCTGCCAATAGTTAATGATATGATAAAGAAGTTTTTAGACGCTATTTTTCATCATCTTTCTTCTGTAATACTGCTCGCATTAGTAAATATTTTGTTATTCACAGATAATGGGAAAGATGTTCTTATTATTGCCTGTGAAAACCAATTGAAATATGGCTTCACGCTAATAGCGTTTATTTTTTGGATTATTGTAGTGTGGTATAGTGCCCATCTAAACGCACTTTCAGAATTTATAAACCCTATTAATAAATATATACCTAGTATATTACTCAACTTGGGTGCTTCTTTGTTTATTACCCGTCTTTTAACGCTTAGCTTCAATTACCCATTTCATATATTCACTATTCTATTATTCATACTTTTATCTATACTATATGAATATTTTGGCATAATAAGACCAAAGCTTAGACCTATATATATTGTATCACTACTCTTTACGCTTGTTTTAATATGTTTTTTATCAAGTATTTATATATTTAATTTTAAAACAAAATTTAGATTGTTCTTTTTGGCAATAAATGTCTTTGTGCTATACACCTATGTCATTTATATAATAAATAACCGAAATAGAATCACATGGATATCTCGTATTATTCCTTATAATTTTTCTTTCCTTATTGATAAAAATGCATCTTTTTTTAAGTCAATGACAGCTATTGATGTCTGTACAAATAGAGAAAAATATTTCTTCTTCTTTTTCAATATCTTGTCCTCTTTGATATTCATCTGCTATTTAGTCATAATTTTATCTCTAAAATTTGCAGTATCCGTAGGGCCTTTGGCTGTTACAATAATTTCTTTTACTATCCTGATTGGAACTTTCAACTTCCTTGCAGTAGTATCCAAGCGCATAGGATTTAATATTAATATCCTCCTCATTATTCTGGCACTAATTATCGGCACTAGCCATAAAGATATGCATCAGATAAATACATTAAAATATAGTGAGCCGGCTTATAATAGTGTAAGGAATTCTGTGCCCGAATTTATTGATAGATGGCTGGAAGCCCGGAATAATTTGGATAAAGACAGTAATTATGTAGCCTATATCGTTCTTAGCGACGGTGGAGGTGCTCGTTCTGCTGCATGGGTATCAAAGGTGCTATCAAAATTAGAAGATTCTACTTCGGGAAACTTCAGCAAACATATACTCGCCATTGCCGGAGCATCTGGAGGCTCACTAGGAAATTCTATATTTTACAGTCTTCTGTCGCACAAAGAAAAAACCGGGGCCTCTATAAATTGTAAAAATTATTCAGATGCTTTCTGCAAAAAAGACTTTTTAAGCTATACCATAGCAAGATTTCTTTCCATGGACTATGCCAAGTATATTTTTGGCAATACATTCTATGATAGAGCTCGGGCTACAGAATTATCTTTTGAGTATTCTGAATTAAAGGATAACGTTATAGAAAAACAATTTGCAGCACCGTTCGATTCATTATTTTCAAATACAGGAATGCTACCCGCATTTTTTATCAATGTCACAAATATGAAAAACGGAACGCCTGCTTATGTTAGTAATATCATCTTAAGCGATAAGCAAAGGGTCAATGTATTGAACTTACTACCTTGCAACCTCACGATGAGTCTATCTACTGCTACCATGCTTAGTGCAAGATTTCCGTACATTTCTCCTGCCGGAAGTGTAGTGTCTAAAGAAGGGAAATATTATTATTTTGTGGATGGTGGCTATTTTGACAACTCTGGAGCCAATACAATCCAAAGCTTTATCACAGAAGTATATTCCTATCTAAAAAACAAACCTGAAATTTTAAAAAAACTACAAATTAAGATTTTTTCTATACATAATGGCGAAAATAGTCCCGAAGCAAGCAAAAGTTTACACCCCATAGAGAATGACCTTTTGTCTCCATTTGTAACCTTGATTGGCATTCAAAATGCTAATACAAGCTTTGGCAATGAGGAATTAACACAATATATAAATCAGAATTTCAAAAAAACTAATAATTACGCCATTAGTCTTTATTCTTCAAAAAACTATGGCGATTGTAATCTTAGAGAAGAAACATATCCTATGAGTTGGACTAACAGCAATTATCAATTAAGCAGAATGGACAACCGTCTAAAAAATTATGATTTAAATACAATCTTAGATGAATTGAAATCAAACTAACCCCCTCCTTACATCATTCATAATCGAAGAAGTCCACTCTCCCGCTATTCGTATTATAGAAAGCAGCCGCAATCCTTAATTCCTTGCTTTCTATATGCTTTTTGAGTATGGTGCTTTCCACCATAATATCTTTTATAGTTTGTACTACATTATTTCTCGTCATTTCATCAGTATGTTCTTCGTAGAATGACCTTACTAATCCATCTTCATCCAGTGACGGCTTTATCTGATTGGCTATAGCTGTAAGGTGTCCCATTTGTATATTATTCATAGCACCCTTTACAGCTCCACAATTACTATGTCCCATCACGACTATGAGTTTACAATGTTTTGCAGCAACAGCATATTCCATACTTCCTAAAATATAATCATCATGAATATTTCCCGCAACTCTAGCTACGAAAATATTACCTATTCCTTGGTCAAATATGATCTCTGGAGGAACACGAGCATCTATACATGAAAGGATAAATGCATAAGGATGCTGGACTATACTAGTATTCTTTATCTGTTGCGGATAATCCACATTTACCATACTGTCTTCTAAGAATCTTACGTTTCCTTCTTTAAGATACTGTATTGCCTCCGCTCCATCCTTGGGAAGTATAGGATATGTGCTATTATGAATATCCTTTGGGGGAGATTGACAGGAAACTAAGAGACTTAGCAATATCAAGTGACTGATTATATGCATTTGAATACGATTTAACATTAAAAAAACAATAATAGGACAATTTTATCCTTTTTTATATATTAACTTTGTTAACTATATTTGAAGTATGTTATCTAAGACTTGTGAATATGGCGTAAAAGCTACGATATACATCGCACTTCAATCCATGTCAGGAAAGCGTACTAGCTTGAAGTATATTACCAAAGAAATTGATTCGCCAGAAGCTTTTACTGCCAAAATCTTACAGAAATTAGCCAAAGCAAATATTGTAGAATCAATAAAGGGATTGAATGGTGGCTTTGAAATATCTGAAGAAAAACGTAAGAACACTAAGTTGTCTGAAATAGTTTTTGCGCTAGATGGTGATGAACTCGCACACAGATGTTTTTTGGGTCTGCCACAATGTTCTCACGAAAACCCTTGCTCTGTACACTATAAATACAAGCCTGTTAGAGAAAGTTTACTCTTACTGATACATAACACTACTATTGAAGAAATGGCTAGAGACATAAAAACTAAAAACGCCATATTAAAATAATTTTTTAACGAAAAAGAGACTAAAATAAGCTTTATAAATAATAAATTTAGCAAAACAAAATCAGACAAAAATATCTTATTAATTAATTATAAAACTAAAAATTATGTTATCAAAAAGTCAGGCACGGGCATTTTTTCTTGGAGGAACGATTCTCAGCTTTGCAGTATTTATTGCATTGTCGTGGCATACCCTCAGCAAGGAAGTACCCAAAAACACCAATTCCCAAAATCTCACGCCACAGGTAGTAGCTGGGAAGAAAATTTGGGAAGCTAACAACTGCATGGGCTGTCACACCATCTTGGGTGAAGGTGCCTACTATGCACCAGAACTCACCAAAGTATATGAACGAAGAAGAGAAGCCTATATCAAGGCCGTATTAATGTCTAAAACGCCGTGGTCGCCACGACAACGCAAGATGGTAGCTTATGGATTCTCCGAACAAGAAGCCAATGATATGGTTGCTTTCTTCAAATGGATCAACGAGACAGACTTAAATGGGTTTCCTGCAAAGCCTAAGTATAATTCAACAATAAACACTAAATAATTAAGTCATGAAATATAAATCACAAAAAGTAGCCTATTGGTTTTTTGCCTTATCTATGTTGTTACTTTCTCTTCAAATCATTTATGGTTTTATCATGGGATTTGCACACATGGGCTATGATGTATTACATACGGTAATTCCGTTCAATACTGCACGTGCAGTACATACCAATCTTCTCGTTGTATGGCTATTGTCAGGATTTATGGGTGCCGCATACTATATCATACCCGAAGAAGCAGAGAATGAATTAGTGAGCGTAAAATTAGCCTATGTGCAATTAATATCTTTAGCCGTAGTGGGCGTAATAGCCATTATAGGCTACCATCTCAATTATTGGGAAGGCAGAAAATTCTTAGAGATACCTCGTCCCTTGGACTGGCTGGTAGTGGTAAATGTACTCACCTTCTTAGGCATAATTTTAGCAACTTTATTTAAAGGAAAAAAACGCACCACTACCTCATTGGTATTATCTATGGGCTTACTCTTTGCGGCTGTACTCTATCTGCCGGGGATGATATGGTTCGACAATCAAACTATGGATTCTTTCTTCAGATGGTGGGTAGTGCATCTTTGGGTAGAAGGTGTATGGGAACTTATTATGGGTGGTATTCTAGCCTTTTTACTTATCAAAATTACAGGTGTAGATCGTGAGGTGATAGAAAAATGGTTGTATGTCATCGTAGGTCTCACATTTATATCAGGCATATTGGGTACGGGACATCACTACTATTATATTGGTGCGCCAAAATATTGGCTTATGATAGGTGGAATATTCTCTGCCTTAGAACCCTTGGCATTCTTAGGAATGGCATTATTTGCCGTAGCCATGTATCGCAAAGGTGAAAAGAAACATCCAAATAAGATAGCACTAAGCTGGACTCTTGGCACAGCTATCGTATCTTTCGTAGGTGCAGGACTGCTAGGGATGGCACATACCTTGCCACAGGTAAATCTATATACCCATGGCACTTTAGTAACAGCCATGCACGGACACTTGGCATTCTGGGGTGCTTATGGCATGATTGTACTTGCCATAATCAGCTATACCATGCCCAACCTTACAGGCAGAAAGTTCTATGATTCAGGAAGAGGCACTTTAGCATTTTGGCTCTCCAACATAGGTATGTTGGGGATGACAGTAGCCTTCGGTGTAGCAGGTGTAGCACAGGTATATTTAGAGAGAATAATGGGATTAGACTTTGGCGAAGTTCAGCGCGAAATACAAGTACACTTTGGCATATTAATAATATGCGCTACCATGTTTACTGCCGGAATCTCCTTATTTATATACGAATTCATACAATAC
This sequence comes from Chitinophagales bacterium, assembly GCA_044227665.1. Lineage (GTDB taxonomy): Bacteria > Bacteroidota > Bacteroidia > Chitinophagales > JADIYW01 > JBGAWK01. The sequence continues at coordinate 8,128 of JBGAWK010000021.1, forward strand.
GGCTTACCTAATGATGAGGCATTAGAAACAACACAACAATAATTATTAAACATATTAAATAATACAACATGAAAATCAAAATCTTAATTAGTGCAGTTGCAGCATTGTTAATAATGGCATGTAGCAACAAAAAAAGCGAAGAAAATTCAGCCTCTGCTGAGCCACCACAAAGTATGGTAGAAGAACCACAAGCTGCTACAAGTACAGGTGGTGCAGGAGAAGCCAATTATCAAAAGATATGTGTAGCTTGCCATCAGGCAGATGGCAAAGGTATTCCTAACGCATTTCCTCCCTTAGCAGGTTCCGACTACCTCAATGGCGATGTAAATAAAGCTATTTCTGCTGTCGTACATGGGCTAAATGGGGAAATTACTGTCAACGGTGCAAAATTCAATGGCACTATGACTCCACAGCCGCTGAATGACCAAGAAGTAGCCGATGTGCTTACTTACGTATATAGCCAATGGGGAAATAATGGCACTGTCATAACTCCTGATATGGTAGCAAAAATCAGAGCAGAAAAATAAGCTCAAACAAAATTTTAATATAAATATTTAAGTCATGAAAAAAATTAAAGTCCTCATGACATTAGCTATGCTATGTTCAATAGTAGCATATTTTAATGCATGTAAACAGAAAAAAGAAGAAAAAAAATCCTCCATGCAGATGGCTGCATCTGGTGCTTTGAGTGCCGATGAAATGACAAGAGCCTCAGAAATTTATTTCGATAAATGTGCAGGCTGTCACGGCTCACAAAGAAAAGGAGCCACAGGGCCCTCCCTACTCCCTGATGGCGACGAGAAATATCCAGCTACCAAAGCCTTGGGCGAAGCGGGATTACGTGCCTTTATAGAAAATGGTACTCCAGGGGGTATGCCAGAATGGAAAGGAATACTTTCTAAGGAAGATATAGACTTGATGATAAAATTCTTGCAAGAGCCTCCACCACCAGTACCACCTTTTGAGATGGCAGACATCAAAGCTACATGGAAAGTGATAGTTCCTGTTGCAGACCGCCCAACAAAACCTATGCATAACAGAAATATCAACAACTACTTTGGTGTAATAATGCGTGACGCTGGAAAAGTTGCGGTTATAGATGGAGATACTAAAGAAAAATTGGCAGTATTGAAAACAGGATTTGCCGTACACATCTTACGTACATCTGCATCCGGAAGATATATATATTCTATAGGTAGGGATGGAAGAATTACCATGATAGACACCTACTACAAAGAACCTAAGATTGTAGCAGAAGTGAGAGCCAGCTTTGACGCACGCTCTGTAGAAGTAAGTAAATACAAAGGATCTAAAGGCGACTTTACTGACAAATACCTTATTTGTGGGGGATATAATCCTAGCCACTTTGTTATCTTCGATGCACTTACTCTAGAGCCGCTAAGTGTCACTAAAACTTCAGGTAATGCTTGCGATGGCGAGAAAGAATTTATAGAAGAAGCTCGTGTAGCCTCTATAGTAGCCTCACACACCGATCCATTATGGGTAGTAAATGTGAAAGAAACAGGCATGGTATGGTTGGTAGATTATACCAATCCCAAGAAGCCTCAATCTACACAGATTCCTTCCGCACGCTTCCTGCACGATGGAGGCTGGGATGCTACAGGCAAATACTTCTTGGTGGCTGCCAATGCAAGCAATAAAGTTGTGGTGATAGATGTTCCCAACAAAAAATTGGAAGCTATAGTTGAGACCGGCATAAAACCTCACCCTGGTAGAGGTGCCAATATCAAAAACAAATTAGGCAACCTATGGCTTACTAGCCACTTGGGAGAAAATAAAATTTCCTGTATTAAAACGGATAAAGGTCCCGGACAATGGACAGTAGTGAAAGAACTTAAAGCTCCCGGCAACGGCGGTGGTGCGTTGTTTGTAAAATCACATCCAAAATCTAATCATATATGGGTGGATAGAACTCTAAATCCAGACTCTACCTTACATTCCGCAGTAGATGTTTTCGATGTACAAACTTTAGAATATGTAAAAACGATAAAAATGCCTGAAGGCGTAAACGGCAGAATGGTACACATGGAATACAACCAGAACGGTGATGAATTATGGATATCCGTATTTATGGGAAAAGCTAGTGCTATACTCATATACGATGACAAGACCCTGACTTTAAAACAGAAAATTCAGGGCGATTGGGTAGAAAATCCTACAGGTAAATTCAATGTGTATAATACTACACACGATATATATTGATAGTTTTTTTGTGGTCATTGTGGGGCGGCATTTCATGCCGCCCCACAACTATTTAAAGTCCTTATTATTATAAAATGAAAAAAAATATTACATTATTCTTTATACTCCTCATCTACATAAATCTTTCCGCAGAAAGCACAGTAGATTCTACCGTCATGAAAGCTCAATATACGGATCAAGTATTTTATAGTCTCGACAATGGCACTATAGCTGCAGTAAATAATGAGAATTGGCATATTGCATTCTCTACTGCCGGCACAGGAGCTGCGGGCAGCGCCATACTATTGAATGAAGCTACTGCAATCCTATATGCCTGTCCTTTTGACACATCAGGATGGACATCATTTGACACTACCCATTATAAAACATGGAATAGATACCTCAACTCAGATACGACATGGACTAATGGTGCCTTCAATACATATAGAGGGGCAGCAGGCACTTTCGATATGGGATGGGGCATACTCAACCCCTCCAATAACTTTTGGACTTTTGGAGACTCTCTATATCTTATTCAACTTAATAATACTTTCAAAAAATTATGGATAGTAAGCCTAAAATCAGGCGTATGGGAATTCCGATATGCCAATCTTGATGGCAGTGACCTACATACGGTAACTTTTGCGAAGACCACCTATCCTCAAAGAAACTTCATTTATTATTCCCTTACCGACCATATACTCATAGATAGAGAGCCTGCAAACAATAGTTGGGATATTACCTTCCATAAACATACCGATTATGTAAATCCTCCCGGCACCTACGTATCTGTAAGTAGTGTTTTTTCTAATAAAAAAATATGGTCAGCGAAAAGTAATGAACCAGATTCTACTTCAGCAATGATGAGCACTCATCCACAGACGGCTTTCACCCAAAATATCAGCAATATAGGTAGAGAATGGAAAAGATTTAGTTCTGCAACAGGTTGGGTAGTATATGACTCTATAGCTTACTTTATATATAACTATGATAGTACTTCATTTTACAGAATAGTATTTACAGGTTTTGGTGGTCAAAGCAATGGTATAACCTCCTTTTACAAAGAAAAAATCATCACCAATAGTATAAAGATTCAGGAGGTAAAAATTTCTTCTGCCATCTACCCCAATCCATCACATAATTATCTCAACTTATTGATAGATATGCCAGAAAGCAGCAGCACCAAATACTACATTTCCGATATGAGCGGGCAGCAACTGATGGAAGCCACACTATATCTCAATACAGGCATACAGCAGCAGCAAATTAATATCACAAACCTTCCTTTAGGAACTTACATTCTATACCTACCAACAGAATTGGGCATAGTGCACCATACTTTTATCAAGCAATAATATGCTTCGTAAATCTTTGACATATATAATTATCCTATTGTGGGCAACAAATACCTTTGCAGAATCCTATATTGTCAAAGATTCGGTCACAAATGAAGTTTTGCCTTTTGCAGAAATACAAATAACCTATCTCAAGTCCCCACATGACACCGTGGAGACATACACTACTACCAATAACGAAGGTGTTTTCAATATCCTTGACATTATACCACTTAAAATTAAAATATCCTATTTGGGATATGAAAGCATAACACTCTATGATTTACCGACAAATAAAAGTATAATATATTTAAAATCATACACTTACACACTAGACGAAGTAATTGTTACAGGCACATTTTTACCCATAGAATTGAAAGAATCTGTCTTTGACGTAAAACGTATAGATGGCAAAACTATAGATAGTAAAGCTATAGTACATATAGGAGAGGCACTGAATAGAGAGCTGTCATTCAGAACAAACAACGGCCACGTAAATGAGACAGCAATAATGATGAACGGACTTTCTGGCAATCATATAAAGCTACTTATTGACGGCGTCCCCGTAGAAGGTCGCCTTAATGGCAACATAGATTTGTCTCAAATTCTCACTTCAAATATAGATCGTATCGAAGTTATTGACGGACCATCATCTGTAACTTATGGCACAAATGCCTTGGGAGGCACAATAAATATAATTACAAAAAAATATCAAATACAGAAATGGACGGCATACATAAAAGCCTATTATGAAAGTATAGGTCAATATAATGTGGATGGCACCGTAGGTTTTAGATGGAAGAAAAACCAATGCAAGGTAAGCATAGGAAAACACTATTTCGATGGATATTCCAGCCCCGACACTTCCCGATTCAAGACATGGAAACCTAGAGAACAGAGTTTTGGCACGCTCATGTACACGCGCGCTATACACCTTTTACAATTATCCTTTATTAATGATATTTTCTACGAGAAAATGACCTCTCGGGGCAATCCCAATCCTCCATATCTTACTACTGCTTTTGACACCTACTACCAGACTAGCCGATATACCGGCAAAGTGTTACTTACCGGCAAAGTTTCTCCTACGCATTATATGGATGGCACTATATCTTACTCCTACTTTGGCAGAATACGTAATATCTATTACAAAGACCTCACCACCCTATCTTATTACCCTACTGATGGCGAAAGCGATCAGGACACCACACGCTATCACGCCCTACTTGCAAGAGGAATTTTTACGCAAAAGAAAGATAGCAGCAACATAAGTTATCAAATTGGAGGAGAAATAAAGTCAGATTTCATATCAGCACAGCGCATATTCAACAATAGACAATCTTTGTATGACATATCCCTGCTTGCCAGTGCCGATTACAGACCTATACACTATATCACATTAAAACCCGCATTGCGCATATCTTATAATTCAGCATATCAATTTTCGATGACACCATCCTTACATATCCTTATGAAGCCTTCAAAGGATGTAGATATAAAATTCAGCTATGCCAGAGGATTTCGTGCGCCCGAGCTTAAAGAACTATACTTAGAATTTCACTATAATTCTACTATAAATCTATACGGAAATACAGCCCTAAAACCTGAATATTCCCATCATTTACAGTGTAATATAGATATAGATAAGTCTTGGCGCAAACACATCTTAAATGTAAGCTACAAATTGTACTATGCTAATATAAAGAACAGAATAGCTCTACAGCAAATTTCACCAATTGATTGGAAATATTTTAATAGCGACAATTATACCGTATATGGTCTCAATATTATGTACAATTACCGCTACGATTTTATAAAAGCACAAATAGCTTATAATTGTAATGCTACAAGAAACGCCACCTTCGATGATTATATAGCCCATAATAAGGCTTTCTATAATCATACATTTACTACAGAGACCCGTATTACTTATGCTAAGTGGAAGACATCCTTGGATATTGATTACAAATACAATGGCAAAGTAAAAAGCTATTATATTACAGACAATCAGGCTCTAATCAATAGCAGTATAGGAGCATACCATATTTTGGACATCAGTATGAATATTTATTTTTTAAATGACAAATTACAAGGAATCCTTGGCGTAAAAAATCTCACCCATTCCCGACAAGTAAATTTCGTCGGCGATATCTACGGAGTTTCTAATCAGAGTGATGCTACTACACTGAATGTACAGTGGGGAAGAAGCTTTTTTACATCTTTAATCTTTAGAATATAGAGGATGAAAAGCATTAAATATATTGTCGGAATATTATTATGTTGGAGCTGTCTTCGTGAAGAGCACCCCCTACCCTCTCCTATACCGGGCAACATAGAAACAGTAACTATAGAAATAGGCTTTCCCTACTTATATCAGGTATATTACGATTGTAAGACAAATACTATCATTCAGTCAAATACAAAATTTGATTGGGATATAGCGTTTGAGAGTTCTCCTGAAGGCTTCCATATCTTACTTAATAATGCATTGGGCATGTTGGCAGTGAACTTAGGTGACAAGCCCCTAAGCCACATCCCCGAAGTTTCAGATATTTCTTGGTCATGGGATAATCCGAACGGAAATTTAGACAGCACAGCAATCGGTGACTGGCGGGGAAAAAACTCGCTTTTTCTCATTAATAGGCAGTACGATGATGAAGGAAAATTTATCGGCTACGAAAAAATGAAGATTTCATTTGTAGATGAAACACAGTATTCCGTTTCATTCTGTCCAAAAGACAGCGTCAATGCCACTACGCTCATTATCCCAAAAAAATTCGACAAAAATTTTGTTTTTCTAAGCTTCTCCGATGGAGGTAAAATTTTAGACTTAGAGCCCCCTAAAAATGATTGGGATTTGCTATTCACCAATCATCACCATAAGTTTGACAATTTGCCATTGCCATTCGTACTCACACAAGTTCTGACTAATAAATATAGTGGTGTTATCGCAGCCGAAGATAATGAAGGAAAATTTACTTCTATCATGCTTCAAGACACCCTACAATATAGTTTTACCAATGTATGGGATGAAATAGGTTATGACTGGAAGATTCGCAATAGCAGCGACAATTCTTTCACTATAGATGCCCAAAAAAGCTTCCTTATAAAAGCTACAGATACCAAATATTACAAAATTAGATTTATAGACTTCTATAACAACGCAGGGCAAAAAGGGTATCCAAAATTTGAAATACAGCGTTTATGAAATACTATTACCATACGATTACAATAGTATTTAGCCTATTACTCGTTTCATGTAAGACAGCCCTAAAAGAAATCCCTAATGGAATAGGAAGTATAAAATCCCTTGAACTTGGCACTATTAATGATTCTATTGCTATGGAAGGTAAATATCTATTTGACAAAAATTGCATTTCTTGCCACACTATGGAATACCAAAGTAAAGGACCTGACCTCTCAGATATTCTATCTCGAAGAAAGCCAGAATGGACTATGAATTTTTTGATGAATGCTGAAATCATGCAAAATAAAGAAGCTACGGCACACCTCTTAGACAAAAAATATAAACTAGAGGATTGCAACGTAAAATTATCTGAAATGGAAGCACGTAAAGTGCTGGAATATCTAAGATTATACCAACTTTGGCTTCATGAATTTAACGTAAAATAAGCGTATAATATTTAATTTTAACTTAATTCGGATATTTTTATCCTATTTATATTTAATCCTAATTTTGAATATTCTTTATATCATGGAAAGTGTAGATAGTGGTAGCAAACAACGTATAGCGACATCCTTACACAGTGAGAATAAATACAAGAAATTCAATCATTTAATCATAAATTATTTATCATGAAAAAAGCTATATCAGTAAGCATGGTCATGTTGTTCATGCATCTTACATTTGCACAATTTTCTTTCAATGGCCAGCTAATCCAAAGGGCAGAATTTAGAAATGGATACAATAAAATTATTACAAAAACCCAAGACCCCGCAGCATTCATAGCGCAAAGACTACGTCTCGAAGGTGGATATAATTTTGACAAAATCCAGCTCTATATATCCTTACAAGATATCCGTACATGGGGAAGTGCCCCACAAATTAAGACAGTAGATGGTTATTTCTCCCTGTATGAAGGTTACGCACAATTCCAAATAGACAGTTCTTGGTCTGTAAAACTGGGGAGGCAAGAACTCAACTATGACAACGCACGATTTCTTGGCAACTTAGACTGGGCATTACAAGGTCGAAGCCATGATTTTGCCTTAGTAAAATTTGAGAAGAAAAAACACAAACTGCATTTTGGTGGCGGCTTCAACCAAGATGGGCAAGCACTAAGTGGCAATTTTTTCGCAACACAAAATCAATATAAGACGGCACAATTTATGCGCTACGAGTATAAAGCCAAAGATTTTGCCGTAGCCACACTTTTCTGGAATAATGGCAAGCAATATGCCTCTTTTGATTCCGTAGGAAATATTAAAGACAAAAAAGTAAGATACACACAAACTTTTGGCATATCTAACCTCTCCTACAAAAAGAAAAATACAACCTTATCCGGATTCTTCTATTACCAAAGTGGTAAAGACGTAAAAGGCAATGCAATGAGAGGCTACGACGCCAGCATACAAATATCTCAGAATATCCCATTCAGCGATTCAATAAAAAACAGTTTACAGCTTACTACAGGTGCTGAAATATTGAGTGGCACTCCCACCAATAATGCTGAGGCTATAAATAAATCTTTCAGTCCTATGTATGGCACCAATCATGCCCATAATGGCTTTATGGACATGTATTATGTAGGAGGAAGACATGAAAATTCCGTAGGCCTCCACGATATATATTTTCTAATGAAATATACCATTAATAAGAAAGCCTTTATATCTTTAAACACACATGCATTTTTGGCTTATGCAGATATATATAACAAACAAACGACACAAACAATGAAAAAGAACTTAGGGCAAGAATTAGATTTTACCGCAGGATATACTTTCAATAAATCTTTCTCTATGCAGTTGGGCTACAGCCAATATTTCAACACCCCATCTCTGGACTACCTTCACAGCGTCAGCAACGCAAAATCCTGCCAAAACTGGGCTTATCTCATGCTTATTGTACGTCCAAACAATCCTAAAAAATACATAGGCTTACTACACTAATATGCTTCCAAAATCTATATACTATAAAGCAATAGGCAAAGAAGTAGATATCTTCGACCACGCCTATACGAATAAGATACCTATACTACTCAAGGGACCCACAGGTACCGGAAAATCGCGTTTTGTGGAATACATGGCAGCACAACTACACAGGCCTCTTATTACTGTAAGTTGCCATGAAGAGACTTCCGCCACCGACCTGATAGGCAGATTTATGATAAAAGGCGCAGAGACCGTATGGATAGATGGACCTATGACTATGGCAGTAAAATCTGGCAGCATACTATACTTGGATGAGGTGGCAGAAGCTCGTCCCGACGTAATTGTAGCCATACATTCCCTCACAGACCATAGGCGTGAATTATATATAGACAAACTAGGAACTACCATTAAGGCACATGAAGATTTTATGCTTGTAGCTTCTTTCAACCCCGGCTACCAGCGAGGATTCAAGGAACTCAAGCCTTCTACCCGACAAAGATTTTCTGCCATAAGCTTCCACTACCCTACTACCGATATAGAATCGGAAATCATAGCAAATGAAACTTCCGTCAACAAGGGTGATGCAGAACAACTCGTAAAAATAGCGCATAAAATTAGAGCATTGAAAGAATTGGGACTGGCAGAGACTGTTTCCACAAGACTATTGGTGAATGCTGCAAAGCTCATCCATAGTGGCTTGCCTAAGCGACTGTCGGCAAAAATAGCAATAGTAGAACCTCTTTCTGATGAGGACGATACGATAGATGCACTATGCGATTTATGTAATCTATATCTATGAGGCATGGCTTTGGATGAGCTGCTATTCGGCAAAATTGCGCAATATTTTAAAACCCGTAAGAAAAATAAAAATATTGCCGAACATACTGCATATCTTGATGATATAAAGTTTAAGATTCAAATTTTGGCATCCGCTCTTTGTGAACAAAATATTGACATATATGAAGCAGAAAAACAAGGAGGCTATAAAAATGAAGCCTTTTTCCTCCCTGCCCACAGTTCTTTTTTCCCTACACAAGAAGAAAATATACAGTACTACGTTTTTCGTATATTATATATGTATGCTCAGAAGAAATTGGGGTACAACTGGAAAGATAATGCCCTTCATAGCGATATAGAAAGTCTCACAATAGCAGAAGAATTTGCCCCTCAGGTATTGAGATTACTCTATCAAGAGTTCCCATTTATAGAGCCGTGGCATGAAGAATTAATACTAAAGTTTCCGCTTACAGCTATACCCCATAGCGAAAAACCCTCATTTTGGCTATATGGAAAATGGATGACAGATGAAATGCCTATACCCGCAGCTACTAACTTAGAACATATCAACCACAGACATGCTCATAGCGACGACATTCAGACCATCCTCAAAGCCAAAGCCATAGAATACATCAAAAGCATCACTATAGATAAAAAAGCACAAGAGGACTATGTACTCACGCACAACTTTGAGAAAGTAGAAACCGCTGATGAATTCTCCGGCACTTGGCGCGATTTTGATGGCGACGATGACCTCAAAGCCCATGAAAATGCTTTGGATGAACTCTCCCTTAACCTCACCGTTCGCGTAGATGACCCCACCCATTCTGTATATGCCACAGAGTTTCAGGAGAATATGTCTATCTCTGAAAGCAAGGCACATGAACATAAAGTTAGCGCGATAGCCTATCCAGAATGGGACTATAAAAAGAAAATCTACAAAGAAGGATTTTGCACCCTATATCCCGAATATATTACAGATACCTTCCCAGCCTACTATCAGCAAGTGATACAGCACTACCACAGTATGCTTATAGTCCTCAAGAAGATGTTGGCAAATATCCATAATCGCTTGGAGCAAAAAAAGGGGAAATATGACGGCGAAGACATAGACATAGATGCTGCCATAGGCTATTTCACAGACCTACAGGCAGGCACTTCACCAAGCGAAAATATTTATATTGAAAAAAAGAAACTACAAAAAGAACTCTCCGTATTGATACTACTGGACCAGAGCTTATCCAGCGACGGATATGTACAAGGCAAGAAGATTTTGGACATGGAAAAAGAAGCAGCCATACTACTAGGAGAGATTTTGGCAGACAATGCCATTGACTTCGCAGTGGCAGGCTTTCACTCCCATACACGCAACCAGGCTGTATTTCAAACGATCAAGGACTTTGATGAGCCATGGCATAAAGGCAGCCTAAAAATAGGAGCTCTTCACGCTCAAGGCTATACACGCATAGGCACAGCATTGCGTCATGCTGAGCAACTTCTAAGCCGCCGTCCCTATACCCATAGGTGGCTCATAATGCTCACCGACGGCAAGCCCAATGATTACGACCGCTACGAGGGGCAATATGGCATCCATGATGTGCGTCATGCACTCAAGGAAATGGCTCAGCAAAACATTCATACCCATGTATATGCCATAGAGGCTATAGCCAAGCTGTATTTGCCGCGAATGTTCGGAGACAATCAATACCAAATTATTTCCTCTCCGCAAGACATGGTAACAGCTTTCAGCAGGCTATTGGTAAGAATGAAATCTATATCAGCGTAGAATGGCTATTTGCTGCCTTTCATGATGCTTTCCATAGTGTAGTCGGAAATTTGCTTTGTGGTAGGAGTATTTAAAATTTCTACAACCTCCATTTCAAATCCATCTCCGGTGTCAAGGTTTTTACCTGACGATGCCAGTACCGACCCTGTAATACCCTGATATTTTGCCGGAGGTTTTATCTTTAGCGATGCCGCATTCTGCCCAATGATGTCCATGAAGTTCATCACTTGACTATCGCTTACCCACATACGGGTCTCATATTTCCTATCTGTATCTGTGATGAGATATTCATAGCAGGTATAGCCCAAAATAGTTCGTGTATTGCCGGTTTTGCTCACTTTTACATTACTTTCTTTTGCAGGGTCTGTGGTCTGCTTGTTCATATAGTTTTTTACCATATTGTCGGAAAAAGCCGTACTCAATGCTGAAGCTTTTTTATTTTTTTCATCGAGGGTAATCAGAGACTTATTTTTAGTATCTATGATTACATTTGAATTTTCATCTACGATATCCATCATCAAAGACTCTTTACCCACATAGTAAGTTGTGAAATTCGTCTTGGACTTACCCTTATTGGTATCCGTAAATTTCATCCTCACTTTCTGACTAAATGTATAGCTGTCTTCATATTTTACGGAAGATTGCGATTCCATGAATTGTTCAAACATATCCAAGAAGTTGGTATTTTTAGGATTGTCATTCTGAGCATTTACAGTGATAGTATATAGCATAGCTACAAGTACAAAAGTCATTTTTACACGCATGTAGAAAAAATTTAAATATAAAAGTAATACATAATCTTCATATTGAAGCCATGTACATAGCACAAATTTCGTACCGATAACAACAAAAAAATAATGTAGCCAAAGATGTATAGCAAGCAAAATTATCTTTATCTTCGCCGCTCAATTTATTGGTCCCGTAGCTTAATTGGATAGAGCATCTGACTACGGATCAGAAGGTTGGGAGTTCGACTCTCTCCGGGATCACCAAAAAGCATCTGTAGTACAGATGCTTTTTTTATCCTGATATTACTTTATAACCTTACTATTGCAAACAGCTAGATAATCCAAAAATTAGCATAAAATGAGCTATTTGATATCCCAGATAATAATATATCAGATATTTGGCAACAGAAATTGGTGATGCAGTAAGTGTAAGTATCCTCTTGGAAGTCCTTGAGATGTAAGTAAAATTCGTGTCATTTCTCTGTATTTCTATTGAGGCGCACCTTCGGTGCGCCTCAACATTTATATAAAAACGTACCTTTGTACTATGGCGGATTACACACTCATAGAAAAATACAATATTCCCATCCCTAGATATACCAGCTATCCTACCGTACCTTACTGGCAGGACAATATGCTAGATGAAAAGGACTGGCAAGAGCAGATTTTTAAAGCCATACATAATGGCCAAACGGATAGAGGCGTGAGCCTGTATATACACTTGCCCTTTTGTGAGCAGCTATGTACGTACTGTGGCTGTAATAAGCGCATCACAAAGAATCACAATGTAGAATCGGTATATTTAGAAGCATTATTCAAAGAATGGGAAGCCTACAAAAAGATATTTGGCAATAAGCTGAGGATACAAGAAATACATTTGGGAGGAGGCACTCCTACTTTCTTCAGCCCCGAAAACTTGAAGTCTCTTATTCTACATATAAAAAAAGATGTCACTATAGGCGAAGCATTTGAACTCAGCTTTGAAGGACATCCCAACAATACCACCTACGCGCATTTGCAGGCACTGTATGAGGTGGGCAGCCGTCGTGTGAGTTTTGGGGTACAGGATATGAATATAAAAGTCCAGACAGCCATCAATAGGATTCAACCTTTTGAAAAAACAAAGCAAGTATCTCAGTGGGCGAGGGATATAGGCTATACCTCCGTAAATTTTGACCTTATCTATGGACTTCCTTTCCAAACAATAGATACTATACGCGAAACTATATCTTCTGTAATTACGCTCATGCCAGATCGCATAGCGTATTATAGCTATGCACACGTACCTTGGACGAAAAAATCCCAGCGTGCCTATGACGAAAATGACCTCCCTAAAGGCAAAGACAAATATACACTATATGCTCTAGGGAAAGAATTGCTGTTGGCGGCAGGCTACGAAGATGTGGGCATGGATCATTTTGCGCTTCACGGTGATGCCATGTTGGAGTGCAAGCGCAACGGAACACTGCATCGCAACTTTATGGGCTACACTACACTGTCCACAGATGTTTTGATAGGTCTGGGTGTTTCCGCAATTAGTGACGTATATTATGGCTACCGCCAAAATTATAAAACTGTAGAAGAATACTATGAGGCCCTAAACAAAGGTATATTACCTATTCACAGAGGAATAAATCTTACAGACGAAGACATAAACTTCCGCCACCATATTTTGAATATCGCCTGTAAAGGAGAGACATCTTGGGAGCGCACACCTAGCAGCGATACCATTCCAGATAGGGAGCGTTTACAAGCCTTAAAAGATGATGGTCTGATATTGTTTGATAACCATTCCCTACAACTCACTCCTTTGGGCTGGAGTTTTCTCCGCAATGTGTGTACTCTTTTCGACAAGCGTATGTTACAAGACCAAAAGAAAAAAGAAACACCACAATTCAGTCAGGCTATATAATTTATTCCTTACCTTGTGCTAACCTCAGTTTTATGAATAGAAAAAAGGTATTGATACTATCCCTTACTACTTCTGTAGCAATGCTACTAATCATACTATTATCTAGAAAAAGCAGCTTCAATGACACAGACATTGCAGGAGGGCCTTGTGGATATGAATATACCTACTACCCTATAATTATAAAAGACATTATTGCTTTCGGCAGCGACAGCTATGACCTAGAATTGTACAATTTTGCCTTTCGCAATGAGGACACCCTTATGTATTACCACGCACTCAATAATTATTATTTAGAAAAAAACAAACTGGGGAACTTAAAAATAGGTGATACCATTACATTGGTAGAAAGTAATATTGTAAGTGGCAGTTGTACACCACATATTTTATCTATAGATATAAAAAAATATGAAGAACCTGTAACAACACCTACAGAAGATTCCGATACGCAATAGGGATATAAGCCTATACACATTTTTTTAAATTCTTAATCATTTCAAAATAACGCTATCTCTAACTTTGCCTGCATATTTTTTGTTATAGAGATATGAATGCCTACCTGTCGCTAGTAAAATTCAGTCATACACTTTTTGCTATGCCCTTTGCGATGATAGGTTTTGTGCTAGGGATGTATCATCAGAATTTTGAAGTATCGCGATGGCAGCTTAAGCTGCTGATGGTAGTCATCTGTATGGTTGCTGCCCGCAATGCTGCCATGGCTTTCAACCGCTATCTGGATAGAAATATTGATGCCAAAAATCCTCGCACGCTCATACGTGAAATACCTTCGGGCATAGTTTCCGCTCGCAGTGCTATGGCTTTCGTCATCCTCAACACCCTTTTATTTGTCTTGTGTACTTACTATATTAATCCTTTGTGTTTTTACCTCTCCCCTATAGCTTTAGCTGTAATTTTAGGGTATTCCTATACCAAAAGGTTCACCTATCTGTGTCATGTCATACTGGGTATAGGCTTAGGCTTGGCACCAGTGGGTGCTTATCTTGCTGTTACGGGAAAGTTCCATATCATTCCAGTACTATATGGTTTTGCAGTAATGCTGTGGGTGGCGGGATTTGACATCATCTATGCACTTCAAGATGAAAATTTCGATAAAAGCCAAAATTTATATTCTATTCCTTCGACTTACGGATACAAGAAAGCATTGCTTATCTCTCGCATATTACATACCCTGAGTTTCTTGCTGCTGAGCATGGCGGTAGTGCTTAGTGGCGGTCATCTTTGGAAGTATGCAGGGATATTATTTTTTCTATCTCTACTGCTATACCAGCACTACATTGTCCGTCGCTATGGATTAGAAAAGATAGATTTGGCATTTTTTACTACTAATGGTATAGGTAGTGTTATATTTGGGTTGATAATGATAAGCGCACTCCTTCCATGGGAAAAATTATAGCCATAGACTTTGGGATGAAACGCTGTGGTATCGCCATTACTGACGATCTCAAGATTATAGCCTCACCTTTGGGCTTCCAAGATAGTGCGACTATATTTACATTTTTGTCCCAATTGATAAAAAAAGAAATTGTAGAATGTATCGTCATCGGCGAGCCTCGCAGGCTAAATTATGAAATGAGTACCACTACGGAGATAGTACATAAATTTGGCGACAGATTACAGCAGCTATATCCTTCCATCCTAATAAAATATATAGACGAACGGCTCACCAGCAAGATAGCGCAAAATACACTTATAGAAAGTGGCATTGGCAAGAAAAAACGGCAAGAAAAAGGTCGCCTTGATGCCATTAGTGCTACGCTAATCTTACAGACGTATTTGGAAAGCCCGCATTAAGGATTTAACTTTACAGCGATGTTATTACCCATAGTGGCATACGGAGATACCGTCTTACGGCAAAAATGTAAGGATATCAGTACGGACTACGAAGGTCTATCCCTTCTGATAGACAATATGTGGCAAACGATGTACAAAGCAGAAGGTGTAGGTCTCGCTGCCCCACAGATAGCTGTGCCTATACGCTTATTTATTATTGACACCATTCCCTTTGAAGAAAAGAAGAAAAAAGATACCACCTTCAAAGGATTCCGCAAAGTATTTATCAATGCTGAAATCATAGAATACAGTGGTACACCTTGGGGCTTTGAGGAAGGCTGTCTCAGCATCCCGGGTATCCGTGAAGAAGTATTCCGCCCCGAGACTATAACTATGAAGTACTACGACGAAAACTTCGTAGAACATACCGAAACTTTTGACAGCCTAAATGCCCGTGTCATTCAGCATGAATATGACCACATTGAAGGAAGACTCTTTATTGACCATCTCAAGTCACTGAAAAAGAAACTCTTACAGCCTAAGTTGCAAAAAATCAGCAAGGGTATTGTAAGTGTAGATTATAAAATGAAGTTCGCTTTTAGATAAAAAATGGAAAATAAAATATACTTAATCACCGGTGCAAATTCTGGCATAGGCAAGGAAACGGCAAGAGCAATAGCCAAGATGGGAGCTACCGTAGTGATGGCCTGTCGCAATCTTCAGAAAGCTCAAGCAGTATGTGATGATATCAATGCAGAAACTGGTCTCAATAACGTGAGCACCATAGAAGTAGATGTATCTTCACAAGAATCTATACGAAACATGGCTGTAGCCTTCGGCAAAAAATTCGACAAACTAGATGTATTAATTAATAACGCCGGATTTATTGCAGAAAAAAAAGAGATGACTACGGACGGCTTTGAAAGTATGTTTGGCATCAATCACTTAGGCTATTTTCTGACCACACACTATCTTATGCCTTACCTCAAAAAAGCTCCTAAGGCTAGAATAGTGAATGTGGCTTCCGTAGCACATAGATTTGCGCAATTGGATTGGAAAAATCTGAACGCTGAAAAATCTTTCAGTTCCATGCGTACTTATGGACTAAGTAAGCTATGTAATATCTTATTTACCAAAGAGTTGGCTTTACAGTTAAAAAATACGAATATTACGGCAAATGCCTTGCATCCTGGCGGTGTAAATAGCAACTTTGGCAAAAACAACGACAATTTATTTGGCAAGCTAGTAACCTATTTTGGTGGACTTGTTCTCATATCCTCTGCCGATGGTGCTAAGACCTCCATTTATTTGGCTACATCTCCAGAAGTAGAAGGCGTGACAGGGAAATACTATGCCAAATATAAGCCTTCGTCACTTTCTGCGGCAGCTTCAAATCTTGAAAATGCCAAAAAACTGTGGGAAATATCCTTACAACTCACAGGTATTGAGCAATTTGGCAATCCATAATTCTTGACTATGCAATACTGGCTTATAAAGAGCGAACCTGAGACTTTTTCTTATTTTGATTTGGAAAAGAAAGGTAGAGAACATTGGGATGGCGTGCGTAACTATCAGGCACGAAATAACCTTGCCGCCATGCACCCCGGAGATTTTTGTCTTTTTTATCACAGTGTGAGTGAAAAATCTGTGGTAGGTATTGCTGAGGTAGTCTCTCTGCCCTACCCCGACCCTACTACCGACGATACAAGATGGGTATGTGTAGATGTTGCACCCCATACGCTATTACACCATCCTGTAAGCTTGGATAGCATAAAGTCCACGCCTTCCTTAGAAGGCCTATTACTGATCAGGCATAGCCGTCTTTCTGTGATGCCGGTAAGTAAGGAACATTTTGAGATTATCGTTTCCTTAGGCAATTAGAACTTCTTCCGACAATACGCCCTGCATATACAAGCGAGCATATCCACTCATGAGTACTCTGTCTCCCATAGAGGCACACCATAATTTACCTTTACGTGCTGACAGTTGCTCTGCGTATAGAAGATTTTTCTGCAATATATTAGCCCAATAGGGTACTAATACACAATGGGCAGAACCCGTAACGGGATCTTCTGCAATACCTACATGTGGCGCAAAAAACCTAGATACAAAGTCCACATTACCTTCGCCTTTCGCAGTCACAATTACATCCTTGTCTATATTATCTATCTTAAAAACACCTGTAGAAATTTGCAATATGGCATCTACACTTTCCATGACTACTACATACTTATGGGGCGTTGCAAACACTTGTTCTATTCCGTTGGGCAATAACGCTCTAATAGCTGTGTAGTCCGAAACTTCTTCCATAGTGATTTCTGGAAAATCCAATCTCATTTTGTCACCATCCTTATCCACTTTCAATATTCCTGATTTGCTATAAAATAAAATTTCTAAACCACCATGCTCCAATATTTCCCATAACACATACGCACTGGCTAAGGTAGCATGTCCACACAAATTAATCTCGGTGGTAGGGGTAAACCAGCGTATGGCATAGCCATCATCCTGTGGAACAAAAAATACGGTCTCGCTAAGGTTATTCTCAGCTGCAATCTTCTGCATTAGTGCTTCAGGCAACCATTGAACCAAAGGGACTACTGCGGCGGGATTGCCTCCAAATACCTTATCCGTAAATGCATCTACATAATATATATCTTGTGACATTTTTTTTACATAAATTTAGGTGATTTATTTTATAAAGTAGAACATACGTAATTTAACTTCTTGTAATATCTTTTGATAGTTTTGATTTCAAAAGGTTCTGAATCGAAAGGCAACCCTCCTATGAAGCACATGCCAAATCCACTAGAATAATCTGCTTTCGCTTTTAACTTTTAGTAGAATATAAGCGAATTATTTGTCATATTTAGCCACTTCTCCTTACTTTAGTATCTGTGAAATTCGGTAGCATTCTATCCCTTATAGTATTAATTGGATTCTATATCATACTTTCTGCTCAAAAACCTTCATCTATGGATAATTTGCACAAAAAGATGCTCAAGGATATCTCGGCATTTGAATCCCAACTTACTTTATTTGAAAATAAAATTGAAAAACATGAATCTGAAGGACATATTGCAATATCATTTTATACTTTATGTAAAATATTCAAAAGAATAGAGCCATTCCTTCTCTACTATGACGCTGACCGCTATGAATATTTCAATGGAGCTCCTATCATGCGTTTGGACAAACAGATTCCCGGTTATAGGCTTACTACTCCGGAAGGACTTCAGGTCATAGAACAAAAGATTACTGGAGACTCCATTCCCTACACCGAAATATTAGAAATTTGCCATTCCCTCACCTATCAAATCCATCTTTGGAAATCGTCAATCCAAAGTGCCTCTGTCTCCATTTCTGATGTAATTAAATCTCTATATCTGCAAACCATCTATATAGAAACATTAGGATTATCTGGATTTGACAGAATAAATAAAAAATATGTGGCCACAGAACAATCACAAAGTATTAGGGTGATTTATGACTATATATCCCTTCTCGGGGATGATATTCTTTTAACAAAAAAAATAAAAAAAGAACTAAAGCAAATCGAATGTTTCCTTACCAAAGAACTGCAATCTCCTTTTTCGGAAATTGACAGATTAAAAATCACTAAATTAGGCTTACAGCCTCTAAGAAAGATACTTATTTCTCTCAACACAGAAAACGCTAAACCCTATTATTCACCTATTAATTTCCATAGCCATTCGCTATATGACAGCCTTTTTCTAAATTCAAATTTTTATGCTGCTAAAGGCTATTACAATCAAGTAGAGGGTGAAATACCTTCTAAAGAACTCATACAGCTAGGTCGGCAATTATTTTCTGATTCTATACTTTCTTCTACTGCTAAGCTATCTTGTTCTAGTTGCCACAAACCTGAACAAGCATTTACAGATGGCTTGGCTAAGAGTATCAGCAATACCGAAAATTCATTTTTGGACAGAAATACGCCTACTGTACGCTATGCTGCATATCAATCTGCGCTACTCTATGACTTGAGTGCGGCAAGTCTCGAAGATCAACTTTCCCATGTAATTGTTAATAAGAAAGAATTTAATACCAGCTATACAGCACTATTACAAAATATTGCCAAGAAATCACAATACATTTCTCAGTTTTCGTCACTCTTTCCCGAGTATGGTAATAATGCAATACAAATATTTACGGTCAATAAAGCTCTGGCAGCTTATGTACGAAGTCTTGGCAGTTTCAATAGTGAATTTGACAGCTATATGCGTGAAGAAGCTACTATCAGCGATGATGCCTACAAAGGCTACAACCTATTTATGGGCAAGGCAGGCTGCGGCACCTGTCACTTTCCGCCACATTTTGGGGGATTGCGTCCCCCTCATTATACAGAAACCGAAGCCGAAAATATAGGTGTATGGGCAAATTTCGACACCCTCCACCCTATCATAGATAGTGATGACGGGGTTTATAACTTTACAAAAAATGAGTATTTCAAAGGGCAGTTCAAAGTATCGAATTTGAGAAATATTTCGCTGACAGCTCCATACATGCACAATGGTGCTTTTGCCACATTGGAACAAATATTGACCTTCTACGATAAAGGGGGGGCCAAAGGTATGGGCTTGAACAACCCCAATCAGACACTGTCCGAGGAAGCTCTACATTTGTCTGTGGATGAAACACAAGCTATTATAGCTTTTTTACATACTTTAAGTGATAGAAAATAGCTATATTTTTATAATAAAATCACTTATGTATTGTTATAACACAGATATTTGCAGCGAAATCATACTTTGCAGAACAAATTCATTACCATAGAAGGAAATATAGGCTCAGGCAAGACTACCTTAGCACGCTTATTGTCCGAGACGCACAACGGCAGGCTGCTACTGGAAGCCTATGACGACAATCCATTTCTACCTAAGTTCTATCAGCATCCCGAAAAATATGCCCTACAGACAGAGATGGCATTCCTGCTGGAACGCTACCAGCAGATGTTGAAAATTATGGCAGAGCCTACCCTATTCAATAATTTTACGGTATCGGACTATATGTTTACAAAAAGTCTGCTTTTTGCAAAAATGAACCTCAGCAGTCAGGATTATAAGCTCTACCACAGTTTTTTTAAACATATAGAGAAAAAAATATTAAAGCCTGAGATTATCTACTACCTCCACGTAGATACTGAAATTCTTATGAGAAACATAAAGAAGAGGGGTCGCCCCTTCGAGCAGGGCATCCAAAAACCCTACCTCAACCGCATAGAAAAAATGTATTTCAACTATTTCAAGCAGAGCCACCACCCTACCATTGTAATCATAAATGTAGGGGAAAAAGACTGGGTACAGGATGCATTTGCATATCAGTCCTTATTGACTATATTTGACCAAGATTATGCATCTGAAAAAATTCATTATGTAACTTTTTAAAAACTGTAATATGCCCTATATTCAATTATCTACCCTCGACACTTGTCCGCCTAAGGATTTGGATAAAGATTCATGTAAAGAAAAAACGGAAAAGTACATAGAAGAAATTGCAGAACTACAAAATAGACTTTATGCTTCTCAAAAATCCGGACTACTTATCATCTTGCAAGGCATGGATGGCTCAGGAAAAGATGGTGCTGTAAAAAAAGTATTTACACATGTAAATCCTATGGGTGTAAAAGTATTCAGTTTCAAAAAGCCTACTGAAGAAGAATTTGCTCATGATTTTCTTTGGCGTATTCATAAAGTATGCCCAGATAAAGGGATGATACATATATTCAACCGATCGCATTACGAGGATATTCTTATCCAGCGAGTACACAAGTGGATAGATAATGATACGGTACAACGTCGTAAAGAGTCTATCAATGACTTTGAAAAACATCTTTCTAGAAATGGAACTGTGATACTCAAGTTCTACCTACATATTTCCAAAGAAGAGCAATTGGAAAGACTCGAAGAGCGTAAGACCAACCCCGAAAAGATGTGGAAATATAATGCCGATGACTTAAAAGAACGGGAATTATGGGATGAGTATATGCTAGCCTACGAAGACGCTATAGATAATTGCAGTAAGTATGCCGAGTGGCACGTCATACCTGCCGACAAGAACTGGTATAAAGAATACCTCATCAGCAAAGCTGTACATAAGGCGCTGACAGATTTGCAACTAGAATATCCTAAATTAGCCTAAATGCTAATGAAAATTGGCATAGCCAAAATGCAGTTTAGCGCACCCTTAGGCGTATATGAAGAAGAACGTGCCAATGGCAATGACTTAGAAATAAGCATCCACATGGACGTAGATGTGAGAGAAAAAGCATATCTCCACGATAGATTGGAAGGCACTGTAGATTATGCAATCTGCCATCAAATTTGTAGTAAAATCTTGGAAAAGCCCATACAGCTCTTGGAATATGCGGCCTTTGCCATAGCCAAGGCTACAAAAGAGATATCTCCTCGCATACATTCTGTACACGTTAAAATCACAAAAACACATCCCCCTATAGATGTGCAAGGCGTTCATACGTATGTAGAAGTGGTATTATGACCAAATAACTGTTGTATGAGCTGCAGTGTGCTTGCAATAGGCTTCTCAATACCCATAAATGTCGCAACAGGACGTATCCCTCTGACGACATTAGTTAAAAATATTTCATCAGCACTTTCTAAATCTTGGATATACACTTCCTTTTCTATTATGGTATAGCCCAAGCCTTTAGCCTCTTGCAAAAGATACGATTTCATCACCCCTTCAATACCTTCATGCGTAAGTAAGGGAGTAAAAACTGTACCATCTTTGAAATAGAATAGGTTACTTATAGTACCTTCAATGAGATGTTGGGAAGCATTGCATAAGATAACTTCATCGTAATGATGAAGATGGGCATATCTAATAGCTTTTGCATAAAAATCTCTCGATATATATTTGATAACAGAATTAGAATCCAAAAATGCTGCATCATAGACGCCTAGGCGCAATCGTTCCATAGTAGAAGCATAATGGCTAATAGGCAACTTTCCCAATTGCATAAAAATAGAAAAGTCTCCCTGTTCCATAGGCGCAAAAACTATTTTCACCCTCGCTTCAATTAATCCCAATTTGCATAAAAAAACTTCAGTATCATTCAGTAAAGCTAAAAAGTCTACGCCAGATTGAGTCTGATATATATTTAAAGTTTTACTAAATCTTTTATAGTGTAAGTTTTTGAAATACAATATATTATTATAATATTTAAAAGTCTCGAAAAAGCCTTTCTCTCCGAGTGAAAAACAGATACCTTCCGTCCAAAGTTTATCCTTCTCCATCCATTGATACCATGTCTCCATACCCCAAAGTAACACAATATAGCTAATTTATTCAAGAAAAAGTTTGGAATAACGAGCCTTGAGATTCTTAGTGCCAAGAGCCAAAACTTTTTATTTGTATGGGATAAAGTGTACCTGGTATTGAACATTATGGATAGTAGGATTTTATCCCCTACTGGATAGCGAAGCCCTCACCTCTCTACCGAAGGGAGAGATCTAGAGTCGCCAACAGCCATCAGTCTGAGGTATATTTATTTTTTTCTGTAGTCACCTCGTTTCCAAGCACTTATAAAATCTGCCCATGCAAAGGGGTTCATAATATTTTGGGGCTTCTGCTGCCCCTGAGCATAATAGCTGGCTACTTGTGCTTTCGCATACTGATCAAAGTTTTCGTTGCCATCATACAGCATAGACATGCGATAAGGCTCTAGGCGGGAATTGGACAGCGTTTGCATGGCCAAATCTTGCAAGTCATTGGGTACTTCTAGATTTATGATAGCCTGTCGCAATTGGTGCGGTGCCGGTAGTGGGTATATCACTACTTCGTCCAAAAGATATGCCTCCCTAGAGAGCGTAATATCCTTAAATAAGGAACTGCCTTCCATTGCAGGTGGTATCACAATCTTTTGGGATATATAGCCTAGAGAGCGTATGGTCACCGTGTCGCCTTTGGCAGCTACAAAGGAATAAAAACCCTCAGCATTGGTAAAAGTACCTCTATACTGCTTTTCGATATAGACAGCGCAATAGGGTATGGGAGACTGGCTTAAAGAATCCTTTATAATGCCAGAAAACTGTATTACAGCCTTTTGCGCCATCATATTAGCAGCAATTATCCACAAAGCCCCTATAAATATTCCCCTCATGATTACAAACTTGCGAAGGTAAGCCTAAAACTATACCCGATGATTACCTTAACAAAATTTATAGATATAGAAAGGCCTTTTTTATCTATAATTTATCAAAAAATACATTTCAGTCCATAAATATTTTCGTTTTAGTCAATACCGCTTACCTTTGCATATATGCAGAAAAAAATCAGCAAGATACTAGTAGCAAATAGAGGGGAAATAGCATTGCGCGTGATGAAGACAGCAAAGTTGATGGGAATAAAAACGGTAGCAGTGTATTCCGATGCCGATAGAAAAGCTCCCCATGTAAGGTATGCCGATGAGGCTTTTCATATCGGAGCATCTCCATCCAAATCTTCCTATCTACTAATAGACAAAATAATAGATGTAGCCATCAAATCTGGTGCTGATGCCGTACATCCTGGATATGGGTTCTTGTCGGAGAATGCACAATTTTCTGCAGCTTGTATAGCTGCCGGCATCATCTTCATCGGACCATCCTCTAAGGCTATTGAAATTATGGGATCAAAATTAGCCTCCAAGCAAGCTGTGTCCGTATTTGATGTACCCATGGTGCCTGGCACGGACAAGGCTGTAACTTCGGCAGAAGAGGCATCGGCGATTGCATCCACTATAGGTTATCCCGTACTCATAAAAGCATCGGCAGGCGGCGGTGGTAAAGGTATGCGCATAGTAGAAAACCCCGAGGAACTAGAAGAACAGATGCAGTTGGCTATAAGCGAGGCTACCTCCGCTTTCGGCGACGGCAGTGTTTTTGTAGAAAAGTATATTACTTCTCCGCGACATATAGAAATACAAATACTGGGTGATACACGTGGCAATATAGTATATCTCTTTGAGCGGGAATGTAGTATCCAACGACGCCATCAGAAAGTAGTGGAAGAAGCTCCTTCCAGCGTGCTTACACCCGAAAAAAGAAGGAAAATGGGCGAAGCGGCTGTAAAAGTGGCACAATCTGTGAATTATACTGGCGCAGGTACCGTAGAGTTTATCTTGGATGCGAATCACGATTTCTATTTTTTGGAGATGAATACACGCTTACAGGTAGAGCATCCTGTCACAGAGATGATTACAGGCATAGATCTAGTACGTGAGCAGATTCAGATAGCAGAAGGATTGCCTATATCCTTTCGGCAGGAAGAGCTTACCATAAATGGTCATGCTATAGAGCTGAGGGTATATGCCGAAGATCCTGAAAATAATTTTCTACCCGATATTGGCAAGCTAAATGTATATAAGCTGCCGGAATCTTCGTTTATCAGAGTAGATGATGGGGTAGAACAAGGCATGGACATTCCCATATATTACGATCCTATGTTGTCGAAACTAATAGTTCACGGAGTAAATAGAGCTGATGCCATCCAAAAGATGCTTTTTGCCATAAAAACCTATACTATAAAAGGTGTAAAGACCACTTTGCCTTTTGGAGAATTTGTGATGAAACATTCGGCATTCCTTACCGGAAATTTCAATACCAAATTTGTGGATTTATATTTCCATCCAAATGTATTTGACGAAAATGAAGCCTTAGCCGCAGTAATTGCCGCAGTATTAGTACATGATGGACACAATGAAGAGCATCTTGTAACAGAGCCTGGCAACCTCAGTCAGCATAGTCGCTGGTTGCAAAATAGAAGCTGACAACATGAATATTGATTTTCAAAAGGAATCTTTCTATCAACTCGACAAGTTGGACATGCTGGCAAGGCAGGTGGTGGAAGGCTTTATGATAGGCTTGCACAAGAGTCCTTTTCACGGTTTTTCTGTAGAATTTGCAGAACATAGGCTACATAATCTTGGTGACAATATCAAGGATATAGATTGGAAAGTCTATGCTCGTACTGACAAGATGTACGTGAAAAAATTTGAAGAAGAAACCAACTTGCGATGTCAGATAGTCTTAGATGTTTCTGCTTCCATGTATTTTCCTAATGATGACACATTTAAAGGCTATAATAAGATAGAATTTTCTTCGGTATCCTCGGCAGCACTGATGTATATGCTACGCAAACAGAGAGATGCCGTAGGACTCACGGTCTTTGATGAAAACATACGCTTTCATACTGCTGCCCGCGTGAACTTACAGCACCATAAGCTACTGCAAAATTATCTCTATAAGATATTAAAAGAACAGAAGCCACAGCCTAACACCTCTTTGTCAAAAAGCTTGCATCATGTTGCAGATGCACTGCCTATGCGGTCTGTGATTGTAATATTTTCTGATGCCATCAGCAATAATGAAGATAGCGAAAAGCTTTTTAGTGCATTCCAGCATTTGAAGCACAATAAGCACGAAGTTATATTTTTCAATGTAGTCTATGCCCGTCAGGAATTAGATTTAGACTTCCCCTCCCGACCTTACAAATTTATAGATGTAGAGACAGGACAAGTGCAAAAAGTACATGCTGGAAGGGTAAGAGAGCTATATAGTGAAGCAGCACACCGCTACCGCAATGAACTGGCACTAAAATGCGCACAGTATAATATAGATTTTATTGATGCAGATATAGAAAAGGGGTTTGAACAAGTACTAATGACATACTTAGTAAAGCGTTCAAAACTTTTGTGATAAATATTCTTCAAGTATTTGATGTCAATTTTTTTGTAAAAATCTGATGGACAATAGGGTAAGGGATTTTCCACATCTATTGTGAGCAAATAAATAGAAAGTTTTGACATAGAGCCACCGTCATTCATATATCTTTGCGTGAAACATAGAGATGGAATTCACCTATTACGGTCATGCATGTTTCGCTATAAAAACAGGAAGTACAAGCATACTCTTCGATCCTTTCATTACCCCTAATGAGTTGGCAAAAAGTGTTGATATAGAACACATTACGTGCGAATACATTTGTATTTCCCATGCACATGCCGACCACCTTGCAGATGCTGTAAGTATCGCCACTCGCACCAAGGCCAAAGTGATATGTATCTATGAAGTGTATGAATGGCTTGTGAAACAAGGTATTGAAAATGTGCATCCTATGAACATCGGCGGCAAAGTGTCATTGGATTTTGGCACTGTCAAATGTGTAAATGCCGTACATTCTTCGGCATTGCCGGATGGTTCTTATGGAGGCAATCCCATGGGATTTTTGGTACATACACACGAGGGCAATTTCTATTACTCGGGAGATACCGCACTCACCTTGGATATGCAGTTGATACCACAGTGGATGAAACTGGATTTTTGTGTGTTGCCAATAGGAGATAATTTCACTATGGGTATAGATGATGCCCTCATCGCAGCAGATTTTGTACAGTGTAATACTATTATAGGCGTACATTTTGACACCTTCGGCTTTATTAGAATAGACCATGAAAAAGCTCTGGCATCGGCAGCATCTTCAAATAAAAAATTAATACTACCTACCATAAACCAATCAATAACATTATAACAAGCATGGGAAAAATTATCAGTATAGCAAATCAGAAAGGCGGTGTGGGCAAGACAACTACATCCATAAATCTAGCAGCAAGTTTAGCCATCTTAGAATACAAAACCTTGCTTATAGATGCAGATCCACAGGCCAATAGTACAAGTGGCTGTGGCTTAGACCCCAAAAATATAAAGGTGAGCCTATATGAATGTCTTATAGATGAAGCCAAAGCGCAAGACATCATCATAGAAACAGATACTCCAAATTTATTTCTTCTTCCTTCGCATTTAGATTTAGTAGGTGCAGAAATAGAACTGATAAACCATCCCAATAGAGAAAAGATTATGAAGATGATGCTAGAAGGCATTAAAGAAAAATATGATTTCATCATCATTGACTGTTCTCCATCATTGGGATTAATAACGGTAAATGCGCTTACCGCATCAGATGCCGTAATTATCCCAGTACAGTGCGAATATTTTGCATTGGAAGGTCTTGGCAAGCTACTAAATACCATAAAGATAGTACAATCACGACTTAACACAACATTGGATGTAGAAGGCATACTACTCACCATGTATGACCAGCGATTGAATCTCTCCAATCAAGTAGTCCAAGAAGTAAAAAGAAGATTTGAAGACAGCGTATTCCGCACCATCATACATAGAAATACAAGACTAGGTGAGGCACAGAGCTTGCGCACACCTGTAGTCATGTATGATGCAGAGTCCAAAGGAGCTGTCAATTACTTGAACCTTGCTCGAGAGATACTTCAGAACAATGGAATGACCCAAATTAGTGAAGAAGAAAAAATTATAACTTTCGGCAATAATGAGTAAGCGTAAAGAAGCCCTAGGCAAGGGTATTAGAGCCTTACTTTCAGTGATGGATGAGGATGCCGAAGTTCTTAAAATAAATGAGAGCGACGAAGACTCCATTATCAATACTGTGCCTAAGATACCCTTGGAGCAGATAGAGGTAAATCCTTTTCAGCCACGTGCCGATTTTGATGAGACGGCCCTGAGAGACTTATCTAAGTCTATAAGTATTCATGGCGTAATCCAGCCTATTACCGTGAGGAAGATAGGCGACAAGAAATATCAACTTATAGCTGGGGAGCGTAGGCTTAGAGCCTCCAAGATGGCAGGAATGGAAGATATTCCCGCATATATACGCATAGCAGATGACCAAGAATCTTTAGAAATAGCACTCATAGAAAATATTCAGCGTGAAGACCTTAATGCTATGGAAATAGCCATTAATTATAAACGATTGATAGACGACTGCGCCCTTACACATGAGAGCCTTGGAGACCGACTGGGCAAAGACCGCTCTACGGTAACTAATTATCTGCGCCTGCTAAAACTGCCTCCTGAAATTCAGCAAGCCCTAAAAGCTAGATTTATAAGCATGGGACATGCCCGTTCGATTATCGGCATCCCTGAAGTAGAAAAGCAGTTGTACGTTTTTAAGGAAATAGAAAATAAAGGATTGAGTGTCCGTAAGACAGAAGAAATGGTGCGTCTGCTAAATACAGGCACCATACGCTCTAAAGAAAATAAACGCAATGACTCCCCACCGCTACCAGCAGCATACAAGACGGTACAAAATAAACTTATGGATATTTTTGAGACTAAAGTAAAACTCAAAAAATCCAAAGAAGATAAAGGGGAAATTATTATTCCTTTCTACTCCCAGGCAGACCTAAATCGTCTTCTTGCTATTATTGAAAGAGATTAGAGCCTATATTTCTCATTGAAATAATGTTTTTTAGTACTTAACTTCATAGTAAAGGCCTTTACTATGAAGTTAAGTACTAAAAAACATTATTTC
>JBGAWK010000022.1:0-34561 GCA_044227665.1 Chitinophagales bacterium
AGACTGCCTGATGACCCTACAAAAGCATCTAAAACCAAATTCTATCATCGTCATGCATGACACCCCTACTTGCTTAGAGAAGGTTACATTTGTAATCCAAAATATTCCCCTATGAAATGGATAGACACACACACACATATATACTTAGACAGCTTCGATGAAGATAGAGACGATGTGATACGGGAAGCACAAACATTGGGATTTTCTGCCCTACTGCTACCAAATATAGATGTGGAAAGTATTGTAAAAATACAAGCTGTGTGCAAAAAATATCCGGGATTTTGTATGCCTATGATAGGCTTACACCCCTGTGATGTAAAGGATGGATACCTACATCAGTTGAATATATTAAAAGAAATTTTAGACAATAGCACTGCTTATTTTTCTGGAAATAAAATAGTAGCCATCGGGGAGATTGGTCTTGACTATTATTGGGACAAAGCTCATATAGAGATACAGAAACATGCTTTCAGCATACAGATAGAATGGGCTCTAGCATCGGACTTACCTATAGTCATACATACACGTGATGCCATAGACGATGCCATAGCCATCATAAGCGGATACCGCTCTGCGGGATTGCGTGGTGTATTTCATTGTTTTTCGGGTGATGAGCGACAGGCGCAAACCATAGTAGATTTGGGCTTACTATTAGGCATAGGTGGTGTCCTCACCTACAAAAAATCTACCCTGCCTGATGCTATTGCAAATATCCCATTGGAAGCTATAGTATTGGAGACTGATGCCCCTTTCCTCCCTCCTGTTCCTTATAGAGGCAAACGCAATGAACCTAAGTACATGCTGGAAGTTGCCAAAAGACTTTCCGAAATCAAAGATTTAAATATTTCGGATATATCCGCTATCACTACTGCTAATGCTAAAGATTTATTTCGCTTGCAATAATTGAACAACATTTTGCATATTTGTATATTATGTATAGATATTTTATTACTGTAATGTATTTTTATTTGCTTTCGCAAAATATTCACGCACAACCATTTACACAGATAGACTCCACAGCCGTTACTTCCACGCCATTATTAGCACCATCGCCATTGCGATATGATATATTATTTATTGGAGGATATGACGGTGTTACGAATACCAAAGGAGAACTATCTGTAGCCAAGGTAGATAATGACTTTACCGGCTATGTGCCTATAGATGGGCGTAGCGATAGTGGCTATGTAATAATTAATCACGAAAGTATTCAGCGAAATATTGCGCAAGGTGACGGTGGTGGCATGACCGTATTCACTGCTTATAAAGATAGTAAATCAGGAAAATGGGCAGTAGCCCCTAGTGTCAATGGCAAGTATAGATCTGTAGATTTTGAGAAGGTAGGCGGCACCTTTGCCAATTGCGGTGGCTTCCAAACCTCATGGGGTACGGTACTCACCGCAGAGGAGTGGATGTATGACAATAATAACGAAATCTTTGATGGGGGAAAAGGCATAGGTGACACCTCTGATTTTGTGGTCACCATGCACAATGGCAAAGCTATAAATCAATCTATCAAGAGATACGAAAATTATGACTGGATGGTGGAAGTAAATCCTCAGACAGGTAAGGCAGTACAGAAATTGTACAACATGGGGCGATATGGACATGAGGGCGGTATCATGCTCAATGACAGTACTGTATTCCTTACTGATGATTCTTCGCCGGGATATATTTATTTATTTAAAACCAAAAGACCTCAAGACCTGTCCGAAGGGCAATTATACGTATATCAGCAGTCGGGAGATGGCAAAAGTGGCAAATGGCTTCCACTACCTATGGACTTGAGTTCCCTGATACGTACCCATGAGGTAGCGACAATGTTGGGTGCTACAATATTTAATCGCACAGAATGGGCAGTATTTCATAACGGAAATATATATTTTACAGAAACCGGCAAGGATAAAACCGATTTTAACGATGCCATACAAAAAGGCGCAAAATTATCGCTACACCTTAAAACTTTGGATATAAGTGATGGCAATAATGACAATAAAGTCAACGACTATTATGGGAGAATATTATGTCTAAATCCTAGTACTATGGTATTATCCACATATTTAGAAGGAGGGCAAGCAGACAAGTCTCAAATTCACCTCGCCAACCCCGACTGTCTGGCATTGACCACACAAAAAGGCAAAACTTACATGGTCATCCATGAAGACCTTAACGGATACTCCTTCAATCGTGTCCCCACAGGTGTCAATACCCGTATAAATGAGATATTTTGGCTGGACATGGGCATAGTATCCCCGACTAAAAATGATTTGAAGCGTTTTTTTATAGGCCCAGATGGCTGCGAAACTACCGGAGGAAGATTTACACCCGATGGCATGACTTATTTCTTTAACATACAACATCCTATGACATCAAATCCTTTTCCTTACAATCATCCCATTACTGTGGCGGTAAGTGGTTTTGATGAATATTTTAAAAATATCTCAACTTATACTAAAAATATTGATACGCAAAATATTAGCAATCTGGATATTATAGAAATAAAAATAGTAAAAGGAAAATATATAAACCTTCCCTCTACCTCTGTCGTTGTCATTTATAATGATAAAGGAATGAAGGTAAAAGAGTATAGCAATGTATCTAAAATAGATGTAAGCCTTTTACCCATAGGTAAATATTTTGTCGAAGTAAACCAAAGCCAACTTTTTATCTTAAACAGGTAATATGTCCTTATTGATTTTCTTTGCCAGCATCTTTATACTTGTACATATCATTATACTTATTCTGATATTATTTCAAGAAAAAATTATCTTTTGGAGCAAGAAATTTCCTAAAAATTACAAATTAAATATACCTATTCCATACAAAGAACACTACTATTACCCCGACGAAAGCACCTCTATTCACAGCATTTCTTTTACGCCTGAAAATCAGCCTATACGAGGTTATATTTTTTATTTACATGGCACATTAGCCAATGTAGAATTTCAGTCGCAGTATGCGCCATTTTATCTAGAAAAGGGGTTTGCCGTGTGGATAATGGACTATAGGGGCTATGGCAAAAGCAGGGGACACCGCAATGAAATGTTTATGATGGATGACGTAGTAAATGTATATCAGCAGGCGAAGGAAGTTTGGCAATGTACCGATAGCAACATGGTCATTGTGGGGCGTTCTTTGGGCACCGTTTTTGCCTCATATTTAGCTACAAAAGTTCCCGCTAAAATTTGCTTGCTTATTTCTCCATTTTATTCCATATATGACGTTCCCGCATATTATTTCCCCTGGATACCCTTTCATAAAATTGACAAATACGAATTCCCTGTTTTCAAGTATATAGAAGAAATAAAAATACCTTTTTTTACCTTTCAGGGCATGAAAGATAGGATTGTGCCTATGGCCTCATCCAGCAAACTCTTTCCATTATTACATCAGAAGCAATACTTTGTGTATCCCGAAGCTACACACATGAACATCATTTATGACAAACATTTTATCAAAGATTTTACTGCAAAAATTTTTAAATATTTCCCTTCCTAAACTTTTACCGATTATCTTCGCTTTGATACTACTAAAAAGCACATGGATTATTTAGAAAAAAACGAGATATTCTCTTCGCATATTACTGACGACCTCAAATCACATTATAAACACGTCCTAGATGCCATAGGGGAAGATAGCGACAGGGAAGGACTTATAAAAACTCCAGAACGAGTAGCTAAAGCCTTGCAATATATCACGCATGGCTATAAAATTGAACCTAAAGAAATATTGTTATCTGCATTATTTAAAGAGAATCACAATGAGATGGTCATCGTAAAAGATATAGAGCTCTATTCTATGTGCGAACATCACATGTTGCCATTTTTTGGAAAGGCTCATGTCGCATATATTCCCAATGGCACTATAACGGGGCTTAGTAAGATTGCTCGCGTCGTAGATGCTTATGCTCGCCGCCTGCAAGTACAGGAGCGCCTTACCATGCAGATTAGAGATTGTATTCAGGAAGCCTTACAACCTCATGGCGTAGCTGTAGTTATTGAAGCCAAACATCTGTGTATGATGATGCGTGGCGTCCAAAAACAAAATTCCCTAACTACAACCTCAGCATTTACAGGTGTTTTTGAAAATAATGCTACAAGAAGCGAATTTATAAAACTACTGCGTTCCTAAGATTTGTCTGTCCACCAAGCGTACATCAAGAATGGGTTATACTGTATAGAATATTCTTTCAATACATTTCGCTTATGTAGGATATTGCGATACGCTCTCGTAGGCAATATATGATTATTCCTAATACCTACATCCCAAGCTCTATCCTCTGATTTCAAGTCTAATACATAGCCCCCGAAATTTATATTATACTCTTTATATTGCTCATTTTCAATAGTATAAATATCTTTTATTAAACTATTAATTTCATTGTTGTTATTATTCAACTGCGCCGAATTTTGCTTCATTATATCTAAGATCCAGCGCACTGTAACATCATCATTATTGGATATAGCTTTGGCATAATATAGGTAAGCGTACACAAGATCCTTCCCTGCATATTGATTACTTTTCAAAGACTCTTCCAGAATATTGGCATCTGGCAGCAGAATAGAACTTACTACATGCATAAAATGTTTAGCACGGGTAATAATTACGTTCAACAATTGATAGCCTTTTTGTGTAGTAAGAGGTCCGAAATTCTGTCTGAACTTTCCATTCTCGTCTTTGCCAAAAGTTGTGCTAAGTAAGATTACATCACGTTCATCGCCCTGTATATTTTCTAGATTCTTTACAAATAGCCCCCTTTGAATATGCGCTTCCAAAATTTTCATATTTTGCTCACTTTCATAAGCCTTCTCCCATAAAGTATTCCATACCAAGTTGCGCTGTAATAAATTAAAAGTAGCAATGCCGATTGAGAATTCCGTATCTGCGTAGGTGTCAAAAATATATTTCACAAGAGCCTCCGCCTCTTCTGCATTTACATTATCGGAGTATGAGCCATCTATATGCTGGTAGGTAATAGCGGTATAGGGAGATTTGGGAGGTAATGGCAGCAACCGACCACTATAAAAGCTGCTATTGGAAAAATCTATCAGTTGTGGGTTGCGAGAACGATAGTGAAAGTCTAGATGATGCTGGAAGTAATTATTATCTTCAGCATATTCCAGCAGTGATTTGCTATCTGCAAGATATTGTGTTATCGCTTGCTCGTCCGTAAGTTCGCCGTCGGTCTTGCTGTGCTGTAGCACTGCCGTAAAAAATCCAGATGGCGGCATCTGATGCTTATCTCCTGAGATGAGGTGTATCTTACCTCTAAATAGTGCGGCATAAGTGTCTTCTAACTTCAGCTGGCTAGCTTCATCCATGATAAGAACATCATACAAACCCGCTTTTAATGGCAAAATGCTGCTACATACAGCAGGGTTCACCATCAACACAGGAAAGATGGCTTGAAATAGTGCCATATCTGCTTGTATAATATTTCGCAATGAATTTCTTGACGCATAGTGCTTATTCTTTCTAAGATTATAGAGATATTTTAGCTTGGCTTTATCGCTTTTATCTAACAAGGTTTTGCGTCTTTCAAAACATATATGCTTAATTTTTTGCCTCGATAAAATCTTTATTTTCTCTTCCAAAACACCGAAGTCTGCTAGCAATTGTAAGGTATCTTCTTTTACAGAATTTACAGTAAAATATTGATTTACAATGTTTTTTAAAATGCTTTTACTATATATATTCTGCCACCTTTCAATAGAGAAGTTAGTGAGTTGCTGAATTTCTTCGTAGATATTATCTCTATAAATATTGCAATAAAAAAGAACATACTTTTGGAACGCTATATCATCGCCCATAAGATTTCCCAAGGCTTGTACCGCCCCTTGAAGCGGCACTTCTAATTCTTGAAGAGACTGCAAGGTCTCAGGATTTGGAAATTCGGATTGTATGATAGACCTCGATGATAGTAGGGGAAAAAGATGCCTATACTGTTCTACGGCATCTTGTTGATAATGCTTAGCTGCCCGCATCGAAGTACTTACTAATGCGCCGATACTTAATTTGAAATTATTTATACTTCTAAGAGAATAAAAGTTAGCGCCATATTGTAAAGTGTTGGTTTTAATTATATTATATAATATATTGATTTTGTTATATATATCATAATATTTTTGTAATATAATATCTTTGCTGCTTCCAGCAGCAAAGATATTTCTAGTGAGGATATTTTCGTCAAACGGTAATAAAATAAAATTTTTACTGCTTTCATATACGACTTGCGCCTTCGCCAAATAATCAGCATAGTCACAAGGTTTATTGACTATATTTATTTGTTCGGGATATTCTTTTTCTAATTTTTTTACTTTTATTATTAATTCCAGTAAGGTATCATCTCCAAATACATATTGCTGTGGCAAGTTTAGTATAAAGTTTAGCTCTTCTTTCTTGGCAATATATTGTGCCTTTGAGAAGTTAAAATCTTGTTCTTTGAACGGTGGTGCTGCTAATTGATCATCATCAAGCCATCTTCTTGCAGACGCTACTACCCTCTTTCGATCTTTGAATATATCTTCTATGAGCAAACATTCTTCTTGCAATCCCAAGGCTGTGAGATTATTATATAATACATCCATAGCCGTTTTTTTCTCACAAACCACCAATACATTTTTCTGATTCAATAAGGCATGGGCGATGATAGCTGTAAGCGTTTGGCTTTTGCCTGTACCTGGAGGTCCTTGAACGACTATTCTGTTTCTGTGTTCCAAATAGTCCAATATTCCTTCTTGACTGGCATCTAGAGGCATGACGGGCAAGTCCATACCTTCTATATAACTATGTTCTGCCAGCATTTCATCCACTTCCTCTTTCGATAAAGTTTCCAAATCTTGTATGATAGATTGTTTCTGTGTTTTATACTGCCCCAATACTCCCGACCACCGTATCCATGGCATGTCTGCTGTAAGCACATCTATAGATTCATTGGTGGTACAAGGCATTAACTTTACAATCTTGTCATTATCAGACATTTCTATATCAAATTTCTTCAGCAATTGAACACAAAAATCTGATATTATTGCTTCTGTACACAGCTCCTCATCATCGGGAAGAATATCATCCCATGCAATATTATCCTGCTGATACAATTGTGACGAGAGAACTTCATTCACTATCATAGGATTATCTTCTGAACGGGAGATTATCCATGCATCACTTTTTGATGTATCTTTTTTCAGCTCTAAATACCAGATAAAAATCGGGCTTTTAATAATTTTTCCTGAAATTTTGTCCCGTTTTATAAGTAGAGGATAGCCCAGCCCAAATGTTTTTATGCCATGTTCCTCATATTCATCAATGTTCTGATAATACAGATAATTCAGCTTACGTCCTAATTCACGCAAAAGTTGTTTGTCTTCACTTTTTTTTTCAGCTATAATTTTTGCTGACAGACTGAAATTAAATTCAAAATTTTTTTTTGATAGTAAATCCTTTAAGAAAGATAAATGCAAGCTAGGTTCAATATTTGCTAAATCGAAAATATCAATTTTAGAAACACTATTAGGCATGGCATTGACATGAATATTTCTGCCATCACCTACTTTTAGCTTTTCTATAAGCTTATGAATTAGTGCTTTATCTGCCATTATACAAATATCTTCTGTGCTAGATGCATAGCGTGTACAAAGGCATCTTCATCCAATCCGCTATCAATATTATTATATTTGCAATAGGCTAATAGCTTTTCTGTAGGCATATTTCCAGTCAGCTCATCTTTCGCCATTGGACATCCACCATATCCTTTTATGGCACCATCGAATCTGGAACACCCAGCTTCTATGGCTGCTGTAATTTTCTCTTCCCACGTATCGGGTGTAGTATGAAAATGGCACCCAAATCCAGCTTCAGGAAAATCTTCATACAAGGGTACGAGTACTTCATGGATAAGCTGTGGCGTAGCGACACCTATAGTATCCGATACAGAAAAACGGCTTACCCCCAGTTCTGCCAATCTATCTACCCAGTGAGATACTAAGGCAGGGTCATACAAATCGCCGTAAGGATTGCCAAAAGCCATAGATATATACGCCACAAAACTTTTTCCATGGCAATCGCAGATATTCATAATTTCTTCCACCCTCTCCAAAGATTCATCCATATCACAATTGGTATTGCGAACCTGAAATGTTTCAGAAATAGAAAATGGATAGCCTACATAGCTGATTGTATCAAAGCGACAAGCCTCTTCGGCACCTCTCTTATTGCCAACAACGACAGAGAGTAACGTTTCTGTATCTGACAAATCAAGATTATTGAGTACTTGTGCCGTATCTGCCATCTGAGGTATCATCGTCGGGGATACGAAGGATCCACAATCTAGGGTTTGAAATCCAACTTTCAGCAATTGGTTCAGATATTGGATTTTAATCTCCGTAGGAATAAATAATTTCATGCCTTGCATAGCATCGCGTGGACATTCTATTATTTTTATAGAATTTTGCATATCCCAAAAATAGTCATAAGTAGCAATACATTGTGTTTTGGGAAATATATTCTTACAAAATTCTATAGTTCCCGGAGCATATACAGAAATAAGTGCATACCTTCTAAATGTTCTTCTGACAATCGGAAATGTATTCTATGTGTAAGATATGTAGCTATGCTAAAATATGGTGTATCGTAGATGGAGGCATAATTGTCAATAATATGAGGAATAGTATCTACGCCATATTCCAATGCCTTAGCAAATTCTCGGGCAATATCCTCATCCACAGGTTGATGAGCAACCCAAAGTGCGAATATGAAGGGCAGGTGGGTATATTCTTTCCAAAGGGCAGCCAAATCATAGCAATACGTTTTCCTGCCAAGCATCGTAATTGCTCTGTCTCCAATTACAAGAATTCCGCATTTTTCCTTAGGAAAATCTGTAAGCATACTTTCCTGTAGCGGCAGAAATTGGGGATTTATCTGTAAATATTTTTTGCATAACAACTTCATCAACATCACTGATGTTTTAGATTGATAATCTAAATAAATTGTATCTAATTCGTCTATAGGCATCTCTGCAAAGAGGCATACCGTATCTACTGTGCCGTCTGCGGCAATGCCATAGGGTGCTACAATAGAATAGGACTCTAATTTGCTTAATGCTGCCACCGGCAATAGAGCCACATCAATTTCTTTCTTAAAAAATGCTTCTGCGATATGTGAGGGATAGTCTGCAACTACCTTATACTTTGTAGTATCTAAATGATTAAGTCCTTGAATATAGGGCTTTGTATTCAAATAACTGACGGCACCTATTGTAAGCATAATTCCTTATATGATTCTAAGTGGGATAAGTCATTGGCTTTCCTTACTTTGAAAATTTCCC
Source organism: Chitinophagales bacterium (assembly GCA_044227665.1). Lineage (GTDB taxonomy): Bacteria > Bacteroidota > Bacteroidia > Chitinophagales > JADIYW01 > JBGAWK01. Next base: position 9,323 of record JBGAWK010000022.1, read on the forward strand.
CATTATACTCTAAGTGATACACACAGGTATTACTATGTGGAAACGTATCCATATCGGATAGGGGCTTTCCTGTAAGCGTACATAAAAGTGCCCGTATAGACCTGCCATGTGTACATATCAGAATAGTATCATGAGGAGATTGCTTGAGCATGGATATAAATGGCTGTTGTCTCTGCTGTAATTGCAGAGGCGTCTCGGCACCCTCTACTGCTATATCAAGTTCCCCTTTAGACCACCTTTGAAGTGTATCTATATATATTGACGAGACTATGGCATCATGCTCTACGCCTTCATAAATACCCCAATCTATTTCATCCAAGCCCTCATGTTTTATAATAGGTATGCCACTAGGTATGAATGGGGCAATAGTTTGGCAAGTACGCTGTAGCATAGAAATATAAATAATATCAAAAGGAATATCCTTATAATATTCATAAAAATATTGGGCTTGTCTTTTTCCGACTTCGTTAAGGGAAGAATCAACGCCACGACCTTGTACGATACCTTGCACATTATAGTCGGTTTGTCCATGACGGACTATATAAATATTTTTCATGCTTTATACATACATTTTTGGAGCATCTATTCTTTCTTCCTCAAATACTGATTCACTATAGTCTTTAATTTCATTATATACGGAATCTCTCTCTATAGGGACTTTGCCAGCCTCCTTGATTAAATTTACTAATTGATAGGTGGACATGGAAGGATTTTGTTCTTCTGCTCCTGCCATCGCATAAATTTTTGTGGTATCATCAATGGTCCCATCTATATCATCTACACCATAACTCAAAGACATTTGTGCGGTATTTCGTCCTATCATAGGCCAATAGGCTTTGATATGTGAAAAATTATCCAAAAATATTCGGGAGACAGCATAATTCTTGAGATCCTCTATGACAGAAACTTCTGGAATATCATGCATTTGGTTGTCTTTATTTCTAAATTTCAGGGGTATGAAGGTATTAAATCCTCCTGTGGCGTCTTGTAGATTCCTCAGCATTTCCATGTGTTCTATCCTATGGACATACGTTTCTATATGACCATATAATATTGTGGCATTACTTACCATCCCTAGCTCATGGGCAGTTCTATGTATATCCAGCCATTGCTGCGTAGTACATTTGTCTTCACAGATATTATTTCTGATTTCTTCATTGAAAATTTCGGCACCTCCACCAGGAATAGAATCCAAACCACACGAAATGAGATATTCCAAGGCCTCCTTGTAGTTCATTTTTGCCTTCCTGCTCATATATTCCAATTCTACTGCCGTAAATGCTTTAATATGTATGGCGGGAAAAACTTCTTTAATTTGCTTAATTAGGTCTCCGAAGAAGGTAAGTCCCATTTTGGGATGAACGCCCCCTACTATATGTACTTCTGTTACAGGCTGTCCTGTATAAGATTTTACAATATCGAGCATTTGCGCTGCATTCAATTCCCAAGCATCGTTTTTTTGTTTTAATAGTCTGGAATAAGAACAAAATTTACAATCAAATACACAAATATTTGTAGGTTCTATATGAAAGTTTTTATTAAAAAAAACCTTGTTGCCATTCTTTGCAGTACGAACATAGTTTGCCAAAAGACCCACATAGCCTAGTGGAGCTTTTTCAAACAACAGCAATCCTTCTTCTGGGGTAATACGTATGTTTTCTAAAACCTTTAGACCAATTTGCCTTAACTCCGGCTGTTGCTCTTGCTCAATCAATGCTTTTATCTCCGACATATATTATAAACAATTATTATAAATTTTCGTTCAAAAATACCTTATAATGCCTACTTGTTATATGATATTTGTGATAAAAAAAGGGGAGGCATTTTGCCTCCCCTTTTTTTAAGTAATAAAATGAGCTATTATTCTCCAGAAAGATAAATATCTACCTTTCTGTTTGCTGATTTCTCATTTTCATCATTTTGCTCATTGATAGGGCTATTTTCACCATAAGACATGATAAGAATAGGCTTGTCAATACCTTTACTTTCCAAGTACTTCTTAACAGCATCCGCACGTTTTGTAGAAAGTATCAAATTGTAAGTATCCGTAGCTTCTTTACTAGCACTACCCGCCAAATATACAAAGTAGTTATTCTTAGGTGTTTTCAATGAACTCACTAAAGCATCTAATTGAGATTTTGCTTCATCTGTAAGTGTATATTCATCTAAATCAAATAATACAGTTCCTACTTTTTTGTAAACTAAGTCTTGTTTATTAGCAAGTTCGTTCACTAATTTATTAAGATCTCTGCTGTTGTTTTCTACTTTGTCACCCAATTCTTGGATATTGGTAGTATTTTGATTAATCTGATCACCTTGTTTTGCCACTTCTTCTTTAGTTTTTTCTAAATCATCTTTAGTTTCACCTAAACTCTTATTCAGTTTATCAATGTCTTCATCATGACCGTCCAATCGCTTTTCGGCATCTTTGATACGTCTTTGCAGATTAAACCCAACAGTAGCTTCGTGAGTGTATCCGAAGTCGGAACGATTTGTTTTTGATAAAGGCATTTGCATGGTATAGGTAATATTTACAAGTTTTTTTATACCTGTACCCAAGGAGAAGTTCATACCCGCAGCATCAGCTTGTGTAAATTTACTACCTGAGCGATATCCAACACCTGCCCATACTGTTTCATCCCAATTAAACATTGCATTCAAATCAAATTGCATAGGCACTGCTTTAACTTTTTTCAATAATACAATTGGTTCTAGGCTGAACTTTTTGTCTTTACCGAATTTAGCCAAATAGCTCGCATTTACAAGATAGTGACGTGCTAAGCCAAAACTATTGCTTTGATTAGAAAAATCATTATTCTTAAACTTCAATTGATTACCTATCAACTGTGGTATGGCAAAGCCTACATTCAAACCTTTGAAATGATAATTTATACCAGTTGCCAAATCCACAGATGTTGAAGAATAATATCCCTGCTCTACATTATCTACCATATTGGCATTAGTAAAGTTGTTTCTAAGATTGTAAACGCCCGCAGAGATACCTACACTCAAAAAATGTGTCTTAGCTTTATTAAATGGGATGTGATACGCATAGGTAAGCCCGCCACCAGAATTAGAGTTGATATTATTATCATGCACTCTGTCATGGTATGCGTAAGCACCAAAACCTACATTGGTATTTTTGAATTTAATATCAAAGGTACCGTAATTGGTCAAAGGACCTGAAGGCATATCTGCCCATTGTTTTCTGACAGAAAAGAACAATCTTCCCCCATCATCGCTACCCGCCCTGGCAGGGTTGATAAGATATGGATTCACTGTGTAGTTATTGAATACAGGAATTTGCTGTGCTTGGACAATGCTCGTAGAAAAAGCTACTGCACAAAGAGCTGTTCTGAATTTATTTATGATATTCATGACTATTTCTTTTTAATTTTATTAATAATTATCTTCTAATAGTTACTGCTCCTTTGTAAGTATGTTCACTCGAGGTAATCACATACCAGTAAGTACCATCTGGCAACTCATCTCCTTTGTATGTGCCGTCCCAATCATTTTCATAATTTTTGGTACAGAACAATTGCGCACCATCTCGTGAATAAATACATAACTGATATTCACCAATATCGGATAAGAACCCTATTATCCATGTATCATTTTTGCCATCACCGTTAGGAGTAAACACCTCAGGGATGTCTAACTTGTCTGTAGGTAATACTGTAATTACTACCTCATCTTCATCAGAACACCCATACTCATTCCATACTGTTAATATGTATGTATTATTTCCTAAAGGAGGATTTACATAGGGATTTGGTACATTATTACTTGGTACTATATATGTGTTTGGTGTCCATTGATAGGTTATTCCACCACTGCCGTTTAATTGGATTGGAGTGCCATGCTCTGTTGTATCATCTTTTCCAGCATCAGCTACAGGATTAGGATATACTATAACTTCCGTAGTAGCTGGGTCAGAACTACATCCATCTACAGAAACTACGACAGTATAAATACCAGCATTTTCTTGCTGAATATTTTCTATGGTAGGCGTGCGTTCCTCAGAAACAAATTGATTAGGTCCTGTCCAAGAATACTCAGCATTATACACTTTTCCGGTAGATAATTGAATATTTTCTCCAGCACACTTAGGCCCGTCATTTACTGCGATTACATTGTCAGGACGTTTATTGATATTTACTAAGATTGAATACCATTGAGACTTACAACCTGTCAAAGTATCTGTAATTTGAACAGAGTAGAAACCTTGATCATCAGATTCTTTTACATCAGGAATTTGAACTTCTCTTGTATAGTATTTCATACCATTAGGTGCCACCCAAGCATAAGTAGCATTATCTACTAAACCTACTGTAAGTTTAAGTGTATCACGCTCACATAATGGTGCATTATAGGTAGGCTCTTGTCCTTCACCCAAAGATGGAGAAGGATTGACGATTACAGTAGTAGTATCGGAAGCAGAACATCCCGATAAGTCATATACAGTAACGATATAATTACCTGCTTGACTTAATGTAACATCATTCAAAATAAATGTTTGAGCGTTGCTGTTGAAGCTATTAGGTCCACTCCATGCGTAGATACTTGCATCTTCTGCAGTAGCAGAAACCAACACATCTCCTCCTTCACATGTAGGACTGTCATTCATCGCATCTGGTTTGCTAGGACCATCTAATACTCTTACAAGTACAGAAATAGGTATTGATCCACAAGGATAGAACTCATTTCCAATCTCTAAAACATAATAGATATATTCACCTGCAGATAAATCAGAAATATAGAAGTCGGCTACCCAAGGAGAGTTATCATCACCAGGATCGCCATCAGGAAGACTTACAATATCTACAAGGTTTAAATCCCAATCAAATAGAGCTACAACCGCATCTACATCCCAAGCACTTACTTTTATAACAGCATCATTACCTTCACAAACTGGATCAGATACCGGATTAGAAATAATTAGTGTATTATCAATAAATACTCTAACACCTACAGCTGGACTTGTGCAGCCTGTTACCGGATCTATAGAACGGACATAATAGGTGGTATTTTGAAATAATCCAGCAGTAGTGAATGTCCCTGCACCGATTCCGAAACTATATACAAAATCCGGATCAGTAGCCCACTCATAATACAAATCTTCGTCAATATTCGCAACTTCTAAATCTGTAGGAGTACCATAACAAGCTGAAACATCTTCAATTTCAGGCGTTGCAGGAAGTGCATTTACATGTACACTAACAGGCACTCTTTCACTTTCACAACCGTTTGCATTAACTACGGAAATCCAATATGTAGAATTGGTATTAGCCACAGGAATATCAAAAATAGCTCCTGTATGTAAAACCACATCACTTGAGGATGACATATACCAGTTTATCGTACCATCTGTACTTTCGGCAAGTAATCTTGCAGCATCTCCGGCACAAACTGTATCATTCGATACTGAAGGTGGTTCAGGATTTTCAAGAACTTTTACTAAAACAGATATTGGTATTGATCCACAAGGAAAGAAATAATCGCCAAACTCTTTTACATAATATATATATTCTCCTGCTGGCAAATCAGAACGATAAAAATCTGCAACCCATGGTGTTTGGTCATCACCGTCATCATCATCAGGAATAAATGCAACATCTACAAGATTTAAATCCCAGTCATATAATGCTACAGCACCTACCACATCCCAAGTGGCTACTTGTACATGAACATCATTACCTTCGCAAGCAGGTTCTGCAGTAGCACTTGAAATTACTAGTGTATTATCTACAATTACCCAAGCAGCAGTAGGATCACTAGTACAACCTGTTTCAGGATCTATGGCAGTTACATAGAAGGCTGTATATTGACTCAATGCAGGAGTTTCAAAAGTTTCTCCAGTACCCCAAATATCAACCCCTAACGGATCTGAAGACCAAACATAAATTAAGTCAGGATCTGCATTTGTAACAGTAAATGTTGCAGTTTGTCCCAAGCATATTACTAGCTCTTCAGCTTCAACTTCTGGAGCTTCAGGCTTAGCAAATACTGTTACCCCTACAGGTACTCTTGGACTTTCACAACCAGCTTCATTTACTGAACTCACATAATAAGTAGTATTATCTAATGCATTAGGAATAGTGAATACACCCCCTACTTGTAAAACATCAGTACTTGTCATTGATGGATACCAATGAACAAGACCTTCTGTCGTAACGGCTCTAAGCATAGCAGTCTCTCCTGCGCAAACAAAATCATTAGTAACTCTAGGAGATGAAGGAGCATCGGCAACAGTCACAGTTACAACCTGTGGCGTTCCGTAACAATATCCATTAGCAGTAGTTATTAAGTAATTGTATGTACCCGCATCAGAGAATGAACCTATTTCAAAGTCTACATTAAAGCTTGTTACACCTAAAGGAACATCCTGTGCATCTATAAACAAACCGTTTTCATCAAATAGATATACCATAACCTGAGTATTATCACCAGGATTATCAAATATTGTTGTAACATCAGCATGTACAATTGCAGGCTCATCAACACATACTGTAGTACCACGCACTTCTACATCATTAGGTTTGTCAAATACATCTATATAGATTGGAACAGGCTTAGAATAACATCCTGTAACTAAATCATAGACTCTAACATAGTAAATCATATCTGACATAGTATTTATCTCAAAATACTGATCAGTAACTAGTAGCCAATCTGCAAGTAAATTACTTGGCTCTTCCTCAGTATAAAGCAAGGCCACTTGATTGAACGGATCTTCTAGTACGACTTCAAGCGTGACAAGACTTCCTTCACAAATCTCAATATTTCCACTAAAGAATGAAGGACTTGGATCTGCATATATTTCAGTTGTCGGAAGAGGATTAACATTTACCGTAATAGAACTTGCTTCGCTATTACAATTTCCATTATTATTAACTACATAGAATGTAGTGGCTTCACTAAGTGGCGGAGATGTAAAAGTACTTCCTGTACCTAAAAGTACAGATAGTTCATCATCAGCATACCATTCTACAGTACGAGCAGGATTTGACACTATAAAGTTAGCTTGCTCGCCTTCACATACGGCATCATCTCCACTTGCTATTGGTGAAGCAATAGCTGGCAATACATTGAAGTTTACTGCAACACGTTTATTGCCACAAGTACTTGCATCATCACATTGAGCATAGTATGTATGTTGACCCACTGATAATGTTTCATAACTAGCAGGTACGAAAGGTACTCCACTTCCCAATTGCACACCTCCCGTGGGAGTATCCCACCATGTCAATGATCCAGCATCCGCAGGCAATTGATACGTTATTGACAATGAAGCACCTGATAATACGCCCCCATCACCGTCAAACGCATCATTTACATCTAAAGTCCAAGTGCCTGAAGCATTAGCTCCAGTAAATGTACTAAATGACTCATTAGGCAAATAAGACCCGCTTGGGATGTCATTATTCCCTGGTGTTCCTATAACATATCCAGTCGCTAAATCATTAAATATATAATTTAGTGGCGTAGTACCTGTAGTTCCAAAATTATCATTGCCCGCATTAACATTTAATACATTTGCAGCAATACCACTTGGAGCTATTAAATCTAATGTAACGTCTTCTGCCCATGTATGTGCTAAACTTACTGACAATGATATGTCTGTAACGGTAGAACCTGCAGGTATTATACTTGCATCAAGGCTTACAATACCTCCTATATCTGAATCAGAGCCTAGTAGTATAGGAAAACTAGCCATACCTGTAATTACAGCATTATTAATACCTCCAGAACTCGCATCACTACAATTAGCGACAAGCCCCTCTCCAGTAGGTATCACTTGTCCTTGGCATATTGTATAATCAGCAGTAGCAAATGGTAGGCTAGCAGCAGGTGTGACTGTAACATTTACAGTAGTGGCATCACTACTGCCACAGTTTCCTGCACCTTCAGCAACATAGAATACTGCATCACCAATCAGCGGTAATGATTCATAAGGATTACCTATAAATAAAAGATTTGTTAACGCAGGATCGCTATACCAATACATAGCACCACCTACGCTACCAGTAGCCGTAAGGATAGCTCTTTCACCTTCGCATACGGTTGCATCCGCCGCCATAGGAGCAGTAGTAGGAGCACCACTGCCTACGATAACATCAACACGCATTTTCTCACTTTCACAGCCGTCTGCACTTACCGCAGATGTATAATAAGTAAATGTCCCCTCAGAAGCCGATGAAACATTATAACTCCCCCTATTTCCTAAATCTGTTTCTAATAGTGTAGTAGCATCAGAAGCATAAAATCTTATGGATGTGGCTTCGCTGCTACCGTTGGAGATAATTTGTCCTTCTTCATTTACACATAGTGACACATTAGGAGCTGTTGGTTCTTCAACATCATCATAAGGTATAATATAGTAATTTGCTTTATCACTTTCACAGCCTGTTGAAGTATTCACATAGCTATACTCTATGGTAGTAAAAGAAACAGGGGATGTAACGAAATTATAGTTAAAGTATCCAGAAGTATTGAGCTTGAATATACCATTTTCATAAATATTGACGGTATGTCCTTCTGGAGGTGTAATGGTAATATTTACTTGTTTCTGATTACTACAAACATTAATTTGGCTAACAAATGGGGTTATAGGTTTTGAATTTACTGATACACTCACACTACTTAGACCTGATGTACAACCATTAACTGCTTGAGTAAGGTAATAGGTATTGTTTGTTGTAGGACTCACTTTGAACTCAGTTCCAATAAATAATAAGTTAGTTAGATCGGCATCTGCATACCAACGAACTTCCGCACCTGCTGTAGCAGTAGCTGTAAGCGTAGCTTCATCACCCTCGCATATAGTAACATTTTCAGCAGTAGGTGTATTTAATACCAAATCTACTGTTACAGGCACTTCTCTTAAATTAGAAGGACAAGATGCCACAGGATCTTTAACACTCACCCAATAGCTACGCGGTGCAGATAATGGAGGCGTAAGAAATGTAGAACCTGAAGCTAAAGGCACATTGCCTAAAGGATCGTCATACCAAGTAAATATTCCACCTACTATTGGTGAACGGGCTTTCAATAACGCCTGTCCATTTAAGCAAGTTTGGACTGCAGGGGCAATAGGCGCTACTGGTTTTTCTATAACTGTGATATCTACTTTCTTAGGATTTGTTTCACAGCCACCTTCTAATACGCCCGTCACCCAATAAGACCGATCTGCAAAAATATTGGGTGTAGGATATGGATTACCCGTAAATGCTAAATCAGATAGAGCCGGATCTCTATACCATCTAAATGCTATAACATTCACATCAGGATCATTATTTACTGCTGTAAGTATCGCTTTATCGCCTCTACAAACAGAAGGGTTGACTGCAGTAATAACATTTAATCCAACTCTTGCCCATGTAACATCACAGGTAATGCTATAGCCATTTGAGAGATCTAAAACATAAGTTTTAGTTCCAGGACCTCCTCCTAAAAACGCTTTAGTAAATGACTGTGTACTAGAGTGATTATCATCATAATTTACACAACCTTCATTGTATTCCATGGGATCTCCACAATCATCGTCTTCCCAAGACTCTACTTCAAATATAACCCTATCCTCACAGATATTCCTGTAAATACCTATTGTCCTATCCCAAGTACGCGTGCCGCAAGTAGAGGCCGCTATTGTGGCGGTAGGGGAAAAGGCAGGATTGGTATAAGGCCTTACTCTGATTTTCCATCTAGGCTCAGGAAAATCATCTGTGAAGCCGCAAATACCCACAGCATCATTACAACAATCATAATTGTTGTACGTTTCTGTTACTTTCACTACTACATTTACGAGCTGCTGCGCTTTTGCATTGGCAAGCCACAACATCATTAGTAGAAACACCGGAATTTTACGCCAAAACTTCGGTACTTTTTTGGGAATGATTAGATTGTATTGCATATTATTATAATAATTAGATTAACAAATATTAACAAAAGGTAAATATAAAATAAAACACAAATATGAATTTCCATTGTGGATAAATATATATTTATGCACAATAAACTAGTTGGCAATGGGAAATTATAAAAAAAATCTATGTATTAAAGTACTTGCGCTATTAGTGGTGCTAAAGAATAGATATTAACATATTCATTTGCAACAAATTGTGCATTAGGGTGTGAATCAGTTATAGAAATTGAAGATAGTAGTGAAGAAGCAAAAATTCTATCTAAACTATCGCTACAAAATACTCCATGAGTGGCTACTACAAATATTTTTTTTGCACCTTTAGATAAATAGGCGTCTGCAGCCTTTAGTAATGACCCGCCTGTCCGGATGATATCATCATAAATAATCACATTTTTACCATCAACGTCTGCTGAAATATCTGCAACTTCTGTATGACTATCGGAAATTCTTTTTTTGAGAATAAATGCTGCATTTACATGCATATCATTGGCTAGTGATTCTACCCATTTTGCTCTTCCTGCATCTGTGCTAGCTAAGACGAAGTCTTGATTTTCTGCCATAGCTATAACGGCTCTAGTAATGACAGGCTTTGCATATACATGAAATGTTTTTACGTTATTCTCAAAATAATAAGGAATACCTTCAGAATGTAAATCGAACATATATATTTCCAACCCTGATTCTGGTTGTGGTATGGAAGAAAGGAGAATAGCTCTGGTCTTAGCTTTTACGACTTCCCCAATTTTTGTTGCTCTTTCCATTGTACTATACCCAAAAAAAGGGATAATTATTTTTGTTTTCACTGCCCTAAATTGAGTACATGCCGTAGCTATATCATACAGTGCTAAGACTGCCTTGTCACTGATAGTTCCTGCAATAATTATAGCTTCTTTACCTGAAATATCCGACAGTATTCTATGGTAAATTTCCCCGTCAGGAAAAACTTTTGACTCTATAATGCCTTCTTCAATATCAGGCGATAATGCCAAAATTTTTTGTGCCAAGTATTGATATTCCGGAATATAGAATAATATTTTTTTCATACGAATTGATTAACGATTAAACCTCTTGGATTCATCATAAGCAAAAAACCGCAAGTATTCGCCAGCCTTGATACTCTTCTGTATATTTCTCCAAAATTTGGGCTGAAATAAATCTTCATGTGCGGATAGGAATACTGCGCCGAGTTCGCCTTCTGGTGCCATAAAATTTCGAAACTCTTCGGGAAAAACATCGTTAGTATCTGTAGCGATATGTAAATCTCTTCCTAAATATAAATCCTCTTCATCTGGGTCAGGAAGTCGTCGGAATCTACATTCTGTAATTTTGCTGATTTCATCATAGTCATAAAATATCACTCTACCATGGCGTGTCACCCCAAAATTCTTATGGAGTAAGTCCCCGGGGAAAATATTGGCTGCTGCCAGTTCTTTTACACAATAGCCATAGTCAAGGATAGCCCTGTATTTATCTATGGGTGTAGCTTTCTCTAGGTAGATATTGAGGGGTGTCATCTTCCTTTCCATGTAACAGTGCTTGATAGTAATATTCTCTCCAATAATTTCTATAGACTCCTTTGCTACATTACACAATTCTTCCAATAATTCATCAGAAAACAGTCTCAATGGAAATACTAGATGCTCAAAGCTGTGGGCATAAGCCATGCGCCCTACCCTATCATTTATCTCTACTTCCTCGTATTTCTTGAAGACGCCGTCTCTGGTGATAGTCTTTGGATTGTCAAATTTGTCTTTGACAATTTTGAATACAAAATTGAAATATTTGAGTGTAAATACACTCATTACCATACCCTTGATACCTGGAGCAATAATAAATTTATCGTCATGATTGCGTATATAATTGTACAAATCTCTATAAAGTATAGTCTTGCCGTGCCTATAATATCCTATAGAATCATACAATTCTGCAAAGGGCTTCAATGGAAGCATATTTTTTAGGTAATGTATCAATTCTTTGGGCTTTTCTGTATATGCAAAAAATGAAGCTCTTGTAAAGCTGAATATAATGCTTATATCTGCTCTGTCGTGTATTACAGTATCTACATATAAGCCTCTTTCTTCGTTAAGGATAGGTATTACCAAGGGCATATTCCAATTGAAATATAGGAGTCTCCCTACTAAGAAGGCACCTCTATTCCTATAAAATACGGTATTTAAAAATTCGATTTTATCTATATAGAGATTATTTTTTTGTGCTATAATGGAAGGCACAATTTCATCAAAAATATGTTGTATATCACTGTCTATATTCTCCCATTCCACCTGAAAATCATAGGAAAGTAATATTTCTTTGATAATGTCTTTGCTTAGGAGATTCGCTTTGAAGGTCTTGAATACTAAGGGTGGTGTAAAGTCACAAATCTGGTAGTCTTTATCGTCGAAGAATTCAAATTTTTCGTCAAAGGCATAGTTGTAATTATTAAAAATTTTTCTCGTTACCGAATTATAAAAAGTTTCGGTATTTTGCTTATCAGCGCGGGTATCGGTAAGAAGAAGATATTGCGTTTTGATATCCTGCCAGATAGAAGGATTCGATATTTCGTTTTTTAGTATTTCAGAGATTTCTGCAACTGCCTGCTTTACATGTCCTCCGTAAAGTCTATATCGTTGCTGCGCTTTTTCGAAGAGTTCGGGATATTTTCTATTTTCAAAATAATATTTTCCTACAGCTGTAATTTCCAGATATTCTGTGATTAATGTATTCCACTGATGGAAGATGATATGGGCTACTTTCGCTTCCGGCTTTTCCATGTCGTTAAAATTAGCGAAATTAGTCTTTTATTACATTGTTTGAAGATGTTTTTGGTAGTATCCTTACGATTCTTGGCACTTTTGATGTTTTTACATACGAATTGCGTGGGCAAGGATTATCGTATTACTTATACTAACACTCAAAGGAATATGAAAATTTCGGTACTTACTGCTGAAAGTATTCCTTCTACTGATTATACTTTACATATCATTAATACTACGTCTGACACGGATTTCATGATTACCTTCGCCTCTGCGAAATTGTATCAAATTCATATCAAGACTTCAGATACAGCATTTACTCTTGGCAATAAATACCCTTTTAATAGGAGAATAATAAAGGACAGGAACATTGTAGTGCCACTTCGTATAGCAAATCATGATACTACTCGAATATCGCTAAGCTCTTCTACTTCATCGTATCAGAGTTTTTTGAATACGCCTAAATTAGAAAGTCAAATTGATGCGAGGGATAATATTTTACTGGGAATATTTTTTGGTATCTGCTATATTTTTACATTTTTTTTGATAGGATTATATATTTTCTCTAAAAATAAATTTTTCCTTTATTATTTATTTCTTAGTGAGACTACAATATTTATATATATATATTCCTCTGGTATAGGCTATCAATATATTTGGGGTAGTTGTACAATTTTCCAACATTATGCTGAATACTATCTGTATGCTCTATATTTATTTTCGCATATATTATTTGTAAGGTTATTTTTTAATACCCAACTTAACTTTAGACGGCTAGACAAATTTTTCATTTTCCTGTTAGGTTTACTGGCTCTATTTATCATGTCTACTTCATTATATATCGTAGTATCTGAAGAAGTTTTTGAGATTTCTAACCTAATTATTAAAAATTTACTTTACCTATTATTTACTATTTACGAGCATAATCTTCTATTTAATTATCTATATGATTTTTGGTTTAGATTTAATCTTGTAGCGAGCCATCTATCCTTGCCTCATATACTTTTCCATATTACGATAATCGAATATTTTTTGATAGTGTATTACATTACTATTAGTTTTTACAGAGATGTAAAAAGGTATTCATTGGCGCAATTTCAACTTCATGCTATCGAAAATAAAATATTGACGGCATTTAATGTAGGGAAAAATAATGAAAAGGAAGAATTGTCAGAAAAATTATATGATAATTTGGTATTGGATATCAATAATCAGATATCGTACTATGGTGTCACAAATTTAGTGTTAGCAGAAAAATTAGAGGAAATAAAGCATCATATTATCTCCCTTTGGGAAAAGCATGACCATTCTACCTATTTTTCTTTTATTAATACCTATACACTCGTAAGCCATGTAGTAAAGGATCTTCTAGAAAAACATATTGCAATAACTATAGAGCAAGATAAAAACACTTATGATTTTATAGATACTAATAATTATATAAATTTATATCATATCATTACTGAAATTGCCAATAATATAGTAAAACATGCCAAAGCTCATCATGTTACTATCCACCTAATACATAATGAAATATCACATCTCATAATCATACAAGATAATGGGATAGGCCTAAATAAAAACTTTTCCAAAAGTGGGCTGGGAATGGTGAATATGGATAAAAGAATAGCATTGTTACAAGGGAAGCTGACTATTGAAAATTCGGCACAAAGGGGAACTACTGTTACTATAACATTGCCGCTGCATTTATTTAAAACTATTATTAAATGACCGCACCGAACGAAACGCTTATTTTTGCTGAAGGACTCTTGTATGGGGTAATGATTTTTTATTGCTTTACGAGTATCATCATAAGTATATTAATAAATATTAAGGGCTATTATTATTTCTCTCTATTTCTACTGTCAGGAGTAATCTACAATTTTGTAAAGAGCGAACATATTCGTCTGGGATTCAATTTCCTAGACAATCGTAGCTTTGAAATCCTAGAGCACTATCTGATGCTTGTCTATTTATTGACGCTATTGCTTTTTATTTGGTATTATCTTAATAACAGGTATAATATTCCAAAATTTACTGAATGGACATTGAGGATGGTGCTGCTTACTATTATAGGACTTTTTGTTTATAATATCGTATCCAATTTTTTTTACTCCTATTATCCTGAACAGCTGCTTAACTTTCTCAATGGGTGGATTTTTCAGACGGTAAATATTATTTTGGGTATTCTCCTCATAGCACAATATCCAAAGCTTAGAGACAAGCAAATGACTATTTTTACTATTCTATATTTTGGTATCTTCAGTATATTATTCTTCAATCCGGATACAAATATTTCTACTTTATTTAGTAAAAAGGTGTCGGAATATTTCCTATACTGCGGGGGGTTAGTGATAGGTATTTTACTTATGATTATCACTATACTCAGAGCTTTCTATATCCGAAGCAATAGCACAAAAATTGCTAAAGAAATTAGGGATACCCATCTGGCTTACGCTTATGCTCTAATACAAGGCAGACAAAACGAACGCAGAAGATTTGCCGAAGAACTGCATGACCATATAGGCATATCTCTCACTACTTTGAAAATTAATAGTACCGCCTTCTTTGATGACGTTATAGAGAGAAATATTTTCAATAAAAAAATAGATATACTTTGTAAAAAGGTTAGAAATGAGTCTCATGAGCTTCTCCCGCCTACCCTCACCAAATTTGGTTTACAAAAAGCATTATTGTACTATAGAGAACAAAAAAATAGAGACTCCTTTGTAATGCAACTCAAATGGAATTTACATAATGAAAAACTCTCTTCCACAACAGAGTATGTAATCTATTTTATTGTCACCAAAACGCTAGACTATGTATGTACTCAAAAAGTTGAAGGCATCATACAATGTACACTTATCCAATTTCCTACTTCAAAATTTATTAAATTAAAAATCAATTATACGGGCCATGCATTTGACAAAAACCAATCTATGATTTCCTCCACTAAGTCCTTACTCAAATTGCTTAATGGCAATTTTTACAGTTCTATAAAAAATATTTGGGATAATCAGGTAGATATAGAAATACCTTATGTTGCATAACTTACTGTTTTTTGAATAATTCCTTTATTCCAGTCTTTATTGAAGAGTTTTCGTCATCTTCATGTTCATCCATATCAATATCTTGCTTTTCAAATATTTTGCCATTCTCATCATAATATTCTATAAGATACAATTTGCCTTCACGATTAAAGTATTGCCATCTTCCTATCCTTACATTACATAGCTGCCTGTCAAAGAGATTATCCCAGTCGCCGGTAGTATTTTCCTTGAATTGTCCTATTACTTTTATGCCGCCATCTGCGTAGTATTCCCTGTATATTCCTACTATGCAATCTTTGTATTGAAAGGCTACATGTAAGAGGTGATCTTGCTCATCGAAGGTATAGAGGTAGCAGGGTTTACAGGCCCCCATTGAATTCCATTGCAGATTATATTTACTATAATATTCACGGGATACAGAGTTTCCATTTACTTTGTAATCTGTATAAAAACCTTTATCTATTGCTTCAAGAAATACATCATAAGATTTCAGTGAGTCATACTGAGGATCTATATACCCTATGTGCTCTTGACCAATAGCTCCACGGCAGAGCAACAAGAAAATAATCAAGTACTTGTACATGATATAAATGTAACCTAGAATTATACTAAAATTTGTAAAAGTATTCCACCATTGTGCAATCAGGGCTTACTTGAATTTGCCGCAGGACTGACAATACTATTTTTTCTTACAAGAGAATAGTTTATATCTATAATTTTGCCCGCTGCATTACTTTTTACCTTTAGCTCATTTCTTTCAAAGTCTTTATGGTCGGTATAAATCATATATTCTGTATTAGGCAGCACATTTGTAGTAGTAGAATTATTAGCAAACGACAGATATTTAGGCTGCTGCGCATATAGCGGAGATATACGCAAAGCTGACAACGGTAAATTACCAATACTATCGTTTTGCAGCGTAATTGTCATCCTGCTTGTAGGGACTTCAAAGCTATATATATCGTCACCTCCCAATCCGCCAAAACGATTGGAGGCTATATATCCTTTTGTATCTAAAGCCTCTATATAGAAAGAAAAGTCGTCGCCATCAGAATTGAACGGTGGTTTGAGGTGTTCTATCATCACAAATTTTCCATTGGTATCAGCAATAGCTCTGTATATATCCATACCCCCCATACTATTGGGATGCCCATCTGAAGAGAAATATAAAGAGCCGTCGGCATGTATGAAAGGGAATCTTTCGTTGCCCAGTGTATTTACAATTTTTCCTACATTCTCTACTTTCCCCCATTTACCGTTAGGCTGTAACCTCGAAACAAAAATATCTACGCCTCCTACTCCCCCACCTCTATTGGAGGTAAAGTATAGGGTCTTACCATCTTGGCTGAGTGTAGGATAGGCACATGAAAACCCGAGGCTATTAAATTCCAGCTCATGTTCGTCACTCCAACCTGCATCGCCGTTGCGCTTTGCACTAAAAATTTTTAATACTACCTCATCTTTTTTATTGGTAGTAGATTCTCCTGCGGTATAATTGTTTTTAGTATAGAATAGGGTTTGTTCATCTAAAGACAGACATGCTGTACCTGTATTGAAACTCATGCCGTTTACTACTCCCTTTAATCTTTCGGGCTCTCCGTAAGTGACTACACCATTGGTGTCTATCTTAGATTCTGACTGATAAATATTCAAATAGCCTGCATTTGTAGATTTGTCTGTTTTCTGCAATAGTCTATCGAGCATGGTGCTACAATACATCAAACCATCACTTGTAGAAATCGCTCCATATTCTGAAGCTTTGGTATTTAGCTCGGGGACTGCAATAAAAGAATAATTTAGGCTAGGCTTGGGCGTTTTATCACTTTTGCTTGTACTAAGCAATGATTTTTGGGGTATATTGGGGGTGCTTCCACTATCTGCATTTTTTGTAGAAAGAAGTAAGTCCTTAGCTTCTGCATCTTCAGGATTAGTGGCTAAGTATTTTTCTATCCAATTTATGGCTTCCTTATTATTTCCATTCGTATATAAAGTTTGTCCATAATATAAAAAATATTTAGTGCTGATATTAGGGAAGGTAACTACTTTCGCTAAGTAGGTCTCGGCATTTTTGTAGTCATTTATTTTTCTATAACATTCTGCCAATTTTCTTATCACATTTCTATTTTCTTTTGCAGTATCATCAGCAATGGGCTTATAGAGTTTTATGGCTTCGGCATATTTATATTCTTTGTAATACAAGTCTGCTTTTTCTATATTCTTATCTGCTTTTTGTGCCATGCCTGTAATGACTATGACACAAAAAAATAATATAAGTTGTAGTTTATTTATCATAAAAAATATTCCATTGTATTAGCGTAATCAAAATAGATGCCAGTATCATTCCGTGCTAGCGTACAGCATTCAACATCTCTATCGTGTTCTAAAAATAAGATGTGATGATTGGCAAAGGCACGATTAAGGATTGCTTCTTTTTCTTTAAGTGTCTCTAAGGGACGGATGTCATACGACATTACGTACGGCATTCTTATATGGTGTCTGCTTGGGATGAGATCAGCAGCATAGGTAATAACTTTATCCTTGTATAGTATATGTGGAATCATCATACTTTCCGTGTGCCCATACACTCGGTCTATCGCTATTATTCCTTCAAAAGCAGTATGCTCTATATCCAAAAATCTCATCTGACCACTATCTTGTAAAGGCAAAAGATTCTCCTTGAGGAAAGAGGCTTTCTCTCTGGCATTGGGATGTATGGCCCATTGCCAATGATGCGAATCTGTCCAGTAGTTGGCGTTTGGAAATGTAGGGACAATACGCCCTTTGCCGTCTCTGATAGTGGCACCGCCACAATGATCAAAGTGGAGATGTGTCAGCAATACATCTGTAATGTCTTCAGCAGCGAATCCCAATTTCTCCAAAGATTTCAGCAAGGTAGTATTTCCATGAGGTTCGAAATGACGAGCAAATTTATCGTCATATTTTTCTCCTAGTCCCGTATCTATGAGTATTCGCCTATTGCCTTGCTCAATAAGCAGACATCGCATAGACCATGTACATAAATTATTCGTATCGGAGGGATTCAGCTGATGCCAAATAGATTTTGGCACTACACCGAACATAGCACCCCCATCTAATTTGAAAAGGCCTGTATCAACAGTATATAATTGCATCTCTAACAAAGTTAGAGCTAATAAGTCCTTAATAATATCCTCATTTATTCACAGTAGTGTAGAATGACCGTATTATTCTAAAATTTTGAATGTAGTTCGTCTGTTTTGTTGGTATTCTTCTTCACTACAGGTTACGCCATCTACGCAGCGATTTACCGGTTTACTTTCTCCATATCCTTTGGCTACAAGTCTTTCGCTGTCTATTCCGCTAGAAATAAGATACTGCACAGCACTTTCGGCACGTTTTTGAGAAAGTTCTTGATTATATTCTACTGTTCCTCTGCTATCTGTATGGGATGCCAACTCTATTTTTATCTCGGGATTCTGCTTCAATAAGTCCACCAAAGTATCTAGCGTAGGCATAGCATCTTGCCTTATATCCCATTTGTTGTAGTCGTAGTAGATATTCTCTAAGACTATTTCCACATTTTTATATATTTTAGACAAAGTAGTTTTGAGGGTGTACGTGAGCGTGTCTCCTATTTTGTATTTGGCATTATAAGTATTTAATGTGGCTTCGGCACTTAGATAACCTTGCTTGGTAAGCGATATTTTATAGATTTGGTTGCTATCTATCTCGGCAGTAAAAGGCTGTATGCCTTCATTCTGCATGGAAGATTTTATTAATTTTTTCCCTTGAAATAATTCAAAGTACACCCCATCTAAAGGAGTCTTCTCTTTGATTTTGGAGTTGGGGTCGTCCGCAATTGTATATATGTTTTCAAAAGCAAAATGTTTCAACCTGAAAACGGTAGGTGGAATCGGCGGCGGCGGCGGTATACGTTGTATTACGTAGTAGATGTCGTCATTGCCGACCCCACCTTTCCTATTGCTGGCGATATAGCCTTCGGTTACTATGGAATCTCTAGAAGCGGGTAGTGGAAACCAACCAAAGTCATCCCTGCCAGAATTGATGCCAAAGGGAAGATGTACTACATTGGCAAAACTTTTGCCTTGTCTTTCAGCAGTATACACATCTAAGCCACCATAGGTATCAGACTTGTCTGAGGTGAAATACATTTTGCCGTCATAACCCCAAACCGGAAACATCTCATTATAAGGGGTATTGATTTTTACGCCTAGATTTTGCGGCAACGACCATAGGGTATCATTATTTTTTTTAGCTATATAAATATCTCGTTCTCCATATCCTTCAGAAAAATCTGCGCTAAATAGCAATTCCTTCCCATCAGGGCTTATAGAGGGCTGTCCCTCATTGACTGTATCTGCAAATAATCGGATTCTTACAGGTGTACTCCATACTACTCCATCGAATAGGGCATAGTAGATATGGCAATAATCAGTAGTCGTACTATCTGAGCCACATCTGGTAAAATAGGCATATCTGCCATCCGCAGTAAAGGTTATCTCTGCATCATGATAGGGGGTATTGAAACTTACTGTATATGGATTGGTCTTCAGCTTGCTATAGAAAGGTCTTTCTACATCTATCTTTCTAATATCAGCATAGCCCTCTCCTGTCCAGTCATCTTTCTTAGAAGACAATTGATGAGAGGTATAATACAGGGTATTCTGGAATAATATCGGTACATAATCAGAAGCATCCGTATTGATGGGCTGTAGCGGTATGACCTCGAAATATTGCATTTTTTTTTGTCCCTCTAGTGCTTCTTGAATAGTAGTAATCATTGGCGACAATACATATTTGTCTTGTCTGTTATCTTTGAGGTGGTTGTCTATGAAAGTTTGTGCATCTTTATATTTTTCGTTACGCATCAATGCCCGCACGTAAAGTACGACATGTTCTACATCCTTTTTCTGCTGATAAAGTTTCTGATACCACGGCTCAGACTGCTCAAATTTATTTTGATAGTCATAAGACTTGGCAATTTTAAGCATAATATTAGATTTGTCTTTTGCTGTTTCAGCTTTACCCAAATCTTCTTGCAACATTTCTGCTGCCATACTGTATTTCTTCAAATCATAGGCAGTAGCCCCATCTTTAATATTTGCCGTAGGCTTACATGCCCCTATTACAAGTACTATCGTAAAAAAGAAAAGGCTTCTCATTTTGCACATCTACTATTTGATAAATAACATTTCTCTGTATTTTGGTAAGGGCCACAAACTATCTTCTACTACCGATTCGAGTTCATCAATATGATGTTTTGCATTTTCTAGTTGTGGCTTCACTTCGTTGCAATATAACAGTGCTTTGTCTCTTATGTTTTCTATTGCATCGGCCTTAATACGCAAATCAGACAAGTTATTGTCTATCTCGTACAATTGATGTATATGATGTGCTATAGAGGTAATCAAATTATTTTGTACTACATACATAGACTCATATAGCTGGAGACCTTTCATATTTCTTACGTTATCCAATAAAACATTTTGGTATTGTATAGCCGCAGGAATAATCTGATTGAGAATTACTTCTCCTAATACTAAAGATTCTGTTTTTATAGCTTGTAAATAATTATGATGCAGTAGTTCAAAGCGAGCCTGTAATTCCGAACGATGAAGAATATTATACTTTTCAAAAAGCTGTACGGCATTGTCTGAAATCCATTCATCTAAGGCTGCGGGCGTAGTCTTATAGTGGCTAATCCCTCTAGCTTCTGCCTCTTTCTCCCATTCTTCTGAATAATTATCGCCCTCAAATAATATCCTCCTAGATTCTTTGATGACCCTACTCAATACTTTTAAGATGGCTACATCTTTGTAATCTCCTTGTTTTATGAATACATCCACTTCATTTTTGAATCTTGTAAGCTGGTCTGCAACTATTGTATTGAATACAGTAAGTGGCAACGCACAATGTATAGAGGAGCCTGTAGCTCTAAATTCAAATTTGTCTCCTGTAAATGCCAATGGTGCTGTTCTGTTGCTATCTGTGTTGTCTATAATAATTTCTGGTATGTGATTGTGAAGGTCAAGGCGCAAACTTATATTTTCCTGCTCGTCAAAAGTATCTTCATCCACTCGCTTTTCTATCATATCAATAACCTCTGTAAGGTTTTTTCCTATAAATACGGAAAGTATGGCAGGTGGTGCATAATCACTGCCCAATCTCCTGTCGTTACCGTGCGAGGTAACAGATGCCCTCAATAGTGCTTCATATCTATTGATAGCAGCTATCGTATTGATAAAGAAAGTAAGGAATTGCAAATTCGTTCGTGGGGTAGTACCTGGCTTGAGTAAATTCTTACCTTCGTCATTATGTAGCGACCAATTGATATGCTTACTTGAACCTACCATAGTGTCGAAAGGTTTTTCGTGGAAAAGCACTTTGAGCTTATGCTTGCCAGAAACCCTATCCATAATGTCCATCAACATCTGATTGTGATCCACAGCCAAATTGAGTTCTTCATACATAGGTGCGCACTCAAACTGACTTGGTGCTACTTCATTATGTCTAGTTCGGAGTGGAATACCCAACCTATGCGCTTCTTCTTCAAAGTCTCGCATAAAGGTATATATACGTTCGGGTATTGCACCGAAGTAATGTTCTTCCCTTTGCTGTCCCTTGGTAGATAATCTTCCTGACAAGGTACGCCCTGTCATCTGTAAATCCGGGCGAGCATAATACATAGCAGAATCTATAAGATAATACTCCTGCTCCCATCCTACCGTAGCAGTTATATTTTTAACATCTCTATTAAAATAATTACATACATCGGTAGCAGCATGATTTATGGCTTTTAGTGAGCGTAATAATGGCATCTTATGATCCAAAGATTCTCCAGTATAAGAAACAAATTTTGTAGGAATACATAATGTCTTGCCACCTCCAGTATCCATCAAGAATGGTGGAGAGGTAATATCCCAGGTATTATAGCCTCGCGCTTCAAAGGTAGCACGCACACTCCTCTTGAGCATATCCGCTCTATCCGGCTCTGGCTGTATGAGATTGTTTCCACTAAATTCTTCTATTCCACGCTGCCCATTAGGCACGAAAAAAGATACGTGTTTCTCTGCTGTAATGCCAGTAAGTGGCTGAAACCAATGGGAGTAATGTGTAGCCTTGCGTTTGATGGCCCACGACTTCATCGCTGTAGCTATCTGCTCTGCCAAATCTATATCCGGAATAGTATGTTCTGCAATACATGTATTGAAAGCATCATACGCTGTCTTAGAAAGATAAGATTGTAATATATCATTAGTAAAGACATCGGAAGCGAAATAGTCGCTAATTTTATGTTCGTGTTCATGCAAAGATAATTTGGGTCTCTGTGCAAAACTTTGAAGTGCTTGAATTCTAATGCGGCTCATCGTATAAAATCAAATTGAGGATAAAAATACTTAATTATCTTTCGATTTATACAATTCCACGTGATTAAATAATGCTATAAAGATTAATAATATCGAAAGGCTTCTGTAGCGTGCTATTGCGCCACCATTATTTACTATCAATCCCGACAAAGTAGTAATGCTAAGGCTGAAAAATATAAAATAGCAACTAATAGCGTTACAGAAAAGACTTTTATAATTTACCTTAATTAATAAAAAAAATAAAAGTATAATTATCCATACAGTTTCTATAGAATTCAGGTGGCAAAATATGTTCTTACAACCCAAAAAGAAAGGATGTATAAAGGAATTTATTAATGCATAGGGGAACAATATCAATAAATTGAGAAAAGAATTATTTATGGCAAAGATATTGTACGATGTATTGCCCCAATTATTCAAAAACATATCTTGTCGGATGGTAATCTCATTTATCAAGTTCAGACTATCACAGTTTACATCCACAAATACTGCCAATAACATGAATATCATATACACAGTTCCAAATACAACTACAGGCCTCTTCACCTTTGCTATTTTTACGACAACCCAAGATAGCCATGCAGGTATCAAGAGAAAAAAAGTATAATATCTAAGAAAGAACATAAAGAAAAACCCCATTATAATAAATAATATAAACATATATCTCCTTTCAAAAAACAGTCTATTAGTAGAGTAGGTAATACAAATAAATAAGATGCTTATAATAGCATCTTTATGTATCTGGGAGTTCCAAAGTACATATCCAGGTACAAGCAACAGCAAAACAGGAATAAGAACCTCGTTGAGATTTGTATTTTTTACTAAAAAATCAAAAAACAGATACAAGAAATACGTGGTAACAAAACTAAAAACCACATAAAGTATCATAATGTTTTTGAAACAAAAAGGCAATAAAATCGCTAGCACACGAACCATAAAATAGCTGCTATAGTCGTACCAAAATCCCAAATGATTAATATATGGCAATAAGTCGGGAGGTTCTGGTTGATAATCGTTCAGCCCAAACACTAGCCTGAAATACACAGATGTATCTATATCGAAGAAGCCGATGATGGTCTGTGCTTCTTTGATAAAGCATTTTGTATCGTATGAATTCGTATATTTTGAAAGAAGTATAAATCCGCCAATACCTACAACAGCTTTTATCAAAAACAAGGCAACATAGAAATTTTTACTATAGAACTCGGAAGTAAATAGTGGGGAATACTTAATAATAATAATAATACATGCAATATAAATACACATTAACATAGGATGTGGGAAAATGATATTCATCATAATTTAAAAATATGAGCAATTTTGTGTATTCTTTAACTTAGACGCGGAAATAATACGAATAGATGGCACAAGAAGCAAATATAGAAATTGCAAAGCAATTGGGATTACTTGAAGAAGAATATGCGCAAATAAAAATTAATTTACAACGCAATCCAAACTTCACAGAACTAAGCATATATAGTGTGATGTGGTCGGAGCATTGCAGCTATAAAAACTCAATAATTTATCTCAAAAAACTTCCTCGCAAAGGTGATGCATTACTAGTCGAAGCTGGAGAAGAAAATGCAGGATTAGTAGATATTGGCGATGGCTATGCTTGTGCTTTCAAGATAGAATCCCACAATCACCCCAGTGCCGTAGAACCTTATCAGGGAGCAGCTACCGGTGTGGGTGGCATACATAGGGATATATTTACTATGGGCGCACGCCCCATTGCCGCACTGAATTCACTACGATTTGGCAACCCAGAACATGCCCGAACTAAATATTTACTAAAAGGTATAGTAAAAGGTATAGGCAATTATGGCAATTGTTTTGGCGTACCTACGGTAGCGGGTGAAGTATATTTTGACGACTGCTATCAGGTAAATCCCTTAGTAAATGCGATGTCTGCCGGTATAGTAAAAGTAGGAGAGACTGTCTCTGCCATATCCAAAGGGATAGGTAATCCTGTGTATATTGTAGGCTCTGCCACAGGTAAGGACGGCATCCATGGTGCTACCTTTGCTTCCGAAGACTTGGCAGAAGATGCTGAAGACAAGATACCCTCAGTACAAGTAGGAGACCCTTTTCAGGAAAAGCTGCTACTAGAGGCTCCTTTGGAAGCGATACAAACCAAGGCT
>JBGAWK010000023.1:0-31469 GCA_044227665.1 Chitinophagales bacterium
ATTTTCTGGTATCAGTAGCTATTTGAGTTATTTGTATAATATTGTTTTTTTTAGAGAAAAATCTCCCTCCAACTATCTTCGTAATTTCAGTAGTCGTGTATTGCATGAGCAAGTAAAAATAGTAAATCGTTTGCTTTCAGTACCTTAATTATTGCAATTATAATTTGGAAAGTGATATATGTACATTTGCATTATGAAGTATAAGGCACAGGATTGGCTGTTATTGATACTCCTTTCCGTGATATGGGGATTTTCGTTCTACTTTATAAAAAAAGGACTACTAACCTTTAGTGTCGTGCAAGTAGGTGCTTTAAGGATCTTTTTTTCCTTCATGGTAATGCTGCCAATCGTCTTATTTCATAAGAAGAAAATTGATTTAAAAGCAAAACTATTTGCCGTTATCTGCGGATTTTTGGGAAGTGGTATTCCCCCCTTTCTTTTTGCCCTCGCAGAGACCAAGGTGAGTAGCGCAATAGCTGGCATTCTCAATTCTACTACCTCTCTATTTGTTTATATTTTCGGCGTAGCATTTTTTGGAATTTTTTTCCAATGGAAGAAAATTATTGGCGTATGCATAGGGCTTATAGGCACTATAGCTATTGTGGCTGCTGGCAAGCGCAATCTTTTGGAATTTGGCAACTTAGAAGGTCTTTATGTAGTACTGGCAACGATGTTTTATGGCATGAATGCCAATATCATGAAATCCAAGATTTTAAATTCCGAAGCCGACTCCTTACTGGCATCAGCCTGGACATTTATGGTCATAGGGCCCTTATCCATAGGATTATTGATAGCTTCGGATGTAATAGGTACTATTAGGTCATCGCCACCCCATCTCTATTTTTCACTAGGGAGCTTGCTTTGCCTCGGCGTGGTGGGTACTGCTATAGCCATTATATTATTCAATAGGCTCACAAAGCGTACAGATGCGCTTTTCTCCTCCTTTGTTACCTACCTGATGCCCGTAGTCACGATAACTGTTGGGGTCATGGATGGCGAATCCCTACATATTATACATCTATTAGGTATGTTTTTGATTCTAGTGGGTATATTTTCATGTACTAGAGGCTAATACTAGTGCTTTTTTGGTGTACTCCCAAAGGTAGGGCAGTCACACTTTTTGGAACTATGACTTCCTTTAGAGGCACTACAAGCAGATGCCAATAAGAATAGTGCTATGACAAACAATATCCATTTTTTGGAATTCATGATAGACGAAGATAAATCAAAAATATATCCTGGGGATATTAAAATATGTAAAAGCTAGCATTTTTACACTTTATTACAACAGATTAGCTAAAATTGGTATTTTTAGCACGTGCACTTACCTAAAAAAGTATTGATAGCACCTCTGGACTGGGGGCTAGGACATGCTACACGATGTATGCCTATTATAGACTTTTTTTTACAACACCATACGGAAATACACATCGCTTCCAATGGCAGAGCGCTCTTACTATTACAGGAGACTTACCCTCATCTACAGTTTCATGAGTTGCCGCCTTATGATATTCAATATGTTAAAAGAAATTCGGCGTGGGTATTGCTATTGCAAGCACCAAAAGTTTATACAGCCATTCGTAAAGAACATGATGCGGTAGAAACACTACAAAGCCTTTTTGGTTATGACCTCATTATCTCCGACAACAGATACGGTGTATATCATCAGATGGTAAAATCTATACTAATTTGCCACCAACTCAAACTATTACCTCCTAAAAATTTACGTTTCACCGCCCCGATATTCTGGCGTTTACATAAGAAGAGAATATATGCTTTTGATGAGTTGTGGATACCCGATGATACTCATTCCAAATGGGCGGGCATTATGGCACACGGTCTAGCTATAGATATCCCTCACTATTATACAGGTATTTTAAGCAGATTTTCTAAAAGAAATACTATTACACCCATAGATGGCAGGATATTAGTGATTCTGTCGGGTCTTGAACCCCAGAGGACAATTTTGGAACAAAAAATCATGCATCAGGCTCAGCACCTTACTTCCTATCACTTTACTATAGTAAGAGGGATAACCGAAGATAAGGGCATGACCCTACAAAAAAACATGACCCTAATAGACCACCTGACCACTAAGGAGCTAGAAACACTTATCCTCGAAAGTGAAGTAGTAATTGCGAGACCGGGCTACAGCACAGTCATGGATATGGCTATGGTGGAGAAAAAGACTATCTTCATCCCTACACCTGGGCAGACGGAACAAGAATATTTGGCAGAACATCTTGCTGAAAGAAATATGTCTATAGTACAAAAGCAAGATGAGCTGGACTTAGCCAAAGCTATAAATTCGTCCAAGAACTTTGAAGGACATCTTTCGGGGAGAACGAATATAGCACACTTTTTAAGGCAATATTTTAGTTATACACAATAACATAAACACTGTTGTAGCTTCCAATACACATTTGTCTATATTTAACCCTTTATTATATTAACTACAAAGTATATTTTTACGAAAAAATTGAATTAGCATGAAATTTATCGTTTCTTCTGGACTATTACTCAAGAATTTACAAAAAATATCTGGCGTTATAGGGACAAATACCGTATTACCTATATTAGAAGATTTTTTATTCGATATAAAAAAAGGGACTTTACACATCAGAGCTACAGACTTAGAGACATCCATATCTACAGAGATGAGCGTGGACGCTACCGAAGATTGTACGCTTGCCATACCCGCAAAGATGTTGCTTAACATCTTGAAAGAGCTTCCTGAGCAGCCTGTCACTATTGATTTAGACCCTGCAACATTTGCCGTAGAAATCACCTCTGATAATGGCAAGTACAAGCTCACCGGTGAGAATGGCGAGGATTTCCCCAAGCCCCCAGTATCTGACGATGTAAAAACCCTGTCTATGGCGGCATCCTTGTTATTTACAGGCATTGCCAAGTCTCTATTTGCCGTAAGTAACGATGAACTTCGTCCTGCCATGAATGGCGTATTTTTTCAAGTAGATGAAAGAGGCATCACCTTCGTAGCTACAGATGCCCACAAGATGGTAAGAATAATAGGCAAAGAGATTGATGCAACGGAAAGTGGCAGCTATATTATTCCCAAAAAAGCCTTGAATCTATTAAAAAACATTGTCCCAATGAGTGACATGCAGATTAAAATAGATTATAATGCCAATAATGCATTTTTTGAGATAGAAAATGTGAAACTGATATGTAGGTTCATAGAACAGCGTTTCCCAGATTACAATGCCGTAATTCCTAAGGAAAACCAAAATATGCTCATCGTAAATCGTCAAGAGTTATTGAGTTCCTTACGCCGGACGACTATCTTCTCCAATAAGACCACCAATCAGGTACTTTTTAAGATTACAGGACAAGAGCTTAACATCTCGGCGCAAGATTTAGACTTCTCCAATGAAGCTAACGAAAGCCTGCCTTGTGATTATAAAGGCGATGATATGGATATAGCCTTCAACTCAAAATTCCTCATAGAGATGCTCAATAATGTGGATGGCGATGAAGTTTTGTTTGAGCTTTCTACACCTAATAGAGCTGGACTTATAAAGCCAGTAGTGCAGGAAGAGCAATATAATCTCATGATGCTGGTCATGCCGGTGATGATAAATGTATAAGTTACATTTTTTATTCAATATTCATTAGAAAACCCCTTCGCAAAGACTTATTACCTATTATGTAAGGTAATACCTATTTTTGTATAAATAAATAATTTATATTATGAATATCTTGGTTATAGGTGGAGGCAATATGGGTAAGACCTTTGCCCAAAGTTTCCTAAAAGCTAAAGTCATAAATAAGGAGCAGCTTTTTCTTTTGGAAAAAGACAAGCTCAAAGTGGACATCCTCAACCAACACAATATAGGTATGGCCAGATGTGATTTTGGCGAATATATCAGCGAGATGGCCATCATCATCCTTGCTGTAAAGCCTCAGGATATCTCGGATGTATATAAAAATTTGCAACCCTACCTCAATGACGACCAGATAGTCATTTCCATAATGGCGGGTGTAAAGATGCAGACTATACAGGAAGAGCTGAAGATATCTCGCATTATTAGAGCTATGCCCAATCTTCCCTGCCAAATTGGACAAGGGTTTACAGCATATACTGCCAGTGAGCAGGTGTCGGAAAAAGACCTTGCCTTCATCAAGTTACTTTTTGACACCACAGGCATGTCTATACAGGTAAGCAAAGAGAGTAATTTGGATGCCATCACGGCATTGTCCGGCAGTGGCCCTGCCTATGTTTTCTATTTTATGCAGGCAATGATAGAAGAGGCTATGCACTTGGGATTCGACTATGAAGAATCTGTTCAAATCACTACGCAGACTTTTATGGGATCCGTAGAATTATTTAGCGCTAATAATATCAGTTGCAAGCAGTGGATAGAGCGAGTAGCCTCAAAAGGAGGTACTACCGAAGCTGCGTTAAAAGTATTCAACAGCAAAGATATCCACCATACTATAGGGGAAGGCATATCCGCGGCCTATGCAAGAGCAAAAGTTCTGAGTGGAAAATAGTATATTGAATCCGTACAACTATATTTTTGTCTTTTTCTTCAAGACCAAAAACTTCTTTGCGGTCTTATAGCCTCTGAGTTCCTGAATATCGTATTGAGTACTGATGATGTCCATGCTTGCCTTGCGATGTGTAATCACAATATCTCCCGTTCTAATAGTATTTTCCGCTACTAAGGGTACATATTTACCTCTTTTTCCGGCTACATAGGCGTAGTATTTCACATGTGGCACATACCCGTATGCGATGACTTTGGTGGTATCTGATAATGTATTATTTTTTAATTCCAACTGCAAAATTTTTGCCGTATGGCAGCTATCATCTTCATAGGGATTGGGGAAGTCATAATTATTCTTTAGCACCAAAAACAATGGAAAAATAGCAACCATACCAATTATGAATAACGCATATTTTTTATCTAGGGCTGCAAATAACGCTTCCACAATAAACAATCCATATAGTGGATATAAAGTGTTGCCATACCAATCCAGTTTCGTCTGGCTCAGCGCTATTATTACATGATATCCAACGATAAGCATGAGAATATAGGTAGCAAAAAACAGGTTTTTTTTCCTAGATGATAGATATAAGTACACAATAAGGGATATGATAGTAAAGGGAAACCAAAATTTTGTACCCGTATTAAAATGGTGCTGAAGATAAAAGTACCAAGGAAACTTATGATCTTCTAAAGTACTCAGATACCGCCCTCCCCATTCATTGTCCATCACTGCTTGCATATATCCAGGATTCACACTGTCTCTGGCTATATAATAAATAATGAGGGGTGCTATGGCTATCAAAAAATAGATAGTGCCATCCTTGAGTAATATTTTGAAATTTCTACCCTTTAGCAGCCAAAAGGAATACATGATGGGCATCACCAAAAATGCATGTACCCCCTTAGTAAGTGCGCCCAATGACATAAAAACTGCGCTTATATACAAATACTTTTTTTTTCCAACATCCACATAGTGATAGAAGCTAAGTAGAGCTGATATAACCCAAAATATCAGTAAGGCATCATAATCACCCGTGCGGGTACAATGCAAATGGACATAGCCTACCGTCGTCAATAATATTATTCCTGCAACAAATCCTTTATAAACATTATCTTCTCTTTTGTAATACCATAAGAAAAGTAAGAAAGCAGTAAGCATCCCTGCAATTGCGGAAGGCAACCTAAATGCCAATTCTCTAAGCCCAAATATCTTGATACAAAATACCTGCATTACTATTAATAGAGGGGGCTTTGTATTCCACATTTCGGGTTTTAGTTCATAGTATGTAACCAAATAATTGCCTGATTCATACATTTCAACGGCATTTTGGACATTCCTACTCTCATCCCAAAGCTGGATAGGTTTTTTTTCCAATTGCCAAAAAAGCGTAAAGTAGATTACGATTAGCAATATACATACAGATAAGAATTTGGCGGCAGCATTCATCTGTAACGAAGATAATTATTACATATATGATATGGTTTAAAACTTTGGATTAAGTTTTGTTAGTTATTTTTAAACTGAATAAATCTTACTTTTGAGCCATATTTTTTGAAAAAAATTCTCTTCATATTACTTATATATTGTTCTTGGGTACAAGCCCAACCGCAAACAATTACCCTTACGGCACAGGTAAAAGACAAATATGGAGGTGTCGTCAGCTTTCCCGGTGTGCGCATTATGAATGCAAAAAAAACTATTCAGGCTAATCAGATAGGTGTTTTTAAGACTACGATGGATAGGACTGATACCTTACTCATCTATGCTCGTGACTTTGCTACGCTAAAATTTACATTACCAGACAGCATCAAAGGCAACGAAGCTTTTATTCCCATCACACTATATCCTATAGAATACCAACTAGATGAGGTGGTCATCTATGATACCAAGCCGATATATGAGATAAAAAAAGATATCCAGAAAGCACAATATAAGAATCCCGATGTCTATAAATATGTAGCTCCGTCGAGTCCTATTACCATGCTATATGAAATGTTTAGTAAAAAAGAACGTGAAAAAAGGATGGTAGCCACTTGGGAATACGACATGGAAGTCAGGAATATATACAAAGAGCTTGTCAAATATTATATCACAGAAGGAATAATAAGAGATATGCCAGAACCGGAGATGCTTGCTTTCGTACAATATCTGGAGATACCAGAATATATACTACGTAAGTCCAGCGACTATGATTTAGCCATGTATGTAAAGGCCATGCAATTTGAATATTACAGACTTAAAGAAAGATAATACTATCATGCAACCTTATTTGCTGCCAATCTGGACTTGCTATATTTCATTTCCGCATACGCTTTTGTAAGCATGAACGATTTAGTTTCTGGCTGAGAAGGAATTTCAAACATAGCATCGGTGAGAATAGCCTCGCAAATAGCTCTAAGCCCTCTTGCACCCAACTTATTTTCCATTGCTTTGTTGACGATATAGTCTAGTACCTCATCATCATAAGAAAATGTAATACCTTCCATTTCAAAAAGCTGCTTATACTGTTTTAACAACGCATTTTTGGGCTGTATTAGGATACTTTTCATGGTATTGAAGTCCAAGGGATCTAGATGGGTGAGCATAGGCATCCTTCCTAACAGCTCAGGTATGAGTCCAAAACTCTTCAAATCCTGATGGCTGATATATGCCAATAAATTTTCTTTATCAATTTCTGTTTCATGAGCTTTTTTGAATCCTATAGCATGAGATTGTATCCTCTTGGCTATGTGTGGCTCTACCCCATCGAAGGCACCCCCACATATAAACAGGATATTTTTAGTATCTACTTTTATCATCTTCTGTTCTGGATGTTTTCTTCCTCCTTGGGGAGCAACAAGTGCCTCAGTACCTTCTAATATCTTCAATAGAGCCTGCTGTACGCCCTCTCCTGACACATCTCTAGTAATAGAGGGGTTGTCGCTCTTGCGTGCAATTTTATCTATCTCATCTATATATATGATACCCTTCTCGGCAGCATCTACATTATAATCGCAACACTGCAAGAGCCTAGAAAGCATACTTTCCACATCTTCTCCTACATATCCCGCTTCTGTAAATACGGTAGCATCTACGATAGTAAATGGAACATTCAGCATTTTTGCAATAGTCTTTGCAATAAGTGTCTTTCCTGTACCCGTCTGTCCTACCATGAGAATATTGGATTTCTCCAACTCTACATCATCCTTAGAGGCATGATTTAGTCTTTTATAGTGATTATATACGGCTACGGCGATTATCTTTTTGGCGTCATCTTGTCCTATTATGTAGTCATCTAAGAATTTCTTTATATCCTTAGGTTTATAATTAAAATTTCTCTTACTATGGCTGTATTTCGATAGATGCTGGGATTCCTCTTTTACGATATATATGGCTTGTTCTACACAACCATCACAGATATAACCGCTTATTCCTGCTATTAGGACTTTGACTTCTTGTCTTTCTTTGCCACAGAAAGAACAATGTTGAATAGATTTTTTTGCCATAGATGAATAAAATTTATTTACCTTCTTCTTATAATGTTCAAAAATACCTATTTAATCTCAACAATTTTGAACTATAATTTTATTTAATAATAGCTAAAATATTAGAAAATTATGGATTTTACATTTAGATAACTTCACAATCGAACAAACGTTTGGTTATATTTTTAATATTGTATTTTAAATAGATTTAACCATGAGTACGACAGTCACAGACGTAAAAAAACTTATAAAAGGTGGGGAATTTTTGATTAAAGATTCAGATTTTAATGAAGTATTTACACCTAGCGACCTCAATGAAGAGCAGCAGATGATACTACAAGCCACTATAGACTTTCTAGACACAGAAGTGATGCCTAAGCATGAAATGATAGAAAAACAAGAGGCCGGCATTACAGAGCAGCTCTTACAGCAGGCAGGGGATTTGGGCTTATTAGGTCTTGCCATTCCTGAAGAATATGGTGGCATGGGCAAAGATTTCAATACCAACTCCTTGGTCGTAGAAGCTATGGCAAAGGCTCGCTCTTTTACACTTTCTTGGGGTGCACATGTGGGCATAGGCACCTTGCCTATCGTATATTTTGGTAATGAATCTCAGAAAAAAAAGTACCTTCCCATGCTAGCTTCCGGAGAGTTAAAGGCATGTTATTGTCTTACAGAGCCCGGCAGCGGTTCTGATGCATTGGGTGCAAAAACTCGTGCCATCCTTAGTGAAGACGGCACGCACTACGTCATCAATGGGCAGAAAATGTGGATTACCAATTCGGGTTTTGCAGATGTATTCATCGTATTTGCACAAGTAGATGGAGATAAGTTTACGGGTTTCATATTGGAAAGGACCATGCCGGGATTGTCAGTAGGTGCTGAGGAGAAAAAAATGGGTATAAAAGGGTCTTCTACTCGTCAGGTGTTTTTTGAAAATGTAAAAGTACCCGTAGAGAATCTTTTGGGAGAAATAGGCAAAGGTCATCTGATTGCATTCAATATCCTAAATATAGGAAGATATAAATTGGCGGCAGGTTCTTTAGGCGGTGCTAAGATGTCCTTGGAAATGGCTATAAAATATGCCAATGAACGTCAGCAGTTCAAGACTCCTATAGCAAAATTTGGTGCTATCCAATACAAGCTTGCAGAGATGGCTGTTCGTATCTATGCTTTGGAGTCAGCATGTTATAGAGCATCAGACATGATAGACAACAAGGAGAAAGAACTTCTTGCCTCAGGAAAAGCCTTCCAAGAAGCAATCATGGGTGCTGCAGAAGAATATGCCATAGAATGTGCATTCCTGAAAGTACACGGCTCTGAAGTTCTGGACTATGCCGTAGATGAAACAGTGCAAGTGCATGGCGGTATGGGATATTCCGAAGAACTCCAAGTAGCCGGAGCTTATAGAGATGCTCGTATCAACAGGATATTTGAAGGCACAAATGAAATCAATAGATTGCTTACCGTAGATATGTTACTCAAAAGAGCTATGGGCGGCAAGCTAGATCTCATGACACCAGCAATGGCCATACAGAAAGAACTGATGAGTGTGCCTGACTTTGGAGATGAAGAAGAAGGTGTACTCACGGCAGAAGTAAAAGCGGTAAGAAATGCCAAAAAAGCTATACTGATGGTTGCAGGTGCAGCTGTACAAAAGCTGATGACGAAGATGAAACATGAGCAAGAAATACTCATGAATATCGCAGACATGATTTTGGAAGTATTTGCTTTAGAATCCACCTTGTTACGTGCTCAGAAAACTGTGGCAGCTAAAGGAGAAGCGGCTTCAGCATTGCCAATAGCACTCACCAAAACCTTTTTTAGTGATGCAATAGAGCGTGTAGCGCTACATGGAAAACATGCTTTACAATCATTTGCCGACGGCGATGAATTACGCATCATGATGATGGGTCTGAAGCGTTATACCAAATACGAATACTATAATACCAAAGAGGCTAGACGTGCTATTGCTGCTGCCCTATTGGAAGCAGAAAAATATTGTTTCTAAATTTTTATAAAATCAAGATAATAGTTTTGGGCATTTCTCTCGAAATGCCCTTTTTTTTTCCGATTTGATATATTATTTTTGGATTTGTTTTTGTGAATAATAAAAAATTTTTATATCTTTTTTCTGCTCTTGGAGTAATTAGTAGCATTACTGGAATTATTTCTTTTACTATGAATGATGCAACTAAATTATATGAAAAAATAGGTATGGAAATTTTAAAAAAAGTATCTATTTTTCTGTTTTTATTATCAATTTTATATGTTATTTACTACTTTTTTTTTAGAAAACTATCAATTAAGGAGGGAGTAAATGGTGTGCCTGTAAAATTCAAATATCTTATAAGAAGATGCAACCCGTTTGCCTTAACTAAGTATTTAGAATATTTGCATCAATTTCAACACAAGCATTATGAAAACTCTTTACGCATATTGAATAGCAAGGAGAACTCCCCTTGGACAGAAGTAGAAAAATCACATAACAAAGAACTATTAAGAATCTGCCAAAAAGCTATTCATGCGCTTACTGGTACAGAATTTTCAATTCATATAAAACTTTTTAAATCCAAAACGAACAATCAACTAATATCTGGAGAAGATAGTATTTATAATTCAGTATTTGAGACTTATACTAGATTACCATCCAAAGCTGAATTTGATAAGATTATTAATCAATTCCCAGCTAGGTCATCTGATGAATTATTTACAATTCAAAAATGGGAAAGAAATACGATTGAGAAACTATATGAAAAAGTAGACTTATCTATTAAAACCGGTAATAACGGATATAAAAAGAATTATGCTTATGATTATGTATTTGGTCCAACTAAACATTATTGGCTTTCAAATAATTTAACACTGGATGAAAAAAATAAATATTTCATAAGTAATAGTGAGAATTGGAACAACTATTACAATAGTCTTGGCGTTTTTATAATATCATGTCCTCTACATAAGGGTGGAGATGATAATATTGAAGGTAATTGTGTAGGACTTCTTATTATTGACAGCCATCTAAAAAATGTCTTTCAAGAGAAAATAATTATTGAAGCAATGGGATATTTTGCTCATAGGTTTTTTGACTATTTTAATATATATATCAGAAATAATGTTATCTTTAATCAAAATTTAGATAATGGCAAGTCTGATTTAGTAAAAAAAGTAAATAATAGCACTAAATTTGTAAAACTTAAAAATAATAGATAATAATGAGTAATTACAAAGCTCCAAAAGCATATATTTTTGAAAAAAAAGATAGACATTTTAATAAAAATATTGATATTTCAGATTATGAAAAATTATATGCACATGATGAAAGTAATTCTAAGGATTATGGATTCTTCAAAAATTTAAGCATATTAATTAAAGATGTAATAAAGGATAAAGAATCATCTTATAAACTAGAGCAAAAAGTATCTCAATAAAATCACATTAGTAATTAATTGCTAATTTATCCCATAATTAGTCCTATTGCTATTTGCTATTTGATTTTTGAACTAGTTATAAAATAACTATGCTCAAAAGACTTCACCTTTTCGAATTAGAGGATCAGACTTGGTTTCCGAAGAATATCAGAAACTATATGACCGACTACTTACAAATCTTAGCGAATACGCTAAAATTCTATGAAGGAATAATTCCTGTTCTGAAAAAAGGAATTGAGGCTACAGACACAAAGCAAATTGTAGATTTGGCTTCCGGCGGTGGAGGTGGTTGGCTCGCCATAGCTGATAAAATCAGAAAAGAAATCCCCAACATCAGTATTCTTCTCACAGATTTTTATCCCAATATTGATGCCTTTGAACAAAATAAAAACAAATGTCCCGAATTGTTCGGCTACGCATCCGCATCTATTGATGCTACCAATGTCCCAAAAGCATTGAAAGGTCTTAGGACACAGTTTCTTTCCTTCCATCACTTTACGCCTGAGATGTGTACTAGCATACTACAGAACGCAGTAGATGCCCGCCAGCCTATAGCCATATTTGAATTTTTGGAGCGAGATATACTACATCTATTGAAAGTAGGGGCTATTCCTGCCAGCGTATATGCACTTACGCCATTCATACGTCCATTCACTTTAGAAAGATTATTTTATACCTATGCAGTTCCCATTGTGCCGATGAGTATAGGCTTTGACGGCATAGTGTCTGTATTCAGAACCTACACACTTGACGAGATGCGAGAAATGACAAAAATGCTGAATGGCGGCGACACCTATCACTGGGATATAGGGGTACAAAAAAGTACACTTGTAAGCACACAATATTTGCTAGGCATTCCGAAGAAATAGACTATAATGTTCTATCTTTCAGATAGTTAAAGACCTTAGAATAGGAAGTAGGCAATAATTTTGTAGTCATGTCTGCAAGGTAGGTTTCCACGCCTATCATAATTTTTTCCTCTCCCTTCATAATACCATTGATGATGACTTGCGCTGCTTTCTCAGGGGTATGACGCAAAGCATTTTCATTGAATTTTTCTAAATCCTTAACGGCCTCTACTTTATCTGTTTGTTCCACCATCCGGGCATTATTGGCAATATTCGTCTTGATGCCGCCGGGATGTACGGTATGTACGCTTACAGGTGTTCCCAAGAGCTCCATGCGCAAGGATTCGGTAAGTCCACGTACGGCAAATTTTGAGGAACAATAAGGTATTTGCTCTGCTATACCTGCCAGTCCGAATAGGCTGGAAATATTTACGATAGCAGCTTCTCTGCGCTGTAAGAGATGTGGCAAAAATTCCTTAGTACCATAGACTACGCCCCAAAAATTTATACCCATCAGCCACTCAAACTCTTCATAAGTAGTTTCTGTAATCTTGGCTCGCGACAAGGCTACTCCTGCATTGTTCACTACTACATCTACCCTACCAAATTTTTGTATTACATGATTAGCGAAGTCTATGAAAGACTCCTTCTTGGACACATCAAAAACTTCAGTATATACCTCTGTATGGCAATGGTTCTTGGTTTCCTCCAACTGTACTGCATTGAGGTCTGACAATGCTAATAACGCGCCGCGAGCAGCAAAATCTAATGCCAATGCTTTGCCTATTCCTGAACCTGCTCCAGTAATTACTACTACCTTATCTTTAAAATTTTTCATATATTAATGATAGTAAATCTATACATGTTTGACTCTAATTCAGATGACTTGGGTTAAGAAAATTATTTCTTACCCTTTCTTTCTAAGTCAAATAATACAGAAGCATAGCCTATACCTCCCATAATCGGGGAGCCATAAGCTGTTCTATATTTATGGTTATAAATATTAGACCCGCCTATCTGAAAGGTAAAAAACTTGTCTAGCTCATAGCTGACTTGCATATCCAAAGTATGATAAGCAGGAATATCTCCATTACCAAAGGGACTTTGCCACTCGTAATTATCACTCCACTTAAAGTTAGCTGCAAAACCAAGTCCTTTCCACACTCTATTGCCGGACAAACCTATATTGAACTTGTGATTAGGTGTATTAAAGCCGGGGATAATAGGATCTGTAAGAGATTTTGTATTGAGATTGGAGTAGGTATAGTTAAAAGTAGCATTCAAATTCTTGGGTAGATAATAGGTAAGCGCAATAGAAGCTCCATAGCTTTTCACATCCTGTTTGGCATTGGTAGGTGTTTGTATTACTCTATAATTTTTGGTAAGAATAGCATCTACACCTGTCTGTTGCCCTGCCTGTCCCGGCAGAAGGGGTTGCACCAACCGAATATCCCCTATAAAGTTAGAATATATATTAAAATATCCATTTGCATCTATATACAGATTTTTGAATATTTGAGTACGATAACCTGCTTCTATAGATTTTACTTGCTCTTGCTTAAGTGGATCTATGATTACAGACTTTAGCAAAGAAGTATCTATAATATATTCCTGTAGATATTTTTCTCTAAAATCCGTTACAGATTGTAAATCATATACATTGTAATTCCCATTTAGATTACCCTGCAAAAGCAGTGGTCCTATATCCAATAAGATATACTGATTCTGTAGTGTCGGAGACCTAAATGCCGACTGTCCGGATACCCTTATGGTATGCTTGTTGTAAGTAAATACAGCAGATAGTCGCGGTGAAAGCTGTAAATCAAAATTTTTGTTCTTGTCCAAGCGCATAGAGCCTACCAGCTTGAGATGGTCTCCAAAAAGATCCACAGAAGCTTGTACATATCCCCCGGCTTCCCAGGTATTCAGATTCTCGTAGGTACCATCAGTTCTCAATGTATCTCTGAAGATAGTACCCTTGGAGTTCGGATGAAACATACGATAAGTAGCTCCAAAGACGAAATTGGCATGTTTTATATCATAATTGTATTGACCTTCTACGTGATGTAGTGCTGATTTGTCCAAAAACTTAGACCCTGTCTTCAAATCGGGGTCATTGACAATACGATTATATGAAGTAATGAATTCATCAGAACCTGGTGCAAAAAAAGATTGCGCATAGGCCTGACTGACGGCATATTGCTTGGCAGTTTCTACATTTTGCTGACTAGGTTCATCTTTAAAATCATTGTTATACTCTGAAAGTTTTCCAAAATATTCAGAAATAAAATTACTTACATAATCCGCTATGCCATCTTTAGATATATTGATAGAAGTAAAGACCATATCATAGGAATCTCCGGCATTTTCCAAAGTATTATAGTATTTTAACAACATGCCTTTACCCTCTAACTGTACTTTATTCTGCTGGAATAAGATATTTTTTATCGCATATCTATTACTACCTTGATATATTGCACTACCCCTGCCGAACTTATAATCATAGCTCAATTGAAGGTCTTTTTGTATATTCCAATACAATCCCATAGAAGCCTTGAGGCTCTGTACTTTATTGTCGGAAACATCTTGTTCCATATATCCGGGTGTAGTTATATCTAATATTCCCGGAAATGCTACAGGATAAAAATCCAAATAGGTATTCAGTGCTCTAAATTTTTTGGCGATAGCGGTATCTTCACTATACTGTAGCTTCCTTACTATGCTACTGACATTTACAGAAGTAGAAATATCTCCATACAGATTGGCTATAGAGTCATCTGCTACCCAGTCATTGATTCTATAATAGCTGCAAGTAAATTTATAGCCAAACTTATCTTTAGCACCCTCCCTCTTCCCAAATGTATTGGCATAGCGCATCTGTCCTTCAAACATTGCTCTTGTCCCACCCTTCAATTTGACTTGCAAACCGGGATAGTCAAATGGATTTTTACTTTTCATAGCGACTACGCCTTGAAAAGCATTTGCGCCGTAGAGTGCTGAAGAGGCTCCCGAAATTATTTCTACGCTCTCCAAATCAATCTCTGAAGCACCTACTAGGTTTCCCACAGGAAAATTCAGTCCTGGCGCCTGATTATCCATGCCATCTATAAACTGCACCATCCGAACTGGTGCGGTGGTATTGAATCCTCTAGTATTAATAATTTGAAATCCGGCACTAGATGTGGTTACATCTATTTCCTTTAGATTACCAATACTCTGATAAAAATTTCCTGATGCAGAATTCTGAATTTGTAGTGCATTTAATTTCTGGATGGAAGAGTTGGATTCTGTAATGCGTTCACTTACCCTAGACCCCGTAATTACTACTTCATCTGTAATATATACTGCGCCTTCTTCCAACTCTACACCTACTCTTGCCATCGCACCTTGTACTGTGATGGTGGCGGTTTGATAGCCTAGATAGGATATCTCCAGCTCTACAGGAAATTTTATTCCTTCCTCTAGGCTTAATTCAAAATTACCCTCTATATCGGTTACG
Organism: Chitinophagales bacterium; assembly: GCA_044227665.1. Lineage (GTDB taxonomy): Bacteria > Bacteroidota > Bacteroidia > Chitinophagales > JADIYW01 > JBGAWK01. The sequence continues at coordinate 15,758 of JBGAWK010000023.1, forward strand.
GCACCTTTAGTAGTACCTTTTACTACTACGGCAGCACCTATGAGGGGTTCCTTGTATGCTTTATCTTTGACATTACCTTTTATCGTTATATCATTCTGAGCATTGCCATATTGGATGCCAGAAAGTAATAAGGCTATTATCACAACTATTTTATTCATCTGAAAGACTTTTACAGGTTTTATACAATACAAATATCAATTACATGCGTGTAAATGACCTAGTTACATAATTATCATCATCAGTCCTATCATAGACTTTCATAAAGTATTGTCCATGTGGCAGAGATTGCACGGAAATAGTAGCAGGCACTCCCAAGGAGCCTGTCATCATAATACTTCCGGAGGTATTGTAAATATCATAATTATATGTGCCGGCTTGTGATAATTTTATTTGCAAAAAATCTGCGGTAGGATTGGGATATATATCCATATCCCAATTTGCTTTTGCAACAGGCTTTAACGATGTGAGTTTAGAAGTACCAAAAATCGGCAATATCAGCTGAGATGGGTATTCAGGAGCAAAGGCTACTCGCTGCACGGAAATACGTGGAGCATATTCTACGCCATTGTACACATATGTACGACCATCGCCGGGTTTTCTCCTAAAAAATTCTCCATCTTGTATTGGAACATTTGCATTACACTGATAACGGGGATAGTTACTGCTAGATATCAATATTTTTATTTTATGTCCTATTCCAAAGGTATAGGCTATAGGTAAAAACTGAAATAGGTACTCATACATCTTACCTGTTTCAATATTAGAGTAAGGTGCATTGTCATCTTCTATACCATTTGCATAAAGACGTGCCCACTCACGTGCTCTAGCATTCACACAGCCTTCTACCACATAGAACTGGCGGCCATCCGGATATACATCTAATACCCTCACGAAGAAATCTGAATCTGTAGGTTTTCCGGCAACTTCTATGCCCGGATTGGATTTAGCAAATAGCTTTGCTTTAATATATCCTATGACGGACAGCGTATCTGTAAGTGAATCTGAGACAAATTGTATTACGCCAGGTCTGTCCATGGTGTATTTACTAAAATTAGGATTGGAATAGTCCATCTGACCTTGGCTATCTCTATCGCCTTGCGGTGTTTTTTCTATCATATTAGCACCGCCTACGGTAATAATTGGATCATCAGGGTCGTGGACATAAGTTGCCATCCCTTCATTATACGAAGGTTTATTAAAATCTACTTTGCCATTTTGGTGTAGAAACATACTTTGCCACGTAATATTCTCACGTATGGGAAATGTATCTGTAGAATACCAGTAGCTCCCTACCTTATCATTTTCTGCCAAGCCATCATTTACGGGACCTATGACATAAAATCTACAAGCAGGCACCTTGGAAAAGTCCGGCACTGGAATACTGTCTAGTCTACTTGATGATGTCACGCCATCTATAATGGGCTCTGGCAATGCAGGAATATCTAATTTGAAAGATATTACAGGACCATTTCCTATACGTATAGCAATAGGTACTTGTTTGAGTCCATCTGTAGCCATAAGGAAATTTATTAAATCCACGTGGCGGAAGGTATAATCTTCGGCTGGGAACTTAACTTTTATGCCTGATAACACTTGCTGAAAAGTTTTTGCTTTGGGAAAGATTATGGTGGGTTCACCTACATTGGCATAAGAGTTTCTATTTAATGTATATCTAAACCAACCTATCAATTCTGATTTTGCTATTTGTCCCAAGTCTAAGGATTCTCCAAAATTGCTTATGTCTATCTTAGTCATATCTCTCACATTATCAGGATATACCATATCTCCGGTGACGGTAGAGGATATTGTTTGGTGAGCCCAGGGTCCCATAATAATTTTAACCTTCTCTTTATTGCCTTTCATGGGATCTATGTTGTATTTCTGTAGGTTAAAAGTCTCCATGCTGCCATCTACAAATATGTCATACCATCCAGCTACATGGAAGGTAGGCACCTCCATATTGGTATATCTACTTACAGTACCATTGATATCGCCTTCCCCCTCCTCATTGAGCGGTGCACGACTGATATCCATATCCTTACGACCTATAGAATTGGGATAATATCCAGCTGGTCCATTGTTATAGCGCACTACAGAAAAGTGGTCTATGGCTTTGTTAGAGGCTTCAAATTTATCTTCTGTACCATAATCTTTTGAGGTATGAATATTATTTTGCAATTCAAAATCTGTATCCATGAGGTCATCTCGCGTATCTGCTATCTGTCCTCGCAGCCACCCTGTTACCAGCATATCTCGGAATACGCCATTTTGAAATCCTGTGCTCTTGTAAAATTCTCCGGGGCCTACAATTGGGAATAGACCTTTGAGTCCGGGCTTTGTCATGTCAACCATGCGTGCAGCAGCTGCCTGTATCTGATTGTATCCTAATGCTGAAGCTCCAAAGGTACCGAGAGAACCATTGTACGGATTGGCGGTAGTCTCCTGTATTCCGTCACCATCCAAGTCATAGGTGCGTAGTAATTTGTCATTTATGAATTGTACCGTATTATAGCCATCTTCATGCTTGTTGCCATTTTGTGGATGTGATAGCGGTAGCAAATCCAAGACATGTCCATAATTCGGGTGGTAGGCATTTTTGTCCCAAGAATCAGAATACAGCGGCATATACACGCCATCGGATTCATAGCGACCTCTCATATCTTGAAACAATCCTACATAGCCTAATAATGCCATAGCACTACCCTGCTGTGGATCGCGCTTATTGTATGGCGTTCGCGACAATATTGCAGGTAATTGATAGGGATTGGGGTTTGGCATTCCATTAATGCTATCGTACCGTATATATTGTATGCCTTTCGGCAATACATTCAATTTTATACTTCGATTAATGATTGGAATCTCAAATTCAAATGCCAAGCTATCTTGGAGTATCGGTAGATATACGTCGGTCTGGAGTCTTATGCCATCGGGCATAGTAAAGGGCACCTGAATACGCTGTGCAAAATCCTGTAACTCATCTAGCGTGCCGTTTTTTTCATCTGTGGCAGATAAATCTTTACTGCCGGGAATAGGTATTACTGCATTTTGTGCAATTGACACACTAACAGCCAATAAAAAAATGAAATTCGTAAAAATTCTTAGCATTTTAACTATTATTTAAAGTAAAGTTAAGAAATGTTAAGAAATAAAAGAAATTATTTTAAGAAATAATATTGTTTAATTTGTAAAAAAGATTACTACGATTTCAATGGCACATTGCATACATCAAATTCTATATTTACGAAAAATTTGAGCATGAAAATATTTTAAAATTTACTTGACAAAAATTGAATACAAGCTAGCATTTTCAGCTATTGTTACTGCATTACCATTTTTCCAGTACTTAGCAATAGATTTTCCACCACTATACTCATATCCTGCCACATACACATCACTCCCATCTACGAATATACTATTACCAGCAGCCACATTGATTCCATTTGTTAATTCTACAGAGGTACCGTTCTTCCAATATTTAGCTACATCTTTAGTGCCATTATTTTCTGTACCGGATACATATACATCGCTACCTTTAACTGCAATCCCCGTTGCAGTTGAAGATTTATTTAGGCTACCAAGAATTACAGCATTGCCATTCTTCCAATACTTAGCGACATAATTACCTCCTACCCCTTCTACGCCCGCCACATATACATCACTCCCTACTACTAAAATACTCAGGGCATAAGCAGAATTTTTACCATCTGTAAGTACCACTTCATTACCATTTTTCCAATATTTGGCAACTTCTCTACTACCATTACTCTCATAGCCGGAAACATAAACATCTGCGCCGTTTACATATACACTATTGGCTCCAGCATCATTGTCTCCATTAGTAAGAGAAACAGCAACACCATTTCTCCAATATTTTGCAATAGAATTTTCCCCCATACTTTCTGCCCCAGGAACAAACACATCATTACCACTTACAAAAACCCCTTCTACAGAAGCAAACGTATTCCCATTAGTTAAATTTACTACATTGCCATTCTTCCAATATTTTGTATTTGCTTTATTATTAGCCGCATTTAATTCTACTCCTGAAACATATACATCTGAGCCATTAACAAATATTCCTGTAGCTTTTGCATAATTTTCGCCTGTAGTCAAATCTGTGGCGGCTACGCCATTCTTCCAATATTTGGCAATATTTTTAGTGCCAACTAACTGATTTCCTGCTACATACACATCTACTGTATTATTATCTGCATCTTTTTTACAGGATAAAAGAAGAGACAAGATTAAAAAGTAAAAGATATATTTTCCTTTCATGGTTAAATATTAAAATTCATTATAAACCCCAAATATACATTTTATATCGTATTCAAATAGTATGGTTTTTTTTATTTTTTCACATCTCAGATATAATTATCGAAAGGGGAAACCTAATATACCTTATGATGTTACATGCTAGTTTTTTTAGAATTACTCTTACTGGTAAGGATATTTTACTTGCCAAAAATCTCATTATACACTATATTTTTAGTACTAAAATCAAAGGTTTTTTATACAAATGTCTTTGATAAACATTCTTATATCTCTGCGATTTAGAGACTCTTTAAAAATAGAAACTTCTATTAACAGCAGGGAAATAATTTGATAAAAAAGCTGAATAAAACAATATAAATCATTGATTATAATTTATTTGAACAAATAATATTTTATAACTTTATGAAAATAAAACACATAAAGAAACATAAAAACCTATCCCAGTAACCTCACTAATAGTCAATGGAAGACAATATTACACATTCTAAAAGACACACGAAAGCCTACTTCTAAGAGACATGACTGATGAAGACTAAAGTCATCGCAGATAGTATGGGGGGCATTAGCCGTGATTCTCCTAAGTTTGAAGTGTCCCCCCAAGCGCTGGATTGTAGAAAGAACCTTCGCTTGGTTTGAAAGCTATAGAAGATTGAGCAAAGATTTTGAGTGACAAACCCAAACAAGTCAAGCCATGATAAAACTTATGCTTAACAGCATCAAATAATAAAATTTAGACAATCTCTTAGATTTTCAGGCTTTTGGCTATTCTTAATTTGAGGTAAAGGGTCTATAATATTTTCCATCCTAATAATGTCCCTTACCTTTCCATAGCTTGGAAGATGAGGAATTGCAAGTATTTTTTGTGAGCTTGGGTTTCAGCATCGCCGGAAGGTGTGGCTACATATTTTTTTATGGTAGAAACTTCGGTGAGTGTATTGGCTCTGATGATATTGGAATAGCCTGATAGTGGTGATAGTATAGCGAGAAGTCTTTTGAGATACTCTGCCTGCAAGTTTTGTCTGATAGTGCTCACATTGGCATTGATATCTTCTTTGAATATCGCCACTGTGAGATCAGATAGTACTGCTGGAAGCGTATAGGTGTTGCCATATAGCTTGCTATCCACGATGCGTTGCAGGGTATTGGGATGAAGCAGATGGTCGAGCAAACCTTTCTGCATATTGAGCAGCCTGTCGTGAATTTTGGGGTCTTCACCTTCAAAAGGTCTGTCATTACCTCGGCGCTGTGACTGCAAGTATTTGTATAGATAAGTTTCGGCGTTAAATGCATCTTTACCGAAGGCGTATTGTGTAAGCAACAACATCGCCAACTTTTGCTTGGCAGCTTCTACAGGCGTGAAGGGCTGTACACCAGACACTTGCTGTGTAAAGTTTCGGCTTACATATACGCCGCCTATCCATCGCGTGATAGTAGTGAGATTCCTGCCATACTGTGTGCTGAGGATAAGGTAGGCATTGCGAAGGTCATGAAAGGATTGGTTGGAGTCGGTGTATTTGGCGAATATCTTGGGATAGGTAGCATTTATCAGCTTGAGCTGGTCTTCGGCAAATTGTAATGGATTGGAAGACATGTCATAGAGCATAACCCTTGGATCTATGCCCTTGCCCGGATTACGCATATCGTCGGCATCGGGAAAGAACAGATGCTCTGGCTTCACAGATTCTTGCAAGATGGCATCTAAAGTGGCGCGCTCACCTTTGCTACTGTCCGCAGGTGTGTAGCCGTAGCGTATAGCCCAAATATCGTATAGACCTGGGCGTGTATCAAAATACTGTCCTTGTTTGTCTTTGGTGAGGGCGAGATTGGGAGCGGTATAGTCCATGACAGAAGCTGTAAGCCCTACCCCTTTGACATAGCTTTTATCTTCTAGTGATTTTTGTGAGTTCATGTAGCTGGCAATGAAGTTGTGGTTGAGCCCCAATGTGTGCCCTACTTCATGCATGACGAGGTCTGTCAATGCCTGACGTAGGTATTCATCTTTTTCTATGTCTATTCTGTCCATGGCGGTGAGCATGGCATTGCCACAGGCGATATTGAACATAGTATGGTATGTAGCACTACAAGAATTTTCCGATGCCTCATGGTCTTTCTCGTAACTAAGTCCTGCGATGTCGAAGAGCTTCTCATGTTTGAAACGGTTGCTGAGATATACCCATTCCAGCATGATGTCGGCACCCAAGATTTCTCCTGTGCGTGGGTTGCTGAAGCTGGGACCATAGCCGCCAAAGGGAGGGTTTGGCGAAGATGTCCAACTCAGCACATTATAGCGAATGTCTCCGGCATCCCAAGTGGCAGTATCGGGTTGTTGCAGACATAGGACAGCATTTTTGAACCCTGCAGCCTCAAAGGCGATATTCCACTGCTCTACGGCGTGCCGGATGACAGGACGCCATTCTACAGGCGTGTTTTTGTCCATATAATAGGTAATAGGCTGTACTGGCTCAGACAGTAGCTGTGTAGGGTCTTTTTTTACCAGTCGCCATCTGTTGATCATATCGCGGTAGGGTGCAGACTTCACAGAGGTCATATCTGTGCTGTAGTCAAGGAAATAGCCTACTCTAGGGTCGTCGAATCTTGGCACATAGCTGTCATCAGGCATGGCAATGAGGCTATGGCGCAGTTTTACGCTCATAAATCTTGCATCTGTAGCTTCTTTAGATCCCACATTGGTAGGATAGGGGTTTTCGAATACATATTCTACTTCCATATCACTATTTTCGGGATAGTTGGCAATGGTCAATACCTTGTTCTTCTTGGCATTCATGCTGCCTACGACGAAGGCATTAGGAGGATCATTTTGTCGCTTGGAGGGCTTTACCTGTATAATATTTTCTTGTAAAAAAAGTCCATCGGCATCAATTAGATAGTTTCTACGTATAGATGTTGTAGAATCAGTATTAAGGATAGTGTCATTTCTTACGCCAGCAATCTTTTCTGTAAAGGCTACAGGCGTATTGATATTAGCCTCTGCGGAAGTACTGATGGCATTCTCGGGAGAGAAGTAGAACTGTGTGTTTTGTATTACAAAATCTATCCTGTCGAAATATTTGGCAATCTTAAAAATCTTATTGTCCATATACGCCCCTCTAGTGAAACCCACATCGGCAGCAGCATCGGAAACTCTACAGAAGTAGATGAATTCTTTATTGATTTTATCGTCAGCAATTTCTATATAGGTTTTTCCTGTCACCGTATCTTGGTATATAGGAAAGAGCCCATTATAACGCTTGCATTTGTCTGCAATTTCCTTAGAGGGCTTATATATGTCCTTTGCAGATTCCTTCTTAGGTGCTATGGAATCGCCTTTTGTTGTCACCGTAGTAGGACTCTTGACATTCTTTGTATCCTTATCCTTTGTATTTTTACCATAAGAAAAAAAGAAGGAAAACAGAACCAGAAGGAGAATAGAACTAGGCATATTTTTTTTCATTCTCGCAAATATACTAATAAGTAGTTATCATAAATTTTTGAGCTTTCCATCATTTCATAAATTATTTTAATATTACTTAAAAAAACAAATTAACGTTTGCTAACATTTATTACTTTTACTACGATGAATACAAATTATAAATTCTTTTCCTCTCTATTAATATGTTTTGTGCTGTATGCTAATTGGGGCAGGGCGGAAATCTCAAACAACACTTCTACGCAAGTGGTTGATTATATAGAAAATAAGGGACAGTGGCCAAAAAATGTTTTATATAGAGCAGATCTAAGTGGCGGATTTGTGTATTTGGAAAATAATAAAATGACATATTTGTTCTATGACAAAGACTTCCACAAACACGGTCTTAGCGATGAGTCTCATAAATATATCCTTCAAGGAGACGCTAAAATCCTTAACCCTGATTACCACGAAGAAACTGTTCATGCCATACACGGACACGTATATAATACAGAGTTTTTAGGGGCGAATATGGCTGCCACGTCCACAGGCATGCAACGTACAGACTATTATTTCAATTATTTCCTAGGCAATGACCCTAGCAAATGGGCTGGCAATGTGTATGCTTATAAGTCTGTAACTTATAGTAATGTATATGACGGTATAGATGTAAAAATTGGTAGTGCCGGCACTTCACTAAAGACGGATTATATTTTGCATCCCTTTGCTGAAGCCAATAAGATAAAGATAAAATACAATGGTATTGATAAGATGTTTTTGGATGATGAAGGCAACCTAATTCTAGCTACATCCATAAATGATGTGAAAGAATACAAACCTTATTCCTATCAATCAATACATGGTGAACTGAAAGAAGTAAAAAGCAGATATGTATTACAAGGTAATGTCCTAGGCTTTGAGATATTGGAAGCGTATGACAAGAGTTTGCCCCTGATTATAGATCCTACGCTCGTATTTTCTACGTATTCTGGTAGTGTGGTGGACAATTGGGGATCGTCTGCTACGTATGACAGCGAAGGAAATATGTATTTGGGAGGGATAGCCTTGGGTCCGAATTATCCCACTACTACAGGCGCATTCCAGACGACATTTGGCGGTGGCAACGACTTCCTAGGAACAGATATAGTAATTACAAAATTTAGAGCCAACGGCTCTACACGCTTATATTCCACTTATCTCGGTGGTATAGATAATGAACTGCTTACAAGTCTTTATAACTCTGTAGATAATAAGTTGGTAGCAATGATAGTTACGGGTTCTGATAATTTCCCTGTTACTGGCAATGCGTATGACAGGTCATTTAATGGCGGTACTCCCTCTGAAGCTATGAGTGGCAGCATCGGTTTTGTGAATGGTACGGATATTGCCATTACCCGACTGGAGACGGATGGAAATGCCTTGGCAGGCAGTACATTTTTTGGTGGTAGTGGCAATGATGGATTAAATAAGGCTATCAATATATTATTTAATTATGGTGATGAAACGCGTGGAGATTTGGAAATTGGTGCCGATAATAGTATATATATTTCTTCTACAACAAATTCTAATAATATTCCGGGTACATCAGGGAGGTCACAGCCTTCCTACGGTGGAGGGGCTTCTGACGGCGTTATAGCAAAATTTAATAGTAATCTTACGGCTTTACAATGGTCTACCTACTATGGAGGTAGTGGTGCAGATGCCTCATATTATTTAGAATTGGATGGTAATAATAATATATTTATTACAGGAGGAACTACCAGTACGAATCTCGCTAATAGAAATTTGGGTCTTAATAGCAGCTATCAGGGTGGGCGTTCAGATGGCTATATTGCAAAACTAAATCCCGACGCTACTAATGTAATGGTATCTACATATTTGGGAACATCGGATTATGACCAATCTTTTATCATAAATGTAGATAAAACTAATAGTGTTGTAGCCTTTGGAAGTACTATGGGCAGCTATCCTACTACAGATGGTGTATTTATGAATAATAATGCTAGACAATTTTTTCATAAATTAAATAATAATCTAAATACTACCGTATTCTCTACCACCATTGGCAATCCTGACGACATCTATACTAACTTAGTTCCCACCTCGTTATTGATAGATATCTGTGGCAATATTTATGCTGCCGGATGGGGTGGAGGCCCTAATGCTTCATTTGAAGACGATGCAGGATATTCGAGAGGTATGCCCATAACCTCCGACGCCTATAAAACCACTACTGACAATAACGACTTTTACTTCATAAGCCTCAATAGTAATGCTAGCTCCTTATTATATGGTTCTTATTTTGGAGAAAATGGTGCTCACGACCATGTAGATGGTGGAACTAGCAAGTTTGACAAAAATGGAATAATTTATCAGGCAGTATGTGCAAGCTGTGGCGGCAGCGATAATTTTCCTACGACACCGGGAGCATATAGCCGTAACAATCACTCTTCCAACTGTAATATGGCAGGAATAAAATTTCAGTTTGACCTCAAAGCCATGCAAATTACGAGTATAAGTGCTTCGCCTAATCCTGTATGTATAGGAAGGTCTTCTGCTTTTTCATTCAATTCTTCTGTAAAACCCACATCTGTGTTTTGGGATTTTGGAGATGGCGCAACTTCTACACAAACCACCCCAAATCATACTTATAGTACTATAGGTACCTATACCGTAAAACTCGTTATCCAAAATCCTTCCGACTGTAATCCTATAGATTCTTCTTCTTTTACTGTGATCGTGCGTAGCGGAGGGAGTTCCACCGTAGATAGGACTATTTGCCAAGGACAATCTACAAGTATAGGCAATCAAACTTTTACCCAAGCGGGAACATATACAGTAAGAATTAGCATAGGTGAGGGATGCGACAGCGTAGTAACTTTACACCTCAAGGTGAATCCAAATTCCACTTACACCCTTAATAGATCTATATGCCAAGGCGATACAGTTATGGTGAATGGGCAATCCTATAATACGGAAGGAACTTATACAGTTTCTTTGAATTCCTCGAATGGCTGTGATAGTATTGTTACTTTAGTCCTTAAAGTTAATCCTGACAGAACCGCTACCTTGCAAAGGGAGATTTGCCAAGGTAGTAGTATTATTGTAGGTGGACAAACATTTACTACAGCAGGTACATATAGTATAAACACTAATACCACTTTAGGCTGTGATAGCACAATAAATCTTACACTGTTAGTGAATCCCACCTCATCTTCAAATATAGATAAGACTATTTGTGCCGGCGGAAGTGTAACTATAGGAAATCAAACCTTTACGACTTCGGGAACATACACAGTAAAACTTGCGACCTTCAAAGGCTGTGACAGCACCATCACCTTACAGCTTCAGGTAAGGGATAGGCTAGAGACCCAAATCTCGCAGTCTATTTGTGAAGGAGATTCTTTATTGTTCGGCAATAAATACTATAAAGCCGAAGGTGTATATTCTGCGGTATTTACCTCATCATTGGGCTGTGACAGCACCGTAACCCTTGCCCTCAGTGTGACTCCTACAGTTTATGGGTACTATTATAAAGAAATTTGCCCAGACAGCAGCTTTGTCGTTGGTGGTAATACGTACAACACTACTGGAATATATACTGTAAATCTACAGGCACTGTCGGGTTGTGATAGTGTACTCACACTTCAACTTGTAGTTACAAATCTCATCCACGATACGATTACTTATAGTATTTGTGAAGGTGATTCTATAACTATAAATGGCAATACGTATTATATAGAAGGCAATTATCAGACACAGATTGTTACACATATTAATTGTGATACGCTACTTACGTTCGATATTATTTTACTTAAAAAAGATACCTTTAATAATACGATAAAACTATGTAGTGGTGACAGCGTACTATTAGACAATGGATATTATTCCGAAGCTGGTATCTATAGTTTTTTGCACACCAATCAGGTAGGTTGCGATAGCCTTACTAATATTACAATCGAGATTCTACCTACCTCATCGCTTAATATTTCGGATTCATTATGTTCAGGAGATACATTACGTGTGGGACAAGAGATTTTTACGCAAAGTGGTCAATATCAGGTAGTACTGAGTAACCAGTATGGCTGTGATAGTATAATAGACATAGACTTATATGTAGAACCGCCACTAGCGATAGATATTTCGGCAGACTCTACTACAGTAAATTATGGCTCTCAGGTGATATTACAAATTACACCTTCAAATCAGAGTTACATCTACAGTTGGCAGCCACAGCGAGGACTCTCCTCCTATAATACGGCTACAGCTACGGCTACAATTACTGAAGATATTACCTACTATGGCAGTATAACCACAGCACTAGGATGTATCACTACAGACTCTATATCTATATATCTAGAGGACTGTAAAGAGGCTAATGTTTTTCTCCCTAATGCATTTTCTCCGAATGGAGATCGCAATCACGACGTTTATTATGTAGTGTCGTCTTATGAGATTACAGATATGCGACTGATGATATTTGACAGGTGGGGAGAAAAGGTCTTTGAGAGTACCTCCGAAGACGTGGGCTGGGATGGCAGCCACAAAGGGAAGCCCGCAGCTGCTGACAGCTATGCCTATGTTTTTGAGGGAAAATGTGGCGATATCACAATTAAGAAACAAGGTAATATCACATTAATCAGATAAGATGAGAAAGTTATTTTATATTATATCAATAGTAAGTATAAATAGTGTAGTCCTTGCGCAAGACCCACATTGGAGTATGGCACAATACAATCCTATATATATTAATCCAGCAAATTCTGGCTTTGCAGAGAAAGCCAATAGAATAACGGCTATATACAGAAATCAGTGGAGGGCTGTCACAGTTCCTTTTAATACGCCTATGGTAAGCTACGACAGAAAAGTAGTGCAGACGGACAATGGATTCAGGCTGGGAGTATCAGGACAATTATTGTTTGATAAAGCAGGAGATGGCAACTTTACTACGTTCAGGCCTGCCATAGGTATAGCCGTGGGCAAATATTTCAAGCAAGATAAGCAATATATAAGTTTGGGCATCCAAGGCTCTTATGTACGCAAGCAAATAGATATGTCCGCACTGAAATTCGGTTCGCAATATGGGAGTGGCAATGCTTATGACCCAAATATTCCTAGTGGGGAGTTACTAAGTCAAGACCGTGCCGGTTATTTTGACTTAGGGTTAGGATTTAATTATCACGCCAAATTCTTAGAGACGGGTAAAGTAGATGTTGGCACATCTGTCTTTAACCTCAATGCACCGGAATATAGCTTTTTGTCTTCGACAGCTACTACAGTTCAAAAAAGATATGTAGCTTATGTAAAAAGCGACATCCCTATTACGCGTTCTAAGCAGTGGGAATTTAATCCCGCCTACTTTTTTACCTTCCAAAATAAGGCAAAAGAGTGTTTGTATCAGGCATTATTTTCCGTAAATATCCATCCTGAGGCTAATAAAGATATAAAACTTACCTTCGGACCCGGATATAGAAAGAATGATGCCATAATAGGTTATCTCGGTGCGCAATGGAATGACCTGAAAGTTGCCTTTGCCTTCGATGGTAATATTTCGGATTTGCGTAGTGCTACACAAGGTCGTGGGGCTTATGAACTTATGCTAGCTTATGAGTGGGAGAAAAAAAAGAAAGAAGAACCTAAGCCCATTATAGACACAGTGTCTAAAGAAATAGTAGAAGACGATACTGTAATCAAAGAGGAAGAACCTGCTCCGGAATCTGTGGCCGTAGTGGTAGAATCCCAACCTATAGAGCCGGAAATCATCCCTACGCCCGAGCCACCCAAACCGCCACGCCTAACTTATGAGCAACAAATTAAGCCCTATTTACCGCTTAGTTTATATTTTGATAATGACATCCCCAAACCGACAGCGGCGATGCCTATCCTGTCCATAAGTTATGACGACACTTATTTGAATTATATCAAACGCAAACCTGTATATGCTGCCAACCATAGCGGTTCATCTCAATTCTTTACGGAGAAAGTAGAGTCCAACTTCAATAAGTTCAATAAGGTGCTGACTATCATTGAAGAAGCTCTTGCCGATAATAGGCGTGTAAATCTTGAGCTGCAAGGATTTGCCTCACCATTGGCTTCGGATGCCTATAATGAAAAACTTACAGAAAACAGGATAGCAGTAATAGAACATTATATCTTAGAGTGGAATAATAAGACACTTTCGTCATTTGCGCAAGATGGCAAACTTACCTTTACCCACAAGCCTATGGGTGAGGCAGCTTCAAAAAATTCTGGCATCAGTGACAATGTGAAGGATACTTCCAAATCTGTATATAGTCCTGATGCTTCACAAGAGCGAAGAGTGGAAATACTTTTAATAAAAGTCCAATAAGCAAGTGGCAAGGCTAAGCCAAGGCTTTTTTCAGGAGTATATTCATATCTACTTTCTGCGCTATTCTATTTTCTACTTCATGTATAGAGATGCGTTCCTGTGACATGGTATCACGGTCTCTTATTGTAACTGTATTGTCTTCTAAGGTCTGATGATCTACGGTGATACAATATGGCGTACCTATGGCATCCATTCTGCGATATCTTTTGCCTATAGTATCTTTTTCTTCATAATATGTCCTTCCTATGAAGCGTAGCTTGTCCATGATTTCTCTAGCTTTTTCTGGGAGACCATCTTTCTTCAAAAGTGGCAATACGGCTACCTTTACAGGAGCTAAAGATGGAGGTAGGCTTAGTACCATCCTAGAGTCCTTATCGAGTTTTTCTTCTCTAAGATTCTCACTTATCAACCTCAGAAACATACGATCTAAACCTATAGAAGTTTCTATGACATAAGGTATATAGCTTTCGTTGCGCTCGGAATCGAAATATTGCATTTTTTTGCCACTATACTGCTGGTGATTGCCCAAGTCAAAGTCTGTGCGTGAATGTATGCCTTCTAATTCTTTGAATCCAATAGGAAATTTATATTGAATGTCTTCCGCAGCATCCGCATAATGTGCCAATTTTTCATGCACATGGAATCTGAGTGCTGTCTCTTCAGTACCCAATGCCAAATGCCATTTCATACGCAGTTTTTTCCAATAGTCAAACCACTCTTTTTGTGTGCCAGGCTGTATAAAAAATTGCATCTCCATCTGCTCAAATTCTCTCATCCTAAATATAAATTGCCGTGCCACTATCTCATTGCGGAATGCTTTGCCTATCTGTGCTATTCCGAAGGGCAGTTTCATCCTTGCCGTTTTCTGTACATTTAGAAAGTTGACAAATATGCCTTGTGCCGTCTCCGGTCTCAAATATAAGTCTGTGCTGGCTTCATCTAGGGCTCCTAGCTTTGTGCCAAACATGAGATTGAACTGGCGTACGTCGGTCCAATTTTTAGTGCCACTAACTTCGCAAACTATCTCGTATTCTTCAATAAGTTCCTTGTAACGAGTCAAATTTCCAGCATTGGCAGCAATTTTGTACTGATTTTCCAATTCTAAAGATTTTTTGTAATCTCTGCTGGCTACAGCTTTCTCTTCATCGGATTTGGCTATATCAAAGTCTTTTTTTATTAATTCTTTAAGGCCCTTATCTCTGAGCTTTTCTATTTTCTCTTCTATAAGTACATCAGCGCGATAGCGTTTTTTGGAATCTTTGTTGTCAATGAGTGGGTCTTGAAAGCTATCTACGTGTCCAGAGGCTTTCCAAGTCGTGGGATGCATAAATATAGCGGCGTCAATACCTACGATATTTTCATGCATTTGTACCATACTCTTCCACCAATACTCTTTGATATGATTTTTTAATTCAGCACCGAATGGACCATAGTCATAAACTGCGCCCAGATTATCATAAATTTCGCTGGAAGGGAAGATGAATCCGTATTCTTTACAATGGGAAACAATGCGCTGTAATGTGTCTTTTTCTTGCATAATGGGCAAAGATAAGCAAAGTGTTGAATTCAGAAAAATTTGGAGAGGTGAAGATTTGGGAATTTGGAAATGGGCATAAGTTCAATGTTGGTTGGGTTATGGTTCACGGAATTTGGGGTTATGGGAATTTGAACATGGTCTCCCTGTT
>JBGAWK010000024.1:0-31060 GCA_044227665.1 Chitinophagales bacterium
CATTGATATTGAATATAAGTTCTAGTGCTATAGACCCGCTTATCGCTAAGGGAAAGATATTGGCAAACAATGTAATAATGGGCAGCAAAGAATTCTTGAGGGCATGTTTCCATACTACCGTTTTTTCATCCAATCCTTTGGCTCTTGCTGTTCTAATGTAATCTTGTGTAAGAGATCCTATCACAGAACCTCTCATCTGCCGAGATAGGAAAGCCAAGCTCCCATAGGTCATACATACCAAAGGCAGTATCAAGTGATAGGCTCTATTACTTATATTGCTTACTAATGAAGCATCGACATCCCATTCCCCTACTCCATAGCCGGGAAACCAGTCGAAATAGTCGCCACCACCAAAAAACATGATGAGCATGGTAGCCACCCAAAAACTGGGCATGGAGTACAACATAAACAAGAAGGTACTGATAATTTTATCTCTTCTACTGTCTTTGTGTTGCGCAGATATTATACCCAAAGGTATCGCTATAAGGTATGAAAGGATAATGGATAATACGCTCAATAATATCGTCCATTTCAGCGCATCCTTTAGTACATTTTTCACAGGACGCATATCTTGGTAAGATATTCCAAAATCTCCTTTTACAAACTTTGTTATCCACTTATGGTATTGATTATTAGTACCATACCAGTGCATGGCAGGAATATAGTTTTTGTGAGGCGTAGCTTCTGCTACCATCAACGCATAGCTCTTTTCCAAATTTGTAAACGCTGGCAATAGGCTAGACATATTAGGCGTACTATGTATGGTATTTTCAACTTTTTTGAAAGAAGCCTTTAGTGCCTCATCTCTGTTATTGATATATATTCTAAAAAGCTCGTCACGAACCATTATGATGCCATTGGCATTGGAAGAATCTTTGGGTAAGTCCGCCAAGATATAGTCAAATTTTTTGATATGTGAGTAATAATCGGAGATATACTTCCAGTTGCCATAGCGCGCTATAAGTCGCTCCAAATTTTCTTTATGTAATTTTTTGGGATAAACATATAGGCTATCGGGCGTAGCGGCATTGCTGAGGCTGAAGTAAAATATGGGCAAGTGCAGCCCTAGCTGCTGTCTTTTTTCTACAAAAGCCTTCTCAGAAGCCAATTTGGAAGTAGATTGTCCCATATCATTATTGCCTCCTTTTGTCATCAATTGCTCTACCGGGTCGCCAGGCACATTCACGCTAAGCATAAATGTACATAGGGAAATGATGAGCAGGGTAGGAATAAATATCAATATGCGCTTTGCTATATATTTTAGCATATATTTTCTATATTATTTTCGGTAAAAAATTAGGACAAATTTGAAATGTCAGCAATAAGTTATTCTATCTTATAGCCTTTTTTTACTTTGAAGCTGCCTAGGTGATATCCAGGATAATAGGATGATTCCTGTATATTTTCGAAGCGCTTATGGATACAGTTTCTAAATGTTTGCTGATATAGAAAAATGTAGCTGCCATCGTCATAAGTAACTTTTTGCCACTGCTTGTACAGTTCACTTCTCTTTTTAGAATCTAATTCTTTACGAATATTTTCTATGAGTGCATCAGTTTCTGCATTGCCAAAGCCCACATAGTTAGAACCCCCGTTTCTGGATTCCGTTCCCCATATTTGTTTAGGATCATTAGGACGCGGGTCGGACACCCAGCCTCCATAGAACATCTGAATATTTCCCTTTTTGAGTTCATCCAAATAGATAGACCACTCCAAGGATTTTACCTCCAGTTTTATACCTGCTTTCTGGAAAGTCTGCTGTATCATCAGTCCTACAGTTTCACGAATAGGGTTGCCTTGATTGAAGGTATAGGTGAGCGCCATTTCTTTCTTTTGACCATTTATGACCTTGTCAATAATCCCATTGCCGTCTGTATCTGCCCATCCTGCCTCAGCAAGGAGTTTTTTTGCCAATTCAATATCAAACTTTTTCAAAGCCAAATTTGTATTATAATCTTCTTGATAGATAGGATATACATCTCCTAATACCCTTTTGCCTTTGCCATATAATACTTTGTCAATGATCTGATCTACATCGGTAAGGTGCGCCAATGCCTGTCTCACTTTCACATCTGTAAGAAGAGGGTTTCTTTGGTTCAATCCTATGTATTGATAGGACAACATCAAGGGTTCTGACTTATTGAAGTTGGCTTTGAATTTCTCGGATTTATCTAGATCCATGTATTCTTTAACCGGAGTAACTAAGATTACATCCAGCTTACCGTCTTTGAGCGCTGTAAGTGCTACGTTAAAGTCGTTAATAGTCTCAAAAACAAGTCTTTTGGGGAATGCATTAAAATGCACATTGCGCTCATTTTCAGCGACTTTATCACCCCACCAGTCTTTTTTTCGCTCCAAAATCACACGCTCGCCTGTAGCCCATGACACAAATTTATAGGGACCTGAGCCTATAATTTTGTCTGCATCTCTATTGAAAGGCTCTGAATTGAAGGCATCTGCGAATGTTGCAAGATCCTTATCATTCTCTATTGCAGCAGAAGGTTTTTGTAGGGAAGCTAAAGAAAATTTACGCAATACCTTATTAGGGTCAAAAACATATTCAGGTATGGCTGTAATACTCCCAGTAACGTCTGTAGCCAGCATATAAATTTCATTGCAAATAAAAGTAAGCTTGCGAGGGTTGTCAGGATATGTCCTGATGTCGGAGATAAATTCTACATACGGCTTCAGGTGTTCATTAGTAATCTTTGGCACTTTTGCCAATTTTAGAGAAAAAATAAAATCTTCCGCAGTAATGGGTGTCCCATTATCCCAAGTAGCTTCGGGACGTATCTCATAAGTTACTTCCATGCCACTACCTGTATTTTTCACTTCAGGCAAACTTTTTGCTAATAATGGCACTGTCTTTAATGTGACAAAATCATATTCTAATAGCGACTGAAAAATATACCTCTTGATAGAAGTAGCCGATACATCGGAAGTCGTGATAGGATTTAGCCCTTCGGCATCAGAAAGTTCATGTACTACCACTTGATCTTTATACACTTTTCCATCTCCTTTGCTCCCTTTACATGCAGTCATCAAGAAAGCAAGTGCTAGGAATACGCTATAGAATACACATTTTTTATACATAGGACTACTATTTTTATTTATTGATTATAACTACAAAATTAATACATTGTTATAGATAAACAGGTTTTAATATGCAAAAAGTTTTGATAAGCGGCGGAACAGGATTGGTGGGCGGAAAATTATGTGCTTTACTCGATGAAAAAAATATATCCTACCATGTCCTTACACGACATCCCAAAGCACCCCACGAATATAAGTGGGATATTTCCTCATCCTATATGGATGAGCGAGCCTTCGAGGGCGTAGATACCCTGATGCACCTTGCTGGAGCAGGCGTAGGCGACCATAGATGGACCTCGGCATATAAGCATGAAATTCTACAAAGTCGCATCCAAAGTACTGACTTGCTATTCAATTGGGTACAAAAAACCAAATTTCCTATACGACAATACATCGGTGCCTCTGCGGTAGGCTATTACGGTGACACAGGGGATATGCAAGTACAGGAAGATAGTGTATCGGGGCAGGGCTTTCTGGCAGAGGTATGCCAAAAATGGGAAGATAGTCACCGACAATTTGAGCAAGTATGTACTACTGCCATCGTTCGCATAGGTGTGGTCTTGAGTGAAGATGGCGGTGCGCTATCCAGACTACTCACACCTGCTAAGATGGGCGTGGCTGCGTATTTCGGCAAAGGAGAGCAATATTTTCCATGGATAGACATGGAAGATCTCACCCACATACTCTATCAAATAGGCTTACAGGGCTGGGAAGGAATATATAATGCTGTAGCCCCTGAAGAACTGCAATTCAAAGATTTTGCCAAGAGGCTGGCGAAAAGATACCGCAAAATAGTGATGCCTATTTCTACCCCTGAAATCTTTCCAAGAATTGCTATGGGAGCGCAAGCAGATATGCTATTGCTAGGGCAAAGGGTTTCATCCCAAAAATTGATACATAAGGGATATTCTTTCATACATCCACAATTTGTCTAAAATCTTACTTTACTTCTACCAATCTTTCAGGCATCTTGGCAGGAACAAGACCATTTTTGAGTATCATCTTTGAGGCAGGAACACTATACAGATAGTTGACAAAGCCCATACCTTCAGAGCGTTTCAGCTTACACAACACCATATTATAGGGCAGTATAAAGGGGTACAATTGTAGGTATATATCTTCTTGTGAAGGATGTACTATATCATTTTTTTCCTTCATCACACTCAAAAAAGTAAATTTAGCTCTCAGCTCTTTATGATTGGGATTGTCGCTGTCGCTAAAAGATGAAAAGGGAAGCACAGCATAAGTGTTGGGCATAGCGGCAACCTTAGAAAGTTCATCAAAATTCTGCACTAACTTGAGCGTAGTTTTTGAAGATTTTATTCCAAAATAAGTCAAGAGATGGGTAAATAGATATTGATATTGTGGCAATGTAACCCATACACAATTGTCACTTTGTAAGCAATCCTTTAGAACGTCCATCTGCAATACTGAATCTCTATTCAATTTCGCAAGTGCCAATACTATGGCATCATAGGCAAAAGTCTTCTCCAGCGGCACAGTAGAAAAGGCTTTCAACAGTCTGTTGTATTCATTGTTGCTGAGCTTTCTATGTATGACCCCCATGTTTGTCTTCTTCTGTTCCAGCGCATTGATGACTTCTTTATCCGACATATATTGTACATTGAGGATGACAGAATCATATCTATTTTCGTATGTAGTCTTACATTGTTGTATGATATCACTAATAGATGTATCCGCAGCAAGGACAAAGACACCTTTATCCAAACTCGGTTCTACGGTATATTCATATACCTTTTTTTTATTATTACATCCGTAAAAAAATAATATACTGATACTAAGCAGCAGTATTCTCATTGATTTTTTTGAAAGTCCTGTAAATGCGGAAAAATCCATATAGCAAAATAATAGCAGCTACTGCATATCTCATCGTATTATTAGATAGCCAAGGATGTTCCTTTATCAACAAAAAAATGCCTACGAAGAGATACAAGGCACTACGTACCATATCTAGTACGACTACAACTTTGGGGTTCATCATTTCATCACCTGTTTTACGATACCCAATTTCGCATGATATGGAGGATAGCGCAATGGCACATCGGGCCAAGTCACCTTATTGAGTACAGATTTATAATGCGTAAAAGTATCGAAGCTAAATTTACCATGATAACCGCCCATGCCGCTGTTTCCAACGCCGCCGAAAGGAAAGTTTGGATTTGCCACATGTGCTACTGTATCGTTGATACAACCTCCGCCAAAGGATATTTCTGATAGTGCCTTCTGCTGGTTGTCGTAGCTGGAAGAGAACATATAGAAAGCTAGGGGTTTCTCAAATTGCTTTACAAGACTTAGAGCATGATCTAAATTATCCACTTCAAATGCTGGCAGGATAGGTCCGAATATTTCCTCACGCATCAGCGGATGTTCCATAGTAATACCATCCACAAGGGTAGGAGAAATATAGCGCGTATCGGCATCATATTTTCCGCCATATACTATTTGTGTATCTTTGAGCAAGGCGATAAGTTTTTGGTAATGCCTATCACTGGCAATACGAGGATAGTCTGAAGAGGCGAAAGGATTATCGCCATAGAATTCTCTCACCACATTTGCCATTGCTGTAAACAGCTTACTTTTCACGGACTTATGCACCAATAAATAGTCAGGAGCTACACATGTCTGTCCGGCATTGAGATATTTACCCCATACTATGCGCTTGGCAGCCACGCCAATATCTGCGGTGCTGTCCACGATACAGGGACTTTTGCCTCCTAGTTCCAAGGTAGTAGGTGTAAGATGCTCGGCTGCGGCTCGTGCTACAATCCTACCCGTCTGAGTGCCTCCTGTAAAGAATATATAGTCGAATCGTTGTGCCAACAGTTCATCGTGGTTGGTATCTTCCTCCGCTACTGCAAAATAATTAGAATCGAAATTTTCTTGCACAATTTTTTTTATCACTTGATAAGTATTTGCAGTTACTCTTGAAGG
Source organism: Chitinophagales bacterium (assembly GCA_044227665.1). GTDB lineage: Bacteria > Bacteroidota > Bacteroidia > Chitinophagales > JADIYW01 > JBGAWK01. Next base: position 6,046 of record JBGAWK010000024.1, read on the forward strand.
CTTCAATATCACTGTATTGCCTGCCGCTAGCGCACCTACTGCTGGAAGTACGGTAAGCTGGAAGGGGTAGTTCCACGCCCCTATTACCAATACATTGCCATAAGGCTCTGGGTATCTATAACTGCGACCGGGCGCATTGGCAAGATTTGTAGGCACAGTGATAGGGAGGCTCCACTTTCTGATATTGTGCAGCATAGTAGATATTTCTTCTAATACTAATCCTATCTCTGTAGCATACATCTCAAAGGCAGACTTTCCAAAATCTGCTTTTACAGCGTCATAAATATTTTGTTCATTACTTTTTATGGCTTTGTATAGATTCTTGAGCTGTCGTATTCTGAATTCTATGTCTTTAGTCTCTCCAGAAGCATAATAGGCGCGTTGTAATTTTACCAACGTCGTTATAGCTGATGAGTTCAAAGTTTCAATCATACTTATTTTTTTGTATTTTCTAAAGTTTTCTTTTCAGGCACGGCTTCATTTTTTGGTCTGCCTTCAAATGCATGCATAGAAGAATACACGCCCAAATATCCTGCTACTACATCAAAAACTCTGCGAGGCATCACACCTTTGAGGATAGGAACAAGATTTACATTGTCGGGCTGCATAAGCATAATTTTATTATGCTTTATGGCTTTTAGGATTTTATCTGTAATATCTTGAGGTTGTAATAATGGGAATAAAAAAGGAGCTTTCACACCTTTAAACATACCCGTATCTATATAGCTTGGACATACCGTAGTGACATTTACTTGCGTACCATCTTGCTCCATTTCCATCCTCAGGGACTCTGACCATCCATGCACAGCCCATTTGCTGGCGGCATATACGCTACCTTTTGGCAGCGCAATAAGGCTGGATGCGGAAGAAATATTGACGATATGTCCTCTACGCTGTTTTATCATTTCCGGCAAAAATACTCGCGTTACATGCATGACTCCCGACACATTGATAGCCAAAGTTTTATCTATATCCGACCTTGAATGTTCCTCAAATTTTTTACCTACAACAATTCCTGCATTATTGATAAGAATATCTACATTTCCAATCTCCAAGAGTACATCTGTAGCAGCACGCTCTATGTCATTGACATCCGAAACATCTACGACAAATGAAAAGATATTCTTAAAACCTCTTTGCTTGAATTCTTTTACAGAATCTTCTATATTCTTTTTATTTATATCCCATATTATTAGATTGGCTGCACCTTCTTGCAAACATTTCATTCCCATGAGCCTGCCGATACCGTTACCTCCGCCAGTAATAAGCACATTTGCTCCTTTGATTTGTGACATAATTTACTATTTATACTTCAAAAGTAGTATTTATTTTAAGAAATAAAAATTACTTAGGTTAAGAACTGCCACCACTTTTCTCCAGTAAGTTTTGTATTTTTTATTGTATAAAATTAAAAAGTTAGTAAATACCACAAAATAGATAGTTTTGTAGGCGCAAAATATATTTTCTAATGATATACAATCTACTTCCGGATACAGACATCAAAGTAAGCAGAATATGCTTAGGAACTATGACTTGGGGCGAACAAAACACAGAAAATGATGCACACCAACAATTAGACTATGCTATCCATGAACGCAAAATAAATTTCATAGATACGGCAGAACTATATGCGGTACCGGCAAAATCCCATACACAAGGACTCACAGAAACTTATATTGGCACTTGGCTGAAAAATAGAGGAAAAAGAGATGACCTTATTATAGCCTCTAAAGCTGCCGGTCCAGGACAGTTTGTTCAGCATATACGAAGTGGTCCTAGGTTCGACAAAGCACATCTTACAGAGGCGCTGAACAATAGTCTCAAAAGATTACAAACTGACTATATAGATATTTATCAACTTCACTGGCCGGAAAGACCTACAAATTATTTTGGCACGCTGGGATATGTTCATAAATCTGATGATGCGGTTACTGACTTCAGAGAAGTATTGGAAATATTAAAAGGTTTTATAGATGCCGGAAAGATAAGATATATAGGCATCTCCAATGAAACCCCTTGGGGAATGATGCAATATCTAACTACAGCAAAACAATATCAACTTCCTAAAATCATTACTATTCAGAATCCTTATAGTCTCATTAATCGCACCTATGAGATTGGTCTTGCAGAAATAGGTATGCGTGAACAAGTAGGGTTACTGGCATACTCTCCACTCGGTGGTGGCTTGCTGAGTACAAAATATCTGGGAGGCAACCGTCCTGAAGGTGCAAGATATACGCTGTGGGCAAATTATTTTCACAGATACTCTCACCCCAATACCATGAAAGCTGTAGAAGCCTATGCAGTCCTAGCCCAAGAATCGGGCTTATTGCTTTCACAGATGGCATTGGCGTATGTAAATAGCAGAAATTTTGTCACTTCCAATATTATTGGGGCAACATCTCTCCAGCAACTCAAAGAAAATATTGACAGCATAGATATTCCACTTGGCAATGAAATACTAAAAGCAATTGAAGATATCCATTTAAAATTTCCGAACCCTGCTCCTTAGCATATTTATTATTTTGCTATGCATTATTTATCGCATTAATTTAATTTTAAAAGTACATACCGCCAACATTTACGCTATTTTTTAGTTAATTTAGCAGCAATAATTGATAAAATGTCTGATAACAGCGCAAAACTAATTCTCGATGGCAAAGAATATATTCTGCCAGTGATTGTAGGTACAGAAGATGAAAAATCCTTTGATATTGGTACACTTCGTGACGAATCGGGATATGTTACTTTGGATAGTGGTTATAAGAACACAGGTGCAACTACCAGTAAGATTACTTTTTTGGATGGAGAGAAAGGAATCTTGCGTTATAGAGGATATAATATCGAAGATGTTGCCGAATTTGGTGATTTTATTGAGACAACATATTTGTTGCTATATGGTGAGTTACCTAATGCCGAACAACTTAAAGATTTTAATCAAAAACTAAAGGACAATCAGGATGTTCCTGCTGATGTCTTAGGGGTAATCAAGGCGATGCCTATGGGTACACACCCTATGGCACAGCTAGGTGCCGCCACTTTAGCACTATCTGCAAAATATGGTAAAGATGCCAACAAGCCCACTGATGAAACATTGATTACAATATTGGCAAAATTTCCTGTACTAGTTGCTGCTGTGATGCGCAACTATACGGGCAAAGAAGTTATAGCTCCGGATACAAATTTGGATTTTGTAAGTAATTTTATGTATATGGCGTTTGGAGAAAAAGCCTCAAACATAGTTATAGATGCTATGGATAAATTACTCATCCTACATGCAGATCATGAGCAGAATTGTTCTACTTCTTCTGTAAGGATGGTGGGGTCTTCCAATACAAATGTATATGCTGCAGTGACTGGCGGTATTACAGCCCTCTGGGGCCCTCTTCATGGTGGTGCTAATCAGGCTGTATTGGAACAACTAGAGACTATAGAGAAAGATGGTGGCGATGCCCATAAATATGTGGCACTAGCAAAGGATAAGACTTCGGGAATCCGCCTGATGGGATTTGGACATCGCGTATATAAGAATTTTGACCCTAGGGCAAAAATTATAAAAAAAGCCTGCGACAGCGTTCTGGAAGAATTGGGTGGCAGCAATATGAAACTTTCCATTGCCAAAACACTAGAGCAAGAAGCACTAAACGACGAATATTTCAAAAGTAGAAACCTTTATCCTAACGTAGATTTCTATTCCGGATTGATATATAATGCATTAGGATTCCCTAATGAAATGTTTACACCATTATTTGCATTGGGGCGTATTCCGGGATGGATAGCTCAGTGGAAAGAAATGAAGGAAAACAAAGAGCCCATAGGCAGACCCCGCCAAATATATATGGGCGAGAAACCTAGAGCCTACGTGGCTGTAGGCAAGAGATAATTATTTAGTTTCATAAAGTAATTTCGTGCCAAATAATTTGTAGCTGAGCATCTGATGCTATAGTCGCACTTATATTTTTCTGAGACAAAAAACTACCGAGATTGTAGTAAAAAAATAGTTTCTCATCCGACTTCACTTGTTCCTTACTTTCCAACGAAGTTACCCTTAATATACTCATACCTCTGCCATCCGCTTTTATTGCCGCTTCTTTTATAGTCCAAATATCAAAGAAAGCCAACTCATTCTCTGTTATTTGTTGCCATTCTGTAGCACTGAAATACTTCTTATTTATAGTTTCTGCTATAGCTATGAGTATATGCTTTCCGGAATGACTGATATTAAACTGTGGAATTCCCGGCACGTAGGGTTTTTCTTTGCCAGAATGTTGAATATCTCTTAAATCGTTGATGCCAAACTTTTCCTGTAAGACCCTGCAAAGTAGTACTTTAGAATAATAGTAAGAAAGTTTATTGCCTATTGCTGTAAAAGCATGAAATTGTTCTTGATATTCCTTACTCAGAAAAGATACATTCGGAGCTTCGGGTAAATTATCCGGACAGATAGTGTGATATATATGTATTGGAGCATACATCTCCCAACAAATATAGTGTCTGTATTCGTAATGTAATTAACTACGTAATGACTCTTTCTTCTTTTTAGTGCGCTCTTTAGTAATTTCGTCAAATTTCTCTATGGCAACTTTCACACATCTAATCGCATCCAAATTGACCGTATAAAATATTTGCTTGCCTTTACGGCGATTATTTACCAAATTAGCATCTTTTAGTATTCGCAACTGCTGTGATACTATGGACTGATCTAGCTTCAATCTTTGGTATATTTCTTGCACATGTAATTCTCCATTATCTATGAGGAGATTTACAATATTCATCCTCATTTTGTGGGAGATGGCTCTTAATACTTCTACTGATTCTTTTAAATGTAATAAATTGATATCAATACTTTCCATGAAAACTCTACCTTGAAATATAATTAAAATCTACACAGACATAACTAAATTTCTTTTGTCAAAGTTCCCAAAATAAAAATATTTAATTCACTAAATCTTCAAGAAGTTTAGCTATCTCGGCGAGTCTGCTTTTATCAATGGTATAATAGATAAATTTTCCTTCTCTTTCTGTTACCACAATACCCGCACGTCTCAATAATGCCAGATGCTGTGAAGCTACGGACTGCTCTAACCTAAGTTTTACATATATTTCTGTTACAGTCATCTTCTTTTCCTGATCTAGTAATCTTACGATTTGCTGACGTAAGTTGTGGTTAATAGCCCTTAGGACGAGTACGGATTTTTTTAGTGTACCCATATCAATTTTCACATCTTCGGTACTTACTGCAGTAGCGGCTTTTCGTGCTATATCATTTGTTGCCATAGAAGTCATACAATATTTTTTAATCTATTTCTATCTAATTATTTGATATTTATCTATATAGATAAATATTTTTCATAATGGGTTGCATAAAAAAAAAGAGCATAAAAAATTACGCCCTTTTTTTACTACATATATAAATTAGTTTAGAAAAATTTATATAATTTGTCTTCTATAGTATTAGATTTTTTAAGGTTATTAATAAGTTCTGCATAAGAATACCCTTGTAAAAGTCTTCTTGTAAGGTCTTTTTTATAATCTGCTAATGGTATTGGTATTTCTTGCTTAGTAAAACTCTTCGTTAGTACAAGATATGCAGCACTATTTCCGGCTACTGCTTTAGAGATTTTACCTTGAGGTGTGCCAAAGGCAGCACCTACTACTGCGGGTTCTATGCCTGCACCATCCACAAATTCTGAATTAAACTGTATAGTAACTGAATCTTTTATTACTGCTCCTGTTTTGGCGGCTATATCATTTAGCGATGCTGCTCCAGATTGTGCGCTATTCAATTTTTTCACCAACTGCTCTCCTTTTTTCTTTGTCAATAATTTCTCTGTAACTTCTGTGCGTACATCAGCTACCGCTGGCAAGCCTTCTTCTTTGATTTTATCTACTTTTACTAATAGTATTTTATCTTCTAGGTTTGCCATATACATTTCTCCGGTCTTGGTCTGATTGAAAGCCCACTTCACTGTCTCACGGCTTACCCCTGCATTGCCCAATCTAAAGTCCTCGGGATATATGGTAACATCGGGATAGGAGATTTGTGTTTTTGCTGCTTTGTCGAATTTCTCGGGGGTATTGTTCTCCACCATAAATTTTCTAGCTTTCTCGGAGATGTCTTTTTCGGTATTGTCGCTGGCTACCATTGGGACACCGAAGTCTGCAAACTTGGTTGCGGGCTTGCCCCCCTTGAGACCTGTAAGTAATATAATGTGGATACCAAACTGAGATTCTACCACCTTTATTTCTCCAGGGCGCATATCATAGAATACGGCATCATTAAAGGGCTTCACCATAGCACCTTTGGGGAAAGTGCCTAAATTTCCTCCCTGCTTTTTGGAGCCTTCGTCCATAGACAACTCTACTGCTTTCTGTCCAAAGGTCATCAAATTTGAGCGCAACTGGATAGCCAAAGTGTCTGCTTGTTTTTTCATAGCCTCATACTCTTCAGGGGTCTTGGGGGTAAGGAGAATATGTGCTGCGGATGCTGAATCTGCCACTATCTTCCTATCTATAATCTTGGTCATCACCAAGTAAGTAAGTTTATTGTTGGTCTCCGTATATGGTCCTATGAAACTTCCTACACTTCCCGACAAGATACTGTCCGCAAAGTTTTTGCCTTGTATATCTTCTGCTGTATAATAAGATATATTAGAACCTTGCATGGATCTCCTTGCCAAGAATAATGAATCGTTGGTAGTGCTCTTATATTCATTGATTACTTCTCCCAGCTTATTGTATATATCGTTAATATCTTCCGTAGTAGGCTTTAGGGCATATTCTACGATATCCAGTGTACGTGTAGCATCTGTGCGATAGTTATATTTATGTGTACTGATATATTCTTTGATTTCATCGTCACTAATTTTGATGGTTTTGTCATCTATAGAGGTATAAGGAAGGCTCGCGTAGCTAATACTTGCTATCTTATTATTGTCCATACTATTTTTCGCCATAAAGGTAGGCACATAGGCTCCCTTAGAAAGGAGTGCCATGTATTTATTCTTCTTCTTCTCGTTGATAATCAAATCTTCAAGCATAAGAAGGCTCTCACGCAACTTCCCTTCTTTATCGTTCTTGTCAATATTTTTGAAGAGCTGTGTGAGCTCTTCTTTAGACAAGGGCTTGCCTCCATTAATCTGTGAAAAAAATTGCTGTGCCAAGGGATGTTGCATATCTCCTTTTATGGATTCTGCCAATTCCATATCAGATACTTGTACCCCTAACTTATTAAGTTTACCGCCTAGCAATGTTTCAAATATCATATCGTCCCAAACGCTGGCTCTAATGCTTGCCAGATTCTCATCATTGAGTTCTAGGTTAGGATTAAACGTCTTGATAGTATTTTCAAAAGCTTGATATTTATCCTGAAAATTCTTGGCAGCTATCTTAGTGCTTCCAATCTTACCTATACTGCCACCACCCGCTCTACTCAACAATGAATTTGAATTTAGTGCTGCTTCCACTAAAAATATTACTAAGGCTAAGCCTATAAATCCTAACAAAAGACCTGTTCTCTGTCTAATCTTGCCTATTAATGCCATTTACGTTCAATTTTTAAAACAATTTGCAAAAATACAGTTTGGCGGCAATTTCTCCTAATATTTTTTATACCCATTCATTTTAAGGCTGTCTTAATGATTTGAGCCTTTTTTATACCTACGACCAAGGCTATTTCACTTTCTTCAGCCGATTTCAGGGCTTTTACTGAACCAAAATGTTGTAGTAATCGCTGCGACAGGGCTTCTCCTATGCCGTCTATATCTGTGAGGGAAGTGTGTAGAGATTTTTTATCTCGTTTTTTGCGATGGAAGGTGATGCCGAAGCGATGTGCTTCGTCGCGTAGATGCTGTAATAGCTTTAGAGTAGGTGACTTCTTGCTAATATGTAGGGGTATGCTATCTTCTGGATAGTATATTTCTTCTAATTTCTTAGCAATAGATATTATCTGTACTTTGCCGTAGATATCTAGTTCCTTTAGCACTTCTACGGCACTGCTGAGCTGTCCTTTTCCTCCGTCTATCACTATGAGCTGGGGCAATGCGACCTGCTCTTCAAGCATACGTCTATACCTTCTATATACTACTTCTCTCATGGTGGCAAAATCATCGGAGCCTACTACAGATTTTACATTGAAATGTCTGTAATCTCTGTTACTGGGCTTTCCATTGCGAAATACTACACATGCGGACACGGCACTATCGCCTTGAAAATTTGAGTTGTCGAAGCATTCTATATGATAAGGTATATCTTGCAATCTTAGATCTTTTTTTGCCTGTTCCAGCACTTCTAAATATTTGCCGGTAGGCTTATCCTGAAAATTCAGCAGAGATTGCTTTGCATTCTTCTGTGCTAGATCCAGCAATTTCTTCTTCTCTGCAATCTTGGGAATATGGATGGGATAATTGTCGAGTTCCATAGACTCGAAAGGGATGATAATAGGGGTATGTATGTCATTGCCTATCATTTCGAGTATTACGTAGGCTAATATATAAGACTTATCTTCGTCGAGGGCTTTGGTGACAGTAGTATTTTTTGTCCTTATTATTGTCCCCTGATAGACATAGAAATAGTTTACAAAGGCTTTTCTTTCGTCTTCAGCATACCCAAAAACGTGGAAATTTCCCATACCAGGGTTTACTATGGTGGAGTACTGGATATAGTCCTCGAGGGCTAGAAGTTTCTGTTTTGCCAATTCGGCTTTCTCGAAAGCCAACTCCGAGGCGAGGTTGGCAATATCTGCCTCCAAGAATGCTCTGAGCTGTGATAGCTTGCCTTTCAATATTTCTCTAATAGCCTCTATCTTTAGTAAATATTGATGCTCTGTCTCCAATCCTATACATGGAGCGGCACAATTACCTATATGATATTCCAAACAAGGTTTGAACTTATGTCGAGCTATATTGGTGGGAGATAATACCAGATTGCAATTTCTAAGGGTATAAATTTTCCTTATGAGTTCCATAAGTATTCTTGCCCGATGTATAGAGGTGTAGGGACCGAAGTACTCACTGCCGTCGTCTATATATTTTCTTGTAAAGACTATCTTTGGGAATCTGTCGGAAGTAATTTTCAGGTAGGGATAGGTTTTGTCGTCTTTGAGGTTTATGTTATACTTTGGCTGGTGTTCTTTAATCAATGCATTTTCCAATAGCAGTGCATCATGCTCGCGGGGAACGATAGTATATTCTATCCTGAAAATTTTTGCTGCTAATAATTTTGTTTTGGCGGTATGCTGGTCGGTCTTTTGAAAATAGGATACTACTCTTTTCTTTAAATTTTTGGCTTTGCCTATATATAGTAGGTTATTTTCCTTATCAAAAAAACGATATACGCCAGAATTATCCGGTAATTGGCGTAGTTGTTCTTCTATATTTTTTGAAGACATACATCAATCAAAATTATCTGTATTTCCATCAGAATTATCGGGATCTATCATACGCAGTTTTTTGCCACAGGGATCTCCCACCAGCGTAGTATCTGATGGTGTAAAAAACTTGGCATCTTTTACGTATTTGTATTTGGGGTCATTGATTACTTTGTGAAAAAACTTACCCCACACCGGCATAGCGGCGGAAGCTCCCTGTCCTAACCCTGTAGAGCGGAAACGCAAAAACTGTTCGTCGTTGCCTACCCACACTCCTGCCATAAGCTTAGGTGTTACGCCCATAAACCATGCATCAACGTTTTTGTTGGTAGTACCTGTTTTACAGCCTATCTCTAAGTCTCCGAGTCCATAGCTGCCTCTCAGTCGCCATGCCGTTCCTCTATTGACAGGGTCTGCTACGCCTCGTAGCAATTGCAAGGCGAGATATGCCGTCTTGTCACTGAAAGCCTCGGCAAAGTCGGGAACAAATACTTGGATGGTGTTGCCGTTGTGATCTTCTATACGGGTACACATCAGTGGCTTGGTACGAATGCCGGCATTGGCAAAGCAGCTATATACTGCCATCATCTCCGACAATGACAAGTCGCTTGCACCCAAAGCTATAGCTGGATAGGCAGGTATGTCTGTCTCCACGCCCATGCGATGTGCCATTTCTACTAGTGCTGTAGGTCCTATATTTTTGACTAGGTATGCGGCGCAGCCATTGTCGGACTTTGCCACGCATTGCTTCATGGACTTGATACCGCCGCCGCCTTTTACGTTCCACACTTGTCCTCCAAAATAGATGGTCTGTGAGTGTGAAGGTATGTTCATACATATATTCCACCCATTATCTACAGCCAAGGCGTAGAGAATAGGCTTGAAGGTAGAGCCTACCTGACGCTTAGTATTGATATTGCAGTGGTCATATTTAAAAAATCTAAAATCTGCTCCTCCTACCCATGCTTTCACATGTCCTGTTTCAGGATCCATAGCCATAAATCCTGATTGGAGATACATCATCATGTGCTTGATAGAATCTCTGGCGGTGATAGTTGTGTCCTTTACCCCTTTCCAAGTAAAAACTTTAGTTTTTCTTTTTTTATCCAAATCCTCTTCAATCTGATTGTCTGTCCATCGCAAATCATATTTGAGATGGGAGTAATAATCGGAACGTTTTAGCACTACTTTCCAGCGTTTTTTGCCTTCAGATGACTGCCATGGATCACTACCACCATACTGTCCTCTGAATAATCCCTGATAGTAAGTAAGATGCTCTTTTACTGCATCTTCAGCATATTTCTGGAGCTTAGAGTCTATGGTCGTATATATTTTGAGACCGTCTTTATAGATATCGTAATGGTCGCCATTGGGCTTAGTATTTTCTTTACACCACTTCTTGAGTTGCTCACCAAGTACTGTACGGAAGTAGGGTGCCAAGCCTTCGTTCTCATTGATGGGGTTGAAATTTAATTTTATGGGTTGTTTGGATAATTTCTGATATTCAGCTTCCGACAGCTTGTCATTTTTTACCATCTGCATGAGTACGACATTCCTTCTCTCAAATGCTGCCTCGGCATTCTGCACAGGATTATAGGTAAATGGTGCTTTGAGCATACCTACTAATACCGCTGATTCTTCTACCTTCAAATCTTTGGGCAACTTATTAAAATATACTCTGGAAGCACTATGTATTCCTGCTGCCTGATTTATAAAGTCCACGGTATTGAGATACTGCGCTATGATTTCTTGCTTGGTAAAACGTCTTTCTAGCTGTACGGCTATGATATATTCTTTGGCTTTTTGGAATATCCGCTCTACAATATTTTGTGCCTTTCGATTGAAAAGATTTTTTGCCAATTGCTGGGTGAGCGTGCTGCCTCCACCGTCTTTTCCCAGGGATATTACTGCCCTAAATGTTGCCCATAGGTCTATCCCAGAATGTTTATAGAATCTTTCGTCTTCGGTAGATATGAGTGCTTCCACGGTATTTTTTGCCAACTCATTGTATGAGATATTGGTACGATTGTCTATATAGTATTTACCTATCAATATACTATCCGAGGAATATATTTCTGATGCGAGATTGGCGGTAGGATTTTCTAATTGTGCTGTATCAGGGAGTTTTCCGAATACGCCTAACCATGTCAGGAAAAAGAATAGGACTATCGCTACTATGCCTGCGAGATATAATGTCCATATTTTTCTTGCTATGCTTTTATTCATACACTATAAATGTAATCTTATAACTAATATTGTACGGCAGCAAAAGTATTAAATAAAGCTAAGGGTTACATATTATTTATTCTACATGTGTGGATGTGTGATAATAATATTTGAATGATAATAATTTTATGTAGAAGCGGATGAGGTACTATATTTATGCTATGACCACAATATTTTGATGATAAAAGTCTTCTACAGCTTATACTTTTCTTTGTGGAACTTGCGATAGGCTTCTAGATCTTTGGTGCTAAACAGCGTTTTGAAATTATCCTGTGATATAATCATCACTTCAAGTAGTGGCACATTATCGGCACCTACTATGGCATCCTTACTGGATTTGTATGTATTATAAAAATCTATAGACTGGGATAAATTCGAGAATCGTTTTACAAGGACTAGTTGTGTCTTCTCATCCAAAAATGCCGTAGCGGCTTTAATATTATTGCCTAAATATTTGTCGGCTATAAATTCATTCAGTTTATTAGAAATCTCTTCGGGATTGGGATTTTTATTTTTTATGACATACATGACGAAAAATTGTCCGCCATTGTCTTTATATAATTCTTTTGTAACGCCTTCTGCCATAGCTTCGGTGACGATGACTTCTTGGGTGGTATTTGGATCTATGTCTATCTGCTGTGACAGGGGTTTGTCAATATTTTCTAAGGTCTTTAGTTGGAATTCGGCATGTTGTTTTACTTCAGAATCCGGATAATTGTCTATCAACGACACTAAGGCATCTTTGTAGGTACTTCTGTCAGAGGTATGGGCGAGGCTCATGGCATAGAGGTATTCAAACTGTGCGCTCCACGGCGTATTGGCATACATATTTTTGAAGCTATTTCTAGCTGCTATCACTCCTGCATAGTCTCCCGCCTGATAGCGCAAGTAGGCTGTCTTGTAGAGGTCTTCTGCGGATTTCTGGCTTTCTTTGTCTATGTTTTTTATGGCTTTCTGCGCCGGATGTTGCGGATACTGGTCTATTATGCCTTTATACAAGGAGGCTTCTTGGTCTCGTCCCAAGGACTTAGAAACAAGGTAACATAGATATGCTGTCTGTGGGTCATCTATGCCGTATCTGTCCTGTAGCATTTTGAGGAAATAGTATGCCGTCATATCATCACGAAGGCGTGCGTAGAAATCATAGCCCACTTGGTACAAAGCAGCCTTTGTAATGCTGTCACTATGGGATTTTTCCTCAGCAGTCTCAGGAATCTTGATTTTTTGTATCACAAGGGAGTCCGCAGTAGTAGTGGTACTATTCACGCTCTCTTCTCCTGAATTAATGCCATAATCTATATTACCATCTAGCAATCCCTGTGACTTGGCAGCGACATTCCAAAAATATTTATAGGGTCTGTCGCCCCACTGTGCCTTGAACTTGGTATAGCCTATGGCTTTGGTTTCAGGATTGTAAAAATACCAAAGACCATTGGAAGAATACTGCGCCGGATTATAGATTATAGGATTAGTATTATCGCCATAGGAGTCTGTATTTACCGATTTTTGTCGCAGCTCTTTTTCTTCTTGCTTTTTTATTTTTTCCAGATAAATCTCTAGGTCTGCCTTGGACATTCTAGCAAGAGCCATGACACTATCCTGTAAGCGAATGATGGTAAGGTTACTATCTATGCTGTGGAAAGCTGTACTCTTTGAAATTATTTCATCATATTTGACATGTGTTGTAGTGGCAGTATGGCTTGCACTATCGTAGGCAGCAGTGGCAGTATGATATGATTTTCTGCTATAATAGGTATCTCCGAGTTTCAGGTATGCCGTGGCAACGATATCCTTATCTTTATCTATGGTAGCCTTATTATATGCCTTTATTGCATCAGCAGTGTCGCCTTTAGAAATATAAATATTTCCTAAGGCTATATATGCCTGTCCCATATTTTCTTTATTTCTAGCCTTTTTAACTATCTTTTCTAACTTTTGCTGTACATCTCCCTCCAAACTATTATTGGCATAAATTTCTGCAATCTTTAATTGGGTATTAAAAGTGATATCCTCGTCTTTGGTAAGTTTCAGTACTTTTTTGTACGTAGCTAGTGCCGCTTGAATTGAAGAATCTTCGGAGTTCTTGTGGTATAAATTCGCCAAATAATAAGTATAATAGGCCTTATCATTTTTTGATTTCAGCATAGGTATCGCTTTTTCAAGCTTCTGCGCCCCTAGTTGTAAGCTGCCATATTTGATATGATAGTAGGCATCTACTAATGCAATATCATTTTTTTGTTTTTTTGTCAATTTTCTAAGTGATTTGGCATAATCGAGGTAAGTAAGTGCCGTCTCAAAATCTCCTTGAGCTATAGCTGTTTTTACCGCCCACACTACCGCCTCAGATCGCGCAGGCTTATGCTTTATCTTTTGCCAGAAATTGAGTTTATCCCTTGCGGCATCTTTTTTATTGATTACGTCTATCTCTGCTAGATCTTGCTTCTTTTTTGCCTCTTCTAGTTTCTTGAGAGCGGCATCGGTTTTTTGGGAGGTAGCTTTTACAGGGGGCTTAGGAGTTACCGGAGGCTTGGGTTGTTGTACTGTAGGCTTGGGCGGCGATGTAGTTTGTTTCTGTTTAGAGGCATCATATTTGCCTTTCTTCTTTTGTTTTATCATTTTCTCCTTAGCCTTAATCTTGGCTTGCAGTTCTTTTTGTTTCTCCTTAGCCGTCTTCTCCATCTGCTCTTGCTTATCTTTTGCTATATCTTGAATCTCTTTTTCCTTATCTTTTTGGTTTTGCGCAATAGCTTCTTTTTTATTCTTTACAGCCTTGTCTAATTCTTTCTGTCTTTGTTTTTTAAGTTTTAGAATCTCCTTGCTGCTTACTGCCGACTTGGTAGATGCCGTTTTTCCTTTGAGATTAGAGGCTATATATTTAAAATTAAATAAGGCAGAGTCATAATTTTTTTTCAAAAAATAAGATTTCCCTAGCAGTAGATAAGCATCATCTTTCCATCGCGAATAATCGTGCAACTGTAGGACTATGCCTAATTTCTTCTTCACTTCATCGAGCTGTGAGGCGTTACCGCTAAAATCTGCGTAGTCATGAAAATAAAAAGGCAGAGAATCTCCGGCAGCTATAGTCCTGGATTTCATATAAGACTTTACCATCTCGGTATAGAGATAGTTGGCATTATAATAGTAGTTATTGCGTGTAGTAATATCATCGAAGCCCTTTCTAAGCATACTTACTTTATTACTTTTAGGCTTTTTATTTTGGGCATATATGGTATTGCTCTGCACTAAAATAGCAAGAGTAAGTAATATTAATTTAATAATTGTACTTTTGTGCATCAATTAAAGTATAATACAACAACGCAATTTATAGAAAAAAAATTACTTTGTTAAAGAAAACAAATATACAACAATCTTCGAGGTGGCAAAGCTTGAAAAATCGCTTGAAGCATACTTTTAGGTTTCAGATTATTGATGAGCAGACCTATGATGTGCTCATGATATTTGAATTATCCTTATGGAATATTATCATGCTACTCAGCACATTGATGATGACATTGCTGATTATCTCATTTCTGATATTTTCTTTCAGTCCTCTCAAATATTACACTCCAGGCTACAAAAATCCGGGTAGCAGTAATAAGGAAATTATGGATTTACTTCAACGTACAGAGGCACTAGAAGAAAAAATAACGCTGAAAGACAGACAATTATCCAGTATAAAAAACTTGCTTACAGACCGTATAAAACCGGAAAAGGTCAGTGAAAAAGAGAAAGAAGCTGTAGAATCTTCCTCCCCTTCACTTGTAGAAATTCAGGCTTCGGATGAGGAAATGAATTTCCGAAAACAAATAGAACAGCATATTAATATAGAAAAGAATGATGATGCTGATTTCATTCAATGGAAATTACCCACTAATTCTGCTTACAAAATATTAAAAAATATTAACGGAGTATTTTTTCAGTTTACTTTAAAAAATACAAAAAATATTACTGCGGTAACACGCGGCATTATCACTAGTGTAGAAACAAATAGAGGATTGACGGAGATTTACATCTTACATCCTGACAGCTATCTATCTATCTATAAATGTACTGGGGTGCCACAGGTAAAGGAAGGCGATGAGGTAAATTCTGGAGTTAGCATAGTAGAAGTTAAAGATAAAAATAGTACCTTGCAATATGAACTTTGGCACAATGATGCCATGGTCAATATTTTAGAAATGATATAAATACATACTATATGTTTGATAAAATTACAAAAGGAAGCGTTACCAATGCTAATGGCAACACCGTTATGGCTAATAGGATAAATAAAGGCACTGAATTACGTGGAGATGTATATGCCGAAACCGATATTCGCATAGATGGTGTAATTAGAGGCAATATTAAATGCCCTGCGAAGGTAGTATTGGGAAGTTCTGCCATCATCGAAGGAGATATCACCTGCGGCGACCTAGTAGTAGAAGGCAACATAAAAGGCAATATTAGCATCAAAAATATGCTCTTTTTCAAAAACACCTCCCACTTCGAGGGACAAGTTTCCTATACCAAAATCATTATAGAAGAAGGTGCGATTATTGTGGGATCGCTTACCAATACAAGCAGTAACCTAAAAAGTATTAATAGCGGCAAAAGTAATGACGGATTGGCAGCGCAGTCGGCAGCGCAGTAACGAGAGGGTTCAGGAATACCTTAAATACTCCGGAATGGCTATTGAAATGATGGCAATCATAGGTATTTTTACTTTTATTGGATTTAAAATAGATCAACTTCTAAAAATAGGCTTTCCCATAAGTATAATACTCGGCGTTCTTATTGGTCTTTCTGTAGCTTTATATCGGATAATGAAGGGCTTAGAGCAAAAATAGAGTATTTTCAATATAATACTTATTCTTCTTTTGCATCTAATTATATAATAACTTGTAAGCCTGATGGATAATCCGCTGCCATTCCTGCTTAGTAAAAGTATTTATATCTTTAGTAAATATCCATTTATATCTGGCAAGGTAAGGAGCAGGGAGGCAATCCTGATGGATACTCATCTCATAGAAGTCCTCATCACTCACCTTGAATGAAGCTGTTACAGGTACTATGTCCAAACTTATGAGGATAAACATCTTTCCTCCTACGCAATAGCAGAGATGGTTTTCCCATTTGATGTCGTGAGTGCTATGCGGCATGGCAGCACATATTTCCATAAGTTGTTCGAGCTCCATTATAGCGATATAGTACCGGTGATGGCAGCCTTTGCCGCTGTCTCAGGAGAGGCGAGGAAGGTACGTGCGCCTTGTCCTTGTCTGCCCTCAAAATTTCGATTGGAGGTAGATACACAATATTTTCCGGCAGGTACTTTATCTTCATTCATTGCCAAACAAGCGGAACATCCTGGCTCGCGAAATGCTATGCCTGCGGCTTCCAGAATCACGTCTAAGCCCTCGGCTCTCGCCTGTGCTGCCACTTGCTGTGAGCCGGGAACTACCCATACAGTAACCTTATCAGATTTACGCTTACCTTCTACTGTCTTGGCAAAGCTTCTTATATCCTCTATTCTAGAATTGGTACAGCTTCCTAAAAACACATAGTCTATGAGCTGCCCTTCCATATTCTGTCCGGAAGTAAGCCCCATATAATCCAATGCTTTTTTGTAATTGACTTGCTCATTGCCAGAAAATTCTTCAACCTTTGGGATGCTGTTTCCAATTTTTACGCCCATACCGGGATTTGTGCCATAAGTAATCATGGGTGCAATATCAGCAGCACTGAAATGGATTTCTTTGTCGAAGATGGCGTCGGTATCGCTGTACAATGTTTTCCATTTTTCGACTGCCATATCATAATCTTCGTGTTGTGGGGCAAATTCTCTACCTTTCAAATAGCTAAATGTTACCTCATCAGGAGCTATCATACCCCCCCGAGCACCCATCTCTATACTCATATTACATATCGTCATGCGCTGTTCCATGCTGAGACTGCGTATAGCACTACCGGCGTATTCCACAAAATATCCCGTACCTCCACTAGCGGATATTTTAGCAATAATATACAAGATAATATCCTTGGCGGTGACATTCTCTGCTAAGTCTCCCTCCACATTTATCCGCATAGTCTTAGGCTTGGTCTGCAATATGCATTGTGTAGCCAATACATGCTCTACTTCGGAAGTGCCTATGCCAAAGGCAACGGCACCAAAAGCACCATGTGTAGAAGTGTGGCTATCGCCACATACTATCGTCATTCCTGGCTGAGTGAATCCCAGCTCGGGTCCTATGACATGTACTATGCCCTGAAAGGGGTGTCCTAAGCCATATAGCTCTATACTGTGATTCTTACAATTCTGCACCAATGTCTCTACCTGCTTCCTAGAAAGAATTTCTTGTATAGGCAAGTGCTGATTAAGGGTAGGCACATTATGGTCGGCAGTGGCTACTACTTTCTCGGGTCTCAATACTTTCATGCCTCTAGCATCCAATCCTGCAAAGGCCTGTGGTGTAGTAACTTCGTGGATATAGTGTTTATCAATATAAATTACTGAAGGGCCGTCGGTAATTTGCTCCACGACATGAGCATCCCATACTTTATCAAACAATGTTTTTGCCATATAAATAGCGAATATATCGCAAAGTAAATAAAGAGTAGTTACGGAAGTATTAAAAAAACTAATTCTTGGACATGGTATAATGATACAGGATATTGCTATCACAGAGGTTTTGCATTCTGCATAGCCATCCACCCTTCATCACCATTGCCGTTGCGTACTTTTATCCAATCACCTGTCTGATCTAGGATTTTCAGTTTCTGCCCTTCTACCAATATATATACATTATCGGCACTATATGATGGGTCGCTTTTAGAGTATATATTTTCTGCTTCTACGATTACAAATCTGTTAACTTTGTCATACTGTATGCGCAAGAACGTCATAGACAGAAAGAATAGACTCCCTGACAATAACGAGAATGTCAAAATCAGAACATACTTTTTGATTGGATTGGACTTCAAATACATATATAATACGAAGGCAAGTACGCCTAACCAAAGAAATATCACCATGCTCTTACTCCATTGAGATAAGTTCATCCGAGTTACTACCTTATCTAATTTTGTATTGGGATAAGGTATGGCTACATCGGGGTATTTCTTACTAATTTTCTGATAGGCAAAAGCAAGATTGTTACGTATATCTCCATCACGAGGATTGATTTTGGCTGCCTTCTCAAAATAATATATGGCATTGGGATAGTCATAAAGCTTGCAATAGGTATTGCCTATATTGAAATAGAGATTTGCATCTATCCTGCCAGATTCTAAAAGCTGGCTATACAACTCCACGGCTTTCTTATAATCTTTTAGCTTATAGGCAGCATTTGCTTCAGAAAAATCCAAACCTTTGGCAGGTAAGAGAATAACTTGGGAAATAAATAAAATGGTTAGGTAAAAATTCTTCATATTCTTCTACAAGAGAGACGATTGTAGTTCTTTGAGTCGTTGCAAGCTTTCTGCAAAAAGGTGATTTTTAACAAAATTACTCTCGTTTTTATTATACAAAACATTATCAATATCTTGCAAATGAGATTTATACCGTAGCAATATTTCCTTTTCTGGCATCAGAGAAATCAGCCTATCTATATGCTCATAAATATCGTTTGTATGGGGCAAATCATAAAATTTCTGTGACAGATACTCTTCCTTTACGCCTCTATAATCAGAGAGATGGTATGAAACATTCATTTGCTCTGTATATAATTGAAATGCTGAAATCATTTTTTTACGTATGGTAGTCAAAAATGTAAAATTATCGGCATGGATAAGTTGCTCATCTAAAGCAAATACATCTTTGTCACTTGATAATTTTTTTGATATTTCTTGCTGCTCAACTTTTACGGCAGAAATATTCTCCATATTTCTTCGTCTGTAATAGACTGCCGAAGCCAAAGCCATACCCAATAGACCAAAGCCAAAATAAACCATAGGATGCCAATCAGCACTACGTGAATCAGATTTTATATCTCTTAGCGTAAGTAGGGCTGTGTTTTTAGATTTTTTTATACTATTGTTTTTTACATTATATCCCCTTTCTACAGTAATTCCGGGCAAAGGTATTTTATAGGTAACATAGTCATTTTTTTCTATATCAAAATAAGAAAACTCTACTGGAGGAAGCTGATATTTTCCTATATTTTCAGGGATAATAAGATACTCGAAATTTTTGCTGCCTTGTAAAATATCGCCATTATTATCTATCTCTTCGGTAACATTAGGAGGATAATATTGTAACGGCTTTTCGAGATTCAGGTTTGGTGCTTGCAATATCTTGAGATTGCCAGCTCCAGAGACTTTCATATTCAGGGTAACAGGCTCTCCTTCCCCAATTTTTGCATTATCTATGGAAGCCTGCAATGTAAATTTTCCCACGCCACCACTAAAGGACTTAGGCGTGGGCGTGGGCAGATTACTTACGCTTAGCTTCACTTGGTTGGTATAGAGTTTTATATCCTTTGGGGTTTCCATCTGTACATTCATGCCAGATATTACACTCACCTGTTGAGGGATTAGAGCTGTGCCTTCCATCATTATAGGAGGGATAATAATCTCTCCGGCATCGGTAGGGAATAAGGCTATCTTTTTGAACACATTGGCATAATACCTTTGCCCATTATAGGTCTCTATAACAGGTTCTGCATTTATATCTACATTAAGCTCCTCGGTAATACATTTATTGTAATTGGGGGCCTTCACCATCTGCATGTTTTCGTATTTGATAGTAGAATATACTTTATAGGTCAATACCACTTGCTCGCCCACGTAAGCACTTTGCTTATTGGGTTCTACTCTGATAAAAAGATTTTTGTTCAGGTCAAATTTTTGTCTGTTTGCATTGGGCTGCGGGCTTGGCGATGGAGTGCTGCTGGGCTGTCCTCCTTGGCTCTCCACAACCTTGATAGTGATGGGCTTAGCACTTAATTTTTTATTTTTATAAAAAACTGTGGCAGGAGGTATAGTATAGACCCCTATTTCCATAGGCATAAGAAAAAATTGATACTTCTTCAGGCTCTTGAATTTCCCATTCTCAAAGACGGTATAGGAGGAATTGGAAGTACCGCTAAGGCGAATATTATCCACCTTGGGAAAGATAATATCATCTACATCGTCATTATCAATAGTATAGGTAATGATGACCTCACCATATCTTTCCACCACAGATTTACTACATTCTGTATATACAGTAATTGCGGACGCAGGCGTTACGATGCTAAGTAATACTATAAGTGCTATACATCTCATTATATGAAAGTTTACAAATTTCGATATATATCCCTGACCATTTATGTAAAAAATATTAATTTTTAAAAATAGAGATGACATCATTTACAGCCATACTATCCCAGTAGTCATTAAATGCATACCTTTAGGCATTAGTATGAAGACTCTATATCTTTTTGACTCATTTGCCCTCATCTATAGGGCATATTTTGCTATGATAAAAAATCCCTTGGTAAACTCCAAAGGACAAAATGTTTCTGCCATATCAGGCTACCTCAATAATATTTTAGAGATACAGCAAAAATTCAATCCCACCATATTGGCGTGCTGTTTCGATGCACCGACAATCACAGATCGGCAACTAGAACACGACTTCTATAAAGCCAATAGGCAGGAAACCCCAGAAGATATCAAAATGGCTATACCCTACATCAAGGCAATAGTCAGAGCCATGAATCTTCCGCTACTGGAAGTAGATGGCTATGAGGCTGACGACATTATGGGTGGCATTGCCAAGCAGGCAGAAAGTAAGGGCTATAAAGTATATTTGGTAACCCCCGACAAGGATATGTGCCAGCTCGTGAGTGAAAATATATTGATACACCGACCGCCGTACATGGGGCGTCCCTACGAGGTAATGGGCGTAAAAGAAGTATGTGAAAAATGGGAAATAGACAAACCCGAAAAGGTTATAGACATCTTGGGATTATGGGGCGATGCCGTGGACAATATTCCGGGTATCCCGGGCGTAGGCGAAAAAACGGCTAAAACATTGGTACAGCAATATGGCAGTATAGAAGCCTTGCTCGAAAATACGAATCAACTTAAAGGCAAACTCAAAGAAAATGTAGAAAATTATAGAGAGCAAGCACTAATATCAAAAAAACTTGCCACCATCATCACTGATGTTCCCATATCTTTTGACGAGGACTCTTTCTTACCCAAACCTTATGATAAGGAGACATTGAATAGCTTATTTGTGGAATTAGAATTCAGAACTTTAGGAAAAAAAATATTAGGAGAAGACTATACTGTAAATACGATCAAAGCCAAACCTCCTACCCTTCAAGGTACGCTATTCGATGACTATGCAGAGATACCCACATCTCGTGATGATGATAAAGGAAAAAATGCCTCTAATACCGACCATCAATATCTATCTATAAGCAAGGCTATAGATTTTGAGAAATATATAGAGAAAATATATGCTGCCAAAAAGTTTGCCTTCGACACCGAAACGACAGGATTGGATGCCCTCCAGTGCGATATCGTAGGCTTCTCACTTTCTGTAGAAGCACACGAAGCCTGCTATATACCTCTAAACATGATAGATATAGAGGAGAAACAGAAGATATTAGAGGTATTGAAAAAACTTCTTGCTGATACCACGCTTACCATAGTGGGGCAGAACCTAAAATTCGACCTATTGTTCTTGCGCACCAAAGGGATAAATATATACAACAACATCGAAGACACCATGCTGGCGCACTATATTTTAGAACCAGACCTCAAGCACAATATGAATTACCTCTCCGAGACCTATCTGGGCTACACGCCCATCTCTATAGAGACACTCATAGGTGCAAAAGGAAAAAAACAAGGCAACATGAAGGATGTTTCTTTGGATAAGATTACAGAATATGCCGCTGAAGATGCAGATATCACCTTACAGCTACACCATACCTTTGACAAATCACTGCAAGCACAACAGAAGCTACATGATATTTACAGCAAGATAGAATGTCCCCTCATCCCCGTACTTGCCGATATGGAATATGAAGGGGTGAAACTTGACAAAGAATTCTTGCATGTCTATTCCTCGGAATTAGGAGAGAGCCTACTGCAACTCACTGAAAATATCTATGCGGCGGCAGGAACAACCTTTAATATCAATTCACCACAGCAACTCGGAGAAATATTATTCGAAAGATTAAAAATAAAATACACAGAAAAAAAGACAAAGACACACCAATATGCTACGGGAGAGGAAGTCCTACAAAAGATAGTTCAAGAACATGCGATAGTACCACTGATATTGCAGTACAGAGAATTTGCCAAATTGAAATCCACCTATGTAGATGCGCTGCCCTCACTTATTCATCCCGATACAGGACGCATACATACCACCTTCAACCAAGCAGTAGCCAGCACCGGCAGACTAAGCTCCATAAACCCAAACCTCCAAAACATACCCATACGCACAGACTATGGCAGGAAAATTCGCAGAGCATTTCTGTCGCGAAATAATGACTACACGCTAATCTCTGCCGACTATTCGCAGATAGAACTCAGAATTATAGCATCACTATCAGGCGATGCACGTATGATGGATGCCTTTGGACATAATGCCGATATACATACAGCCACCGCTGCCGCAGTATATGGTGTAGCAGAAGCAGAAGTAGATAGCACTATGCGCCGTAATGCCAAGAGTGTAAACTTCGGCATTATATACGGCATCTCCGCATTCGGACTATCCCAAAATATAGGCATTTCTAGAACTGAGGCTGCCGTACTTATTCAAAATTATTTCAGCCAATATCCTGATATTAAAACATTCATGGACAAGAGTATTGCTGATGCCAAAAGAAATGGTTATGCCGAAACGCTCTTGGGACGGCGGAGATATCTACGTGACATCAACAGCAGCAATCCTACTGTAAGGGGCTTTGCGGAACGCAACGCCATCAATGCGCCCATACAAGGAACAGCAGCCGACATGATAAAACTGGCGATGATAGATATTTACAAGGTTTTTGAATATTATAAGCTGAAAAGTAAGATGATATTACAAGTACATGACGAATTGCTTTTTGATGTATATACCCCCGAATTAGATACTGTAAAAGAGATAGTACAGACTAAAATGCAGGAGGCTCTACCTCTAGAAGTTCCTGTTTTGGTAGAAATAGGCATTGCCGACAATTGGCTGGATGCACATTAGTAAATATTATCTGCTAATCAGAAAATTATAGGCACTATTTATAAAATATTCATTTTTTTGTATATTTGCCACAGAAGCACACGTCTCGAATAGGGGCGTGTATTTTTTTTATTCAAAAACCAAAGATTATGGCAGAAATAGTATATGTTACACAAGAAGGTATGGACAAAATGCAAAAAGAGTTACAGCAACTTATTTCTATAGAGCGCCCCAAAGCCTCAGAGGCAATAGCTGAGGCTCGAGAAAAAGGAGACCTCTCTGAAAACGCAGAGTATGATGCCGCCAAAGAAGCTCAGGGCTTACTAGAACTACGCATATCCAAACTACAAGAGACGATAGGCAATGCGCGAGTGATAGATATGTCCAAAATAGATACCAGCAAAGTCTCTGTTCTCTCTAAAGTAAAAGTAAAAAACCTAAAGATGAAGAAGGAATTTCTATATCATCTAGTGTCAGAAAAAGAAGCGGATCTCAAGCAGATGAAGATTTCGGTAAAATCCCCTATAGGTAATGCCTTACTAGGCAAAGTCATAGGTGAGGTAGTAACAGTACAGACTCCCGCTGGGACTATGGAGCTACAAGTATTGGATATCTCTATATAATATATGACAATATTCAGCAAAATCATCCGAGGCGAAATACCCTGCTATAAGGTTGCTGAGGACGACCATTTTTTTGCTTTTCTAGATATACGTCCTATGCAGGTCGGGCATACACTAGTCGTGCCTAAGGCAGAGATAGATTATATCTTCGACATAGACGATGCATTACTTCAGGATATGATAATCTTCGCCAAGCGTGTAGCGGTAGGCATACGTCGTGCCATACCTTGCGAACGTGTAACGATGTCGGTACTGGGATTAGAAGTAGCTCACGCACACATCCATCTAGTTCCTATCAGCGAAATGAGAGATTTTGGCTTTAGTCACCATCAGCATCTTAGCCCAGAGCAGATGCAGGAAATCGCTTCTAGCATTAGTGCAGAGATAAGGTTGTAATCTATTATCCCCCTAATATTTTTTTTGCAGCTATATTCTCGTAATATCCTTCAGATTCTGCATCTTCCGACAGCCTTGTAATAGGCTTCTCTCATCCATAACCTCCGGAATACGTATAGGCACAGCCGCAGTGACTTCAAGAGATTTTGAGAAAGAAAATTGTATGCAGGTAGCTGAATGGATAGACAGCATCCTAATGACACCTATCTTATTGATAACCGCAGGAAAGTAAATGCTATGATGGAAGAATTTCCGCTCTAC
>JBGAWK010000025.1:0-30958 GCA_044227665.1 Chitinophagales bacterium
CAACTTCATTTCATGTAATCTATTCCATTGTTAAATTCTTTCACATAGCACATGCAGCCGTAATCACAGCAGGTGCATACTTCGTTTTTTTTTTCGCAAACAAACTTTCGGTTCCGTTTTCGCTTTCAGTTGTGTTAGCCATTGCAGCAGCAGCTTGTATCGGGGTGGCTTGTGAGGTTTTAGTTTACCGCCAAATGCGGAAAAGAAACGTTCCGGCATTAGCTTATTTAATTGCTTCCATTGGTTTGTATGTAGTGCTGCAAAACTGCATTTCACTTTCATTCGGAGACGATACCAAAATCATAAACACAGCAGAAGTAACAGTCGGGCATCAGGTTTTCGGTGCTTACATAACCACTGTTCAACTCACCACTATTTTAGTTTCCGTTGTTTTGTTTGTTGCAGTCAACTTGTTTTTGCAATTCACAGCAACAGGTAAATCCATTCGTGCCGTTGCAAGCAACCCCGAACTTTGCAATATTTATGGAATCAGTTCAAACAAAATAATTCTTATTGCTTTCGGCATCGGTTCAGCATTGGCATCCACAGCAGGTATTCTTTCAGCAATGGACACCAACATGACACCCACCTTTGGTTTTAATCTTTTGCTTTACGGAGTGGTAGCAATGATTATTGGAGGCGTTGGCAGCACAAGAGGTTTGGTTGCAGGTGCTTTGTTGGTTGCAACGGCACAGCATCTTGCAGCGTATTACATAGACACAAAATGGATGGATGCAGTTACCTACATCATTCTCATTTTGTTTTTAATCTGGAAACCGCTTGGCTTTAGTGGCAAGCGGCTAAAAAAAGTGGAGGTGTAAGACACGAATTTCACCAATTTGCACGAATGAAAGAAACGGAATTGATATATAAAGACGAAGCATACAAAATTGTAGGAGTTTGTATGGAAGTTCATAGGGAACTTGGGAGAGGACATAGCGAGAACATATATAAAGATGCTTTGGAAATTGAGTTTAAAAATCAGAAAATTACTTATTCACGGGAAAAGAAGTATGATGTTATCTATAAAGGAACTGTGTTACCACATCATTACTTTGCCGACTTTGTAGTTTACGATAAAATCATTTTAGAAGTGAAGGCAATTGAATCATTAACATCAAGTCATGCAAAACAAACTCTGAATTACCTTGCCGCCTCAAGGCTGCGATTAGGGTTGCTTGTCAACTTTGGAGAAGATTCATTAACGCATAAACGAGTAATATTATGAAATCAATTTGTGTTAATTCGTGTAATTAGTGTCTATGGAATATATTTTGCACTTACTCATTTTAATTTCCTTTTACACTTTGCTTTCACAAAGTTTGAATCTCTCTGCCGGTTACACAGGATTGATTTCATTAGCACACGCAGGTTTTTATGGCATCGGTGCTTACACGACAGCCATTCTTTCAACACAGTTTGGTTTTTCTTTTTGGTTGAATCTTCCTTTGGCAATGCTCTTTAGTGGAGCAATTGCATTTATAGTTTCACTTATCGCTTTGCGGACTGTAGAAGATTATTTTATCATTTGCACATTGGGCATTCAGGTAATTCTCTTTTCGCTGATGAATAATTTAATGGATGTTACAAGAGGCCCTTTGGGCATTCCTGCTATTCCTTCCATTTCTTTTTTCGGAATAAGTTTAGGCAGTAAGATTTCATTTCTCATTCTCTCACTTTTCTTTGTTGCTTTAGTTTGGTTTGTATTGAAAAATATTTCCAAATCAGGTTTCGGAAAAACTTTGACTGCAATAAGCGAAGATGAAATTTACACGCAGAGCATTGGCAAAAATGTTTACCAGTCAAAAATTATTTCCTTCACGACAAGTGCAATGCTTGCAGCCATTCCCGGAGCATTGTATGCTCATTACATTTCCTACATTGACCCGACAAGTTTCACTGTTGCAGAATCTATTTTCATTCTCTCCATCGTTATCATTGGCGGACTTGGCAACCTGACAGGAAGTTTTTTAGCAGCAGCGTTTTTAGTTCTCTTACCCGAAGCACTTCGCTTTGTTGGTATGCCTGACAGCATAGCCGCCAACATGCGACAAATTATTTACGGACTTATTTTAGTTGTGGTGATGATGACAGGAAAAAATGGAGTAACAGAACTTTTCAGAAAACCTTCAAACAAACGGACAGTATGAAAAGCCACACAAAAAGATACACACAAAAGGAGAAGAAACAGCTTTGCTACTAAATGATTATTTTTCATAGAATAGTTTTTACTTATTCCAAATGTAAATAATATTTTAATATAGGGCTATATTAAAAAGGGGCTGCATATAGCAGCCCCTTTTTAGCAATTGTAGATTCAATATTAATCTTGAACTACTTCAAAGTTGATATTGGCAGTTACGTCTTTGTATAATCCCACAGTAGCTTTATAATTACCCAATTCTTTTACTTCTTGAGTAAGCACTATCTTCTTACGATCTACATCTATGCCTGTAGCATTCTTGATAGCATCGGCAATTTGGATATTGGTAACACTACCAAACAATTTACCACTAGTGCCGGCTTTAGCCCCTACGCTGAGTTTGGTAGCTTCCAATTGTGCTGCTACCGCCTTCATCTCCTCCATCATTTTGTTGATTTTGGCTGCGCGTTGTTTTTGTATCTCTGCAAGGTGCTTCTTGTTTGATGCATTAGCAATCTGAGCCATTCCCTTGGGTATCAAAAAATTGCGGCCATAGCCGGGTTTTACGTTTACGATGTCGAATTTAGCACCTAAGTTCTCTACATCTTGTATTAGTATTAGTTCCATAAGGCTTATTTTAATAGGTCAGAAACATAAGGCATAAGCGCAAGATGTCTAGCTTTCTTTATAGCTTGAGATATTTTACGCTGAAATTTTAAGGAGTTACCCGTAATACGACGAGGCGTAATCTTACCTTGCTCGTTTACGAACTTCAAAAGAAAGTCAGGATCTTTATAGTCAATATACTTTATTCCTGCTTTTTTGAAGCGGCAATATTTTTTCTTTTGTTGCCCAATTTTTGGTGCATTCAAGAATTTAATTTCACTTTCCGATGCCATCTTATGCCTCCGTTTTAGCTTTGTTAGACAATTTATTTCTTCTCTGATCGGCATAAGCCATAGCATGTTTGTCCAATACCGTAGTCAAGAAACGCATGATGCTTTCGTCACGTTTGAACTCTACTTCCAACTTACGCAACAATTGACCATCCAATTCAAACTGCAACAAGGTATATACACCTGTAGTTTTTTTCTGAATAGGATACGCCAATTGACGAATTCCCCAGTCCTCTCTGTGGACTATCTTACCCCCGTTTTTTTCAATGAAGTCGGTGTACTTCTTTACGGTTCTTGCATACTCATCGTTACTGAGTACGGGCGTTGTAATAAAAACCGTTTCGTAGTTTTTCATAAATATTTTTAAATTTAAAAATGGAGTGCAAAGATAGTCACTTCTTTTAATTTATTTATACGTTACCAAAAATTTAATGTAACTGCAACAATTACTGTCAATTGTATAGAGTTCGCTACCTTTGCAGCATGTATCTCTACAATACTACCTATAAAGTTGATCTTCCTGTAGTGGGCGACTTTATATTATATATTAAAAACCATTTGCAAAATGACGAATCTGCTGCTAAATATATACTCCAGCACCACATATATAAGATTGAGGGCATAGAGGAGCGTGACGGCATGACTTTTTGTTTACATTTTTTAATAAAAGATTTGGAAACTTTTAATACGTTTGTATTTGTTATTGATAGTAAATTAAAAAATCAACTGACAAACAAATTTGGAGAATCCGTGTTATTTTTTAGCACATTGATGAAACAACAATAAAAAAAGATAAAATGTACACTTTACTAATTATAGCAATTATGGCAGCCAGTGGCTTTGTAGGCTGGATGTTGCAAAAAAGATTTAAAGAATATTCTCAAATACCTATAGCCATGACAGGAAAAGATGTGGCAGAGAAAATGCTGCGTGATAATGGCATTCATGATGTACAGGTAATATCTGTGCCCGGAGCACTAACAGATCATTACAATCCTATGAACAAAACGGTAAATCTTAGTGATTGGGTATATGGACAGGCTACGGTTGCCGCTGCTGCTGTAGCTGCACACGAATGTGGCCATGCTGTACAACATGCTCGTGCCTATACTTGGCTCACTATGCGTTCACAACTAGTCCCATTAGTAAATATTACTTCCAAGCTGAATCAATTCATACTTATAGGCGGTATCTTACTTTTTGCAGCAAAAGGCATCCCCTATTTATTGGTTTTAGGAATCATATTCTTTGCTCTAACTACATTATTTGCCTTCATAACCTTACCTGTAGAATTCGACGCCTCAAATAGAGCTTTGGCATGGCTGGGAGAAGCTAGAGGCGTAATGGACAATGTGGGTCATGAAAAAGCCCAAAATGCCCTTTGGTGGGCAGCGATGACTTATGTAGTAGCCGCATTGGGGTCTCTAGCACAATTGTTATACTATGTCTCTCTGCTGATGAGAAACAGAGACTAATGGTTCGCCCTTTATAAATTTCGTATAAAAAACAAGAGATGCAGACCTATATTAATCTGCAAGAGAAAATACAGGAATTCAATACGTTAATATTCGGCTGTGGCTTCTACTTCTACTGGGAGTACGAATATCCTAGAGGCATGAAAGAGCAAACCCATAACGGAAGCTCACGTCCCAAGGATCTGATAGTTTCTTCCATGTTTGATACCTGCTATGCTGCTGACTACTTACTATGCTTCAAACGATGTACACAACATAATCTCCAAAAGGATTATTACATACCCGACAGCTGGGATAAGCCGCCAATCGAAATCATAGACATCCAACTTGTAGAATGTGATAGACATATTATGGATAGGCATGTATCCTCATTTACTGCCAAGCTAAATGCCGGAAGTGGATATAATAGTGGGAATTTTTGCACCATCACGGCACAAGGATTTTATTATAGGGAATTGAAAAAAGTGTAGCTACCGCATAATAGCAGTATTTTTCTACTATAATCAGGTATGAAATAGTATAAAAAGTATTACATTTAAGATAATAATATTTATGCATACTACTCGTTTTGCCTATTACGACCTAGTAAAGTCTTCTCCTTGGCCTACATTGTTCCGGGTGATGGGTCTGCTTTTTTTTGGCACTACCAAGATTACGCCTCCTAAGGACAAAGTGGCCACTTTTGAAAAGTATTTACTACAAGGCGATGTATTAGGAGATGCGATTGCAGACGATATTGCAATGGCTGGCAAAGAGGCTAAGTCCTACTTTATGCTCCTTAAAAAGGCCATAAGTTCAGGACATTGTGAGGCTGCTGATATGCCCGAATCGCTGCGATTACTCATAGATTCTGTATATACTGATCCAAAATGGCTGGATAGGGACAAAGTAGAAAATGGTGCTGCCGTATGTCGGCGGCTAGGAGAACATGCCATGGCGGTATTGGGCGATATGGCACTATTAGGGGGTTATGCCAATACTGAAATTTCTAAGCCCTTATCCTTCACGGGTGCACTTCGCGGTGATTCTACTTTTGACAGGGTGAGCGAAACATCACAATTTTGGATAGATATCACCCGCAGAGGAGGATTACTTAAAGGCGCCAAAGGATTTGCCAGTGCTGTACACGTGCGTATTATGCACAGCATAGTACGCAAAAAAATAAGCAAACATCCGGATTGGGATTCAGTTCGATGGGGGCTGCCCATAAATAGAGCAGACTCCTTAGCCACCAATATAGGCTTCAGCATGGGCATGATTTATGGATGCAAAAGATTGGGATTCTTACTTACAGACAAAGATATTGAAGCGGTACTACACCTATGGAAATATGTTGGCTATCTTATGGGTGACGATACTACATGGCTGCCCAATAATGCCTCCGAAGGGCTGCAATGCCTACAAATTGTACATCTATCCAATAGAAATATTCCGGATAGCGACAGCAAAGCATTAGCCAGAGATTATCTCAATAGCTTTAAACCCAAAAACAAAAAAATTGACTATAACTATCTCCAATCCTACTACAACTATTATAGAAATGAAGGCTATGCACAATGGCTTATCCCCCCAGATTTATATTACAAGTTAGAGTTGCCGCGCTACAATCCTTTCAGCATATTATTACCTATAGCAGAGATTCCTTTCAATACCCTCAAAGACTGTGGCAGAATATTTTCCTCAAAACTTGCTGAAAACATAGAGAATAGGGGTGCATTAGCACAGGAGACACTACTAAAAACCCGTATGGGTGATAAACGGGCATCATTTATGCCAAAACATTAAAACATATTGCTATAAATTTTGACATTTATCAATGATATTAGTATAATTTTCATAACACCTTTGTAATAAAAAATAAAGCATGGAACAATACGGCAAAATATTACTTATCACTATGCCCATATTTGTAATATTAATACTTATAGAATTAGGGTTTGGACTATCCAAAGGCAAAAAACCTAGAATTATAGATATGTTATCTAGCCTTAGCTCAGGCATGTCTAATATTCTTAAAGATGTATTTGGACTTACAATTCGAATTGTCGCCTATCCTTTTTTGTTAAAATACATATCCCTATTTTCTATGGAAAAAAATGCATGGACCTATATTATCGCATTTATCAGTATAGATTTCTCGGGATACTGGTATCATCGCCTTACACATACTGTAAACTATTTTTGGAATATCCACCTCATCCATCACAGCAGCGAGGAATATAATCTGCCATGTGCGCTAAGACAGCAGTTCGCCACCTTCACTAATTTTACCTCACTTATCACTATCGTTCCGTTAGCACTTGTGGGTGTTCCTTACGAAGTATATCTTATTCTGGCGCCTATACATCTCTTTGCACAGTTTTGGTATCATACGGTATATATAAAAAAGATGGGTATTTTGGAGTACCTACTTGTCACACCTTCACATCATAGAGTACATCATGCAATGAATGATATATATATGGACAAAAACTTTGCACAGATATTTATTTTTTGGGACAAAATTTTCGGCACTTTCCAAGCAGAATTAGATTCAGTATCACCGGTATATGGTGTACGCCGACAAGTAAATTCTTGGAATCCTTTCTGGATAAATTTCCAACATCTATGGCTGATGATTAAAGATGCTGTTCGCACAGAGCATATTCAGGATAAGTTACGAATATGGTTCATGCCTACAGGATGGAGACCTGCGGATGTGAGCAAAAAATATCCTATTGCTTATTATCATGACGGAGAAGTCTTGCATAAGTACGACCCTCAATATCCTCCTCATTACGATGCTTGGGGACTCTTACATATCACATTCAACTTCCTATTATTATGCTTCCTTTTTTATCAATTAGGAAATATCACAAATAGCTCAGCAATAGAATATGCTATCTTTATTTTGGTTTATATATTCGGATTTACCGCTTCCTTGGACAAGAAATTTTACGGATGGCTTGTACATGGAATAGCTACACTTTTTATATGTTATAAAATATTAATATTAAAAGATTGGTACGGAATATCAGCCTATAACAGTAGCATTTCCTACCTATTAGCAATTATAGCTGTAACACTATTGGCTTGGAATACCTATTTTTATTTCCACTATTATAGGAAAGAATCTTTAGCAGTATCTTTGTAGAAAAAAATATGGCTCTAGATACCAACCTAAATCAAGAAATAAAAGAAGCTATGCTTACTAAGAGCGAAGATAGGCTTCGAACACTAAGGGCAATAAAATCGGCATTTTTGTTGGCAAAAACAGAAAAAGGCTCTGATGGCACTATTAGCGATGAGCAAGAATTGAAGATATTACAGAAACTATTCAATCAAAGAAAAGAATCCTTCGAAATATTTACTCGGGAAAATCGGACAGAACTTGCTGCCAAAGAAAAAGCGGAAATGGATATTATAGCCATATTCCTACCCCAGCAATTAGATGATGAACAACTCGAGTCTTTAGTTCGAGAAGTAATACAAGCAGTAGGTGCTACAGGCACTAAAGATATGGGAAAAGTTATGGGTGCATCAGTTGCCAAAGCAAAAGGACTAGCAGAAGGTGCTAGAGTATCTGCTATGGTAAAGAAGATCTTGGAAAGCCTATAATACTACTTATTTATTCATAGAGATGAGGAACTCCTCATTACTACGAGTACCTTTCATGTGTTGAAGGACAAACTGCATAGACTCCTCAGCATTCATATCTGCGAGATACTTGCGTAGCACCCACAGACGTTGTAATACATCTTTGGCTTGTAGTAAGTCGTCTCTGCGCGTAGAAGAGGCTGTAAGGTCTATAGCTGGGAATATACGCTTATTCGCCAGTTTGCGCTCCAATACTAGCTCCATGTTGCCGGTACCTTTGAACTCCTCGAAGATTACCTCATCCATCTTAGATCCAGTTTCTATGAGTGCTGTCGCTACAATAGTTAGAGATCCTCCATTTTCTATATTTCTAGCTGCACCAAAGAATTGTTTGGGTTTATGTAATGCATTAGCTTCTACGCCACCTGACAATACCTTACCTGACGAAGGTGCTACGGTATTATGTGCTCTTGCCAAGCGAGTGATGCTGTCTAGCAGTATGACTACATCATGACCACACTCTACAAGCCTTTTAGCCTTCTGTAGTACGATATTAGAAACTTTTACATGCCTGTCGGCAGGTTCATCAAAGGTAGATGCCACTACTTCGGCATTTACACTGCGCTGCATATCTGTAACTTCTTCTGGACGCTCATCTATGAGCAATACGATAAGATATACTTCCGGATGATTCTTGGCTATGGCGTTGGCAATATCTTTTAGCAACATCGTCTTACCCACCTTAGGTTGCGCTACTATCATACCTCGCTGCCCTTTACCTATAGGGGTAAACATATCTATCACACGTGTAGAATAGGTGCTATTATCATAAAAGAGGTTGAGTTTTTCTTCCGGGAAAAGTGGGGTAAGGTAATCGAAAGGCACTCTGTCTCGTATCTGCGAGGGTGTCTTGCCATTGATAGTCTCTACACGTACTAGTGCGAAATATTTTTCTCCTTCTTTGGGAGGTCGTATGGTACATCGTATAGTGTCTCCTGTTTTGAGACCCATCTGCTTTATCTGTGCCGGCTGTACATATACATCATCTGGTGATGAGAGATAGTTATAGTCCGCAGAACGCAAGAACCCATAGCCATCGGGAATGATTTCTAATACCCCCTCAGAATCTATAGCCCCATCCAATTCCACATTGAAAGTGGGTCTTTGTTCGACTTTCTCCTCTGCTTCCTGTATAGGTGGCATCTCATGCCTTTCTTTGCGGTACTGGGATTTAGCTTCATTAAAGATGGGATTTCTAAATTCTGTAACTATAGGCACCTCCAGCTTATTATCCTCTTGCTCTACGGAAGAGGATTCCTCTCTGGTGTGTTTTAGTGGCGTATTTTTTGGCTTGCGACCTCTTTTCTTACCATCTTTAGAATCCTCAATGAGGTCGTCGTTATTCTTGCTTTCAATTTCGATTGTCGGAGACTTTTTTTCTATGGCATCAGGTATCTCTACTACGGAAGTATTCAACTCGAATACTGCATCTTCAGTATCTTCACCATTCTTGTTGTCTGTAAATAAGTCTTGGACTATTGTAGGGTCGGAGGAGCCTACAGGAGATTTCCGAGAAATGCGTGGTCTTGTCTTTTTATCCTTATACTGTGGTATATCCGCAGTTATCGTCTCTTGTTTCTTGATAATAGTCTCTATTAATTCATTTTTTTTAAGTTTTAGAAAATCCCCTTTGGGAATATCAAGTTTGGCGGCTACATCTCTAAGGTCAGGTAATAACATACCTTCTAAAGTATCGGCATTGAACATAGTTAAAGCAATGTGTCTGTGTGAAAAATTCTGTTTGAGATGCCATAATATCAAAAGACAACGGCATCATTTGATGATGCAAAGAAAAAGATATTTCATAAGAAAAAGAATTTTTTACCAAAAAAAATATCTGCGTTGGGTATATTACCCACTATCACGACGAATTCTCCTTTCAGATACAGCCTAAAAATTAACGGTGTAGGATTTTTATGTATATATTATCATTTATTCATGTATTAAAACTAAAACGTTTTGCATCCTATATTCACGCTCAAACTTAGGTATAATGGGAGAAGCAATATTACTGTTGGCAGATGGCACAATTTTCAGAGGTAACGCTTGCGGAAAAGTAGGCACAGCTACTGGAGAATTATGCTTTGCAACAAGCATGACGGGCTATCAAGAACTCTTCACCGACCCTTCCTATCATGGACAGCTACTTATATCTACCAACGTACATGTAGGCAATTATGGTACAAAGTCCTCAGAGCAAGAATCGGATTCTATCCATATCGAAGGTCTCATCTGTAGGGACTTTGCGACTATGTATTCTAGAAAGCAAGCCGACGGCAACTTACAGGAATATTTTGAGCAGGACAATCTGGTGGGCATCACAGGCATAGATACTCGTGCTGTAGTACGCCATATACGCGATAAGGGTGCGATGAACGGCATCATATCTTCTGCCATTACCGATATACATGAACTTCAAAAACTGCTTCAAGAAGTGCCTGATATGAGTGGTTTGGAGCTATCATCCAAGGTATCTACTTCGGCGATATATACTATGGGAAATGCTAACGCCACATACAGAATTGCAGTACTGGATGTAGGCGTAAAGCGCAGCATTTTACAATGCTTTGCCGACAGAGACTGCTATTTACAAGTATATCCTGCTCACACCTCTTTTGAAGAGATGGAGATATGGCAGCCACATGGATATTTCATCTCCAACGGTCCTGGCGACCCCTCTGCCATGGATTATGCCGTCGCTACAGTACAAGATATTTTGGCTTCCGGCAAGCCCCTATTCGGTATATGCTTAGGACATCAACTGCTAGCACGGGCATTGGGCATCACCACCTATAAGATGCATAATGGACATAGGGGCAGCAACCACCCCGTAAAAAATATTATCACCGGCAGAGGTGAGATTACCACCCAAAACCACGGCTTCGCCGTAGATAGAGCCTCTTTACTTGCCTCTGGACTAGCAGATATTACACATATCAATCTCAATGATGACACAGTAGAGGGGTTGCGAGTAAAAGGCAAAAAAGCCTTCTCCGTACAGTATCATCCAGAGGCCTCGCCTGGCCCTCACGACAGCCGCTACCTCTTCGGCGATTTTATTAGACTCATGGGAGAATAACAATAATTCCTATACTTACAGTGCATTGGGATTTTTGCAAAGAACTAAGAAGCAAAAGGAATTGGCAGATGTAATGCAGAAAACAAGGAAAGTAATGCCTACAAAGCTTATTCTGTTGATGAAATTAGTGCCGAACCTAAAGACGCTTACAAATTTTGGACATCGAGACTTGACATTGAACTAACTATCATATTTTGCGAAGGAGCAAATCTAAAGGCCAACACAACATACTTCGGACGGACTAGGGGTGTTGCGATACCCTCAAGAATTAAAAAATTAGAATTAGAATTGGCAAAACTTTATAGTTAATGGGTCATAATTTCTACGCGCATCTACACATATCCCTATTCTTTACTCCTTATCTCAAACACCCTTACTACCCCATAAACAAATTGAATAGAAGCGAGCAATGAACCAACCAAAATTAAACCTATTATGAACAACATAAATTTATTCGCTATAATCACATAAAAATTATAAATTTGGCATATAAATTGTCTTAAAAGTATAAAAGTAGGTATGAAAAAATTATTAGCACTTTCTATAGCTGCGCTTTCGGTTGTTTTTTTGGTAAAAGCAGCCAACAAGAATGATGTATTAGGCACTTGGCTTATTCAGGATAAAGATGCCAAGGTAAAGTTGACTATCAACAGCAAAGGAGAACTAGAAGGGCATGTGGTATGGCTCTTAGAGCCTAACGACGAGACAGGGAAGCCTCGTAAAGATGTATTGAACAAGGAAGAATCCCTGCGTTCTCGCCCCGTGATGGGCATGAAAGTGGTGTGGGGTTTCAAGTGGGATGAAGAAGTTGGAGAGTGGGTGGACGGCAAAGTATATACTTCTAAGGAAGGAAAAACATATTGCGGTAAAATGAAATTGAACCCTGATGGATCGCTATTCTTGAGAGGCTATATCTGTGGAGTGAAATTTTTAGGCAAAACAAATACTTGGACAAGGGCTAAATAGAACCTCTGCCAGAAATGTTAAAAAAAGCCCACATTACTGTGGGCTTTTTTTATTTATTTATAATAAGGTAAAAAATTAGACCCCATAATTGAACATTTAATAAAATTAAAGTAACTGATAATCAACAATTACGGCGTAATTTTGTGGTGTAAAAAACAATTTTTTATGGAATCAAACAAGAAATTTAAAGAAGCATTTGATGCACTTTTTGCAGACTTCAATACCAGAATGGAAGATGCTAGAGAAAACATGAGAAACCTCGCCGATGACTTCAGAGTGCAAATAGAGGGTCAAAGAGAAAACATAAAAGATTATCAGGATAAAATAAAAGGAAGATTCCAAAATATTATAGATGTAGATGGGTTACGCGCTAATGTATTGGCAGAAACTGAAAACTTTGTAGATGAAATAAAACACAAGGTAGAGACAGTATTTGGATATGTAAATGAGCAATTCGGCGCTGTAGAAAAGAAAGCTAAATCTGCCGCAGACAATATCGAGAATGAAGTGAAGAACATAGAAAAAGAAGTGTTGCATAAGGTTGACGAAGTAGAGAAGGAATTGAAAGCTACAGTGAAAAATGTAGAAGCTAAGGCTAAGGCTACAAAAAAAGAAGCTATATCTAAGGCTAAACAAGTAGAGAAAGAAGTAAAAACCAATGTGGCCAAAGCTGAAAAAGAATTGAAGAGTAAGGTTAAATCTTTTGAGAAGGAAGCTCAGAAGGTGCAGTCTAAGGCAAAGGCGACAGCAAAGGATGTGCAGAAAGAGGTGAAGCAGAATGTGGCTAAAGTAGAAAAAACGGCAAAGGTTGTTACCAAAGAAGTAGAAAAAACGGCCAAAGACCTTCAAAAAACGGCCAAAACCGCAGCCAAAACACTTGAGAAAGATTTGGGAAATGCTGTTGCAGAGGTAAAGAAAGAAGTATTGGAGGCAAAAACTAATATTGAGAAAGGCACTGCACCCAAAGTAGCTGCACCCAAAAGGACTACAGCTAAGAAGGCTACAGCCCCTAAAAGTGAAGAAGCGAAATAAGTTTTTTTAATATGACTTTTATAGCAGCCCCGCGCCAAGGCGCGGGGCTGCATTTTTTTATACCTAATACAAAAAAATTAATCAAAGGCAGCAAGTCTTTGTGAAATCTCATGATAGCACAATACCCCTTCCGCAAAGTAGTGAAAGACTATAGACTTACGTGTAAGGTTTCTGTCTGTGACTGCACTGCCGCCATGAATAAGGTTAGCATGCCATATTAGCACATCCCCCTTTTTTGCTAAAAATGTTTTGCCCTCAAGATTACTAGACTCTAGCAGAGATTGTATT
The DNA here is from genome assembly GCA_044227665.1 of Chitinophagales bacterium. Taxonomy (GTDB): domain Bacteria; phylum Bacteroidota; class Bacteroidia; order Chitinophagales; family JADIYW01; genus JBGAWK01. The sequence continues at coordinate 13,516 of JBGAWK010000025.1, forward strand.
TTTTTCTCGTATTTATCGTTGGCATTTTGATCTATCCACAATCTATTGCTATTGTTGCTATAGTTTTCGTTGAAAATATAGGGCAATCGGTGCGACCCAGGATAATATAGCAATTCGCCACTACCCTCGTAAATATCCTCTAGTGCTACCCATGCCGCAATAAGGAATCCCTTAGGAAATGTGGCCATGTGTATGTTGTCGGAATGGGGTGCCTGCTCACTGCCATAATTGAAATATATACTATGAAAAGGTGTAATGTTTCTGTCTAGTATGGTGCTAAGTTTAGCCATTAGTGGAGGATATGTCATTACACTTCTTGCTGCTTCGCTATATTTATGCACCTGCACCATTTTAGTCCCGGTATAGTTATAGTCTATATTTTTAGATTTATGCAAGGTGCCTATTTCCCCAAGTAATCTATCTATTTCCTTCTCAGCAATAAATCGCTGCAATACAACATAACCATCTTCCTTCCATTTATTAATAATAGGATTGTCGGTAAGATGGGATGTAACATCCCACCGTGGTTGGAAGGGTTCCTCTATGGGCATATCCTTATGGGAGATAGATTGCCAATATTTTCTCTTAATGCCATAATATTGTAATAAAGATATTTGAGAGGAGAAGTATGCTCTATGAGCCAAATTATATAGCCAATAGAAGGGCTTGAATCCTCTCAAGATGCCTGTATATTTTTGAATAAAATTATAAATGGAGAATGCTTTAGAATACAAAAATAATTAAAATAAAGAAGCTATAAATATTAGACCCAATATGTTTGAATAATTGATATGTTTTTTATTATTTTTATAAAAAAATAAAGTATAAGATTATGAGAAGAATAATATTCTTAGTCACTTTTGTAAGTATTTTAATCTCATGTAAGCAAAAGAAAGGTAGTGATTTGGCCGTATCCAAAGATTTTCAAAAAGCATTACAAGAAAAATTGATAAATGCTCAAGAAGGGGATGTGATAGATATTCCGGAAGGTAACTTCAACCTCAACGTAGCTCTTACAGTCGAAGGAATAAACAAGCTTACTATTAGAGGGGCGGGAGAAGGCTTCTGTGTTCAAGATGCCAAAGGCGACAATATAAAACTAAAAAATTGCGATGGCGTAACCTTGCGTAAGATGAACTCTACATGGACTACAGGGGCAGATTCTACCAATGGCAACTATGGCTATTATCCGGTAGAGTGCCGCAATGTATTATTGGAAGAATGTGAAGTATCCTACTGTGCCGATGCCGGAGTATATGTGGGACAATCTACCAATGTAGTGGTACGCAAATGTTATGCCCATCACAATGTGGCGGGTATAGAAATTGAAAATTGTATCAATTCCAATATCTATGACAATTTATCAGAAGAGAATGCTGGAGGAATACTGGTATTCGACCTGCCGAAATTATTTCAGACTAATGGAAGAAATGCGAGGGTTTACAATAACAAATGTATCAATAACAACTTCAAAAATTTTGGCAAGCCCGGAAGCATCGTTGCCATGATACCTCCCGGCTCTGGAATGATTATTATGGCAACAGATAGTGTGGAAGTATTTAAGAATGAATTTACTAATAACAAGACGGTAGGTATCGCTATAGTAAGTTATAAAATGACCGGCAAGCCTATACAAGATTCTACGTATGGCCCCTATTGTCATACGATATCCATACACGACAATACCTTTTCGCGCAAATCTATCATGATACCAGATATGTCCACGGATTTAGGCAAGCTATTTACGATTACTTTCAAAAGCCCTGTAGATATTTGCTATGACAATATCAACGACCCCAAGATTGTAGATGCCGACGGAAACCTGCCAGAAGGTAAAAAAATATGCATATCAAACAATAAAGGCATGGAAAAATTTGGCAACCTGAATGCTTACAAAGCAAAGAAGCCTATAGATATTCCAAAATATATTGACACCGATGTAAGTAAATTTAATTGCACCTATACTATCAAAGGTTTTGAAGGACAATTATAAAATATGAAAAAAAATCCTTTTAGCCTTACCTGTTATTTCATAGGAATCATAATCTTATTTTCTTGTAATAAAAAAGCCACAGTACGGATAGTTCTGGAAGGAAAGCCATTCCCAAAACTGTCGCAATACCGATTTTTTATAGGAGATATAAAAAATCTATCTCCTAATACCGGCGTTATTCCCTACGACCTCATCACTCCCCTATTTACTGACTATGCCCATAAATCAAGGTTTGTGTGGCTGCCGGAGGGAACATCGGCAAAATTTTCTACAGAGGAATCTTTTGATTTTCCTATAGGTGCTGTATTAATAAAGAATTTTTACTATCCCGATGATTTCAGGAAGCCTGAGGGCAGTAGAAGGATACTGGAAACGCGACTATTGGTACACAAAAAATCAGGTTGGGAGGCTTTGGAATATATATGGAATGACGATCAGACAGAAGCTCTTTTGGAGCAAGCCGGCGACAGTAAGCATATTTCTTGGATAGATGAAACTGGTAAAAAACAAAGCACTACCTACCTTTTTCCAAATAGAAATCAATGCAAAAATTGTCATAACCTCAATAATATCATGACACCAATAGGTACGAAGGCTAGATATATTAATAGCAATTATACTTATGCTGACGGTAAGATGAATCAGATTGAGAAGTGGAAAAAACTAGGATACCTTTCAGATTGCAATGAGCCTGTAGATAAGATTGCCAAAGTGGCAAAATGGGATGATACCACTGCAAATGTAGAACTACGTGCCAAGTCATATTTAGAGGTAAATTGTGCACACTGTCATCGCAAAGAAGGAAATGCCAATACTTCTGGTCTCTACTTAGTACTTTCCGACCATAATCCCGAATCCTGGGGTATCATGAAAAGCCCTGTCGCCGCAGGGAAGGCAAGCGGCAATTGTCTATACGATGTAGTACCCAGCAAACCTGACGAGAGTATTGTGATATTCAGGATGGACAACATAGACCCCGGAATAATGATGCCGGAGCTAGGAAGGACGATGATACATCATGAAGGCGTAGCCCTTATCAGAAAGTGGATAGCAGAAATGAAGTAATGCCTATCCCCACAGGGAATAAATAGTTTAAATTAATACTTCGCTTTCACTTTTATTCCAATTTTTACTTAGTATTGTAAATAGAATGTTTTTAGATTTTTTCTTCCTGTTACGTAGCGAAGGTATTCCAGTGAGTTTACAAGAATATCTATATCTTCTTGAAGCTATGGACAAGAAAGTAATAGCCTATAATGTAGATGACTTTTACTATTTGTGTCGTACCGTCTGGATAAAAAATGAGCAATATCTAGATAGATTTGACCTGTTGTTTTCCAAATTTTTTCGCGGCATAGATGCTTCATCTATAGCTATAGATACTATTCCTAAAGATTGGCTAGAGAAGCAGATGGAGCGGCTTCTTAGCGACGAAGAAAAGAAATTGATAGAAAAGATGGGAGGCTTGGATGCGCTCATGCAGCGATTGCAGGAACTCATGGAGGAACAGAAGGAAAGACATGAAGGCGGCAACAAGTGGATAGGCACTGGTGGCAGCTCCCCATTCGGTCATGGGGGCTACAATCCCGAAGGAATACGCATTGGAGGTAGCGGTGGGCAAAAGAGTGCCGTCAAGGTTTGGGAAAAGCGCAATTTTCGTGATTATGCCGATGACTTGGAGTTGAATACTAGAAATATGAAGATGGCACTGCGTCGTTTGCGCATACTTACGCGTGAAGGCAGGGAGGATGAGTTAGACCTAGATAGTACCATTCACAATACGTGTAAGAACGCAGGCTGGCTAGACATCCACTTGAGGCCCTCTAGGAAGAATCGCTCTAAAGTATTGCTGTTCTTTGATGTCGGAGGCTCTATGGATTCCCATATAGAACTATGTTCCCAATTATTTTCGGCTGCGAAGGCGGAATTCAAGCATTTAGAGTTCTTTTATTTTCATAACTGCATATACGAGTCTGTATGGAAAAACAATATATTGCGGTGGAATGAGAAAATCCCAACCTTCGAAGTCCTTCATAAATTTAATAATGATTATAGAGTGATAATTGTAGGCGATGCTACGATGTCGCCGTATGAGCTTACCCATACAGGAGGTAGCGTAGAACATTACAATGATGAAAGTGGTATGATATGGCTACAAAGGATAAAGGACAAATTCCCCTATACTGTATGGCTAAATCCTACCAATGAATATTATTGGCAAGGTATCAGCTCCTTGAAGATGATTCAGGAATTGTTTCCAGAACGAATGTATCCTATGACATTGGAAGGCTTGGCATCTGCGATGAAGATGTTGCGTGGCAAGAAACTAAAAGTATAAATGATATTTCCGCTATAAAGTCTTTCTAATACACATTTCTTTATAACCTTCATGATTTTATACATAAAATAAAATGATAAATTTGCTCGTTTATGTCTCCAATTTGGATATTAGGTAGTATAAGCATCTATTTCTGTATGCTCTTGTGTATCGCTTATGTAACAAGTCGTGGTGCGGGCAATTATGCCTATTTTTTAGGTAACAAGCAATCACCGTGGTATTTGGTGGCCTTTGGTCTCATTGGTGATTCACTTTCCGGAGTTACATATATATCGGTACCCGGGGCTGTAGGGGCGGCGCAATTCAGCTATCTACAATTGGTACTGGGTTATTTGTTTGGGTATTTTGCAATATCCTACTTTCTTTTGCCTATATATTATAAGATGCAGCTTACCTCTATCTATTCTTACCTACAGGAAAGATTTGGAAACACCTCTCAAAAAACAGGCTCCTTTTTTTTTCTATTATCAAGGTTATTGGGGGCAGCAGGAAGGTTGTATCTTGCTATTATCGTGTTACAAAAATTTGTATTTGAGCAATACAATATCCCTTTTGCACTATCAACATTCGCCATCATTGTCCTGATTTTAATCTATACCTATAGAGGCGGTATCAAGACCTTAGTATGGACGGACACTTTTCAATCCATTTTCCTGCTTCTTGGCGTGGTGCTTTCCATAGTATTTATCAGTAAAGCATTGGATTATTCTCCATCGGATATGGTGCGCGCAGTAGCAGAGAGTACCTACTCCAAAACATTCTTTTGGGATTGGCATGAAAAAAATTATTTCTTCAAGCAATTCCTAGGGGGCATGTTTATAGCTATTTCTATGACAGGCTTAGACCAAAATATGATGCAAAAGAACCTCAGTTGTAGGAGTCTAAAGGAAGCACAGCTCAATATCAATGCCTTTAGCTTTGTGGTTGTCTTGGTGAATATTTTCTTTTTATCCTTAGGTGCATTACTTTATATCTATTGCACGCAGAAAGGCATAGCTATACCTACAGCTACAGATGAACTTTTTCCTACACTGGCATTGAATCATTTAGGAGTGGCAGCTGGGCTTGTATTTATCGCCGGACTTACAGCTGCAACATTTTCTAGTGCTGATTCTGTGCTTACCGCCCTTACGACATCCTTTATGATAGATTTTTTGGCACATACGGATGAAAATACTGATGATAGGGGCGTAACACGCCAGCGTCATATTATCCATATTTCATTTGCTGTCTTGCTATTGTTAACTATACTGATCTTTAAAGCTTTCAATGATAAGGCTATTATAGATACTATACTTATGGTAGCAGGATATACTTATGGTCCTCTACTGGGTTTGTTCTTTTTGGGAATTTTTACAGATATACGAATAAAAGATAGATGGGTGCCCTTTGTTGCCATTCTCGCACCATTTGTTACACACTGTCTGAAACTGGTAACCTATAGGGAAGGGCTTGTAAAGATGGTAGATGATGGCAAAGACACTTTGCTTTCCAATACTATGCTCTCAATAGCGCAATATCTTGAGAGCACATTCTCTATTACATTAAACTATAAAATGGGAAATGAATTCCTCATCGTCAATGGACTACTGACGGTAGTAGGATTATTATTAATAAAAATAAAAAAATAATGAGCACTTTAGATGATTTTAAAGTAAAAAGACCTTATAAGGACAGGTCTTGGACACAAATTAATGCCTCCAACAGCTGGGCTATATTCAGGATAATGTCGGAGTTCGTAGAAGCGTATGAGCGTATGAATAGGATAGGACCTTGTGTGTCTATATTTGGTTCGGCACGTACCAAGCCCGACGATCATTTCTATCAGGAAGCAGTAAAGATGGCAGAGCGACTCGTAGAAGAAGGCTATGGTGTAATTACGGGAGGAGGTCCCGGTATCATGGAAGCAGGCAATAAAGGCGCTCGCAACAAAAGTGGAAAGTCCGTGGGATTAAATATAGAACTTCCTCATGAGCAAGGCTATAACCCTTACGTGGACCCGGATAAGCTGATTACATTTTATTATTTCTTTGTAAGAAAAGTAATATTTGTAAAGTATGCCCAAGCTTTCGTTTGTTTCCCAGGAGGATTCGGCACTTTAGATGAACTGTTTGAGGCACTTACTTTAGTACAAACCAAGAAAGTTGAGCGTCTGCCAATAATCTTGTTTGGCACTTCCTATTGGAGTGGACTACTATCATGGATACAGGAGACGGTAAATCAAAATTATAATTATATCAATCCTATTGACGTAAACCTATTTTTGGTTACAGATGATATAGAGGAAGCTATACGATTTATCAATAATTTCTATGATGACCAAAATCATGAATTGACACCTAACTTCTAAGCGCACGTTCTACTTCATACATTACTGCATCCCAAGTGTAATGGGTGGCAGCCAATTTTCTAGATTCTACACTTATTTTTTCCCATAAATCTTTGGTGGTCATAACTTTCTGTATCTGCTTGATATAATCTTCAGGGGACTGTGCTAGGAGGATATGCCTGCCGTCTTGTACCTCAAGTCCTTCTGCACCAATATTTGAAGTCACACAAGGTATCCCGCGATATAAGGCATTCATTACTTTTACCTTTATACCACTGCCAAATCTCAAGGGACAAATAAAGACTTGAGCATTGCGATAGACGGTATCTAGTTCCTCTACAAATCCTGTAAACTCAATATTGTCATAGTTTGCAGCCACTGTTTTTATCCTTGGATCGGGAGTTTTACCTACAATTGTAAGGCGTACTCCCTCTATTTGTGTGCATATCTTCTCCCATACCTCCGAGATAAACCATACTAATCCATCCACATTTGCCTCCCATGATAAGGTGCCTATGTATAGAAGGGTGCGGTTATTATTGTCGTAGGTAAGCGAAGGGAGCTGTAACAGCTCTTCATCGCCCAAATGATAAGTGGGAAAGAACTTTTTTCTTTCAGCACCTATGGCTACTAGTTCGTCAATATCATTGGGCGCAGCCAAAATTGTATGAGCACTTTCACATATTTTTTTTTCATACCTTTTTATCCAAAATGATTGATTGTACAGAGCGGCTTTTTTTAAGATATTTTTTTCTATATCGCCAAATCGCTTCCACATCAGGTACTCGCAATTGTGCTGATGTAATACTATCTTTCCACTATAATTTTCTGGCACATATTGATACATTTCATAATGGTCTATGAATATACATTCATATTTATCGCTAATAGACGATATTTGGTTTCTAAAGGATGTACTTTTATTTCTAAATAAATTTAAGGGCATCCTTAGCAAGTTGCTCTTCACAAGAGTGTACGGTGTGCGTGGTATATCTAGTGGTATAGAAATATGAACATCTAAATTTACCGATTTCAAGAAAATCTCTTCATTATCGCTGTCATTATTTTTGAGGAAGTAGGCTACCGCTAATTTATAATGCCTTGCAAGGTATTCTACTAATCTCCAAGACTTGATTACGCCACCGCTTACTGGAGGATAGGGAAGTTGTGTGGTTATGAATAAGATATTTTTTATTTCAGCCATGCAGAGAGGTCTTTGTGAATCAAATCTTGTAATGCTAATATATCGTCTCTATAATATGCTATCAACCAGTCTCTATCTTGCTTCTCTAGCTTTGGCATATTCTTTTGAGTATAAAAAATATCTTTAAAAAACCCTCTCCATGCATAGGGTAATATCTGCTTTGCCTTCTGTATTAGTCCCATCTGATTCAGAAAATAATTCAATCTTGAAAACCTAGATATACCCCCTTCATTATATTTCTGTGAGCTATCAATTTCTACATCTATAGATACACCTAAAAATGTAAACATTTCTCTTAATATCTCTTCGGGTGCAGCAATATAGTCATCGTATAGAAGAATTTTTACCTGATCTCTTGGAAATACCTCTAAATAATTTTTTACTTGCTTATAATATTTTCCTATATATAAATATTGGTGGTTAGCGCCCCAGCCTGCTGGTGCTGCTTTAGCATCTTTTTTTATTTCTTCAAGGAAATTATCGGCTAATATTTTTCCTTGTTTGAGGTTCATAATATATTGTGAGAATGCACGCTCTACAGGGTTACGCAACATCATCAAAATTTTAGCATCCCCATTATAGGACTTTATTTTTTCAGCTACGCCGTCATACAGAAGATAAGATAAGCTCATTTCGCCTACGGCAATTTCGTCATTTACATCGTCAAATAATTTGTGGTACGTTATTTCATCTGTAACATGGGCTATATGGACAGGATGTTTTCTGTCTCCACATAAATACTTTTCAATATCAATATCAATGTCATGGCGATAGTCGGCAGAGAAATGTTCCGGATGTATGGCATCTTTGGAAAAATAGTTCACCTCCTTTATCGGGCTTACATATACTTGAGGGTGAGATGTCAAATATCGGTGTAGTGCTGTAGTGCCACCTTTTACAGTTCCTACTAAGAAGAAATTGGGCTTTTTAGCGTTATTCATTTTGAGAGGTAGCGGTCTTTGTTTTTGATAAAATATATAAAGTTCTCCTTTGGCTTTTCCTGTATAAAGATACATAGCCGTGCTGAGATGATAAAGTATTATCTATACTTGTTATAATAAAAAGAGGGGCTGCCTACGGCAGCCCCTCTGATATACTTCTCAAGAATAGCTTAATTCCCTTTTACAGTATGGATAATTCTCGATGCTACTTTGTAAGGATCGGCGGCAGAATTAGGTCTGCGGTCTTCCAACCATCCTCTCCATCCTTTGTCCACAGTAACTGGGGCAATACGTATAGAAGCACCTCTGTCAGATACGCCATAGCTGAAAGAATCTATAGATGCTGTTTCATGTTTGCCTGTAAGTCTTAGATGATTGTCGGCACCATATACGGCGATGTGTTCTTTTACTACTGGTCTGAAAGATTCGCATATCTTATCGAAAGTTTCTTTAGAGCCGCATGTTCTCAGCGTAGTATTAGAGAAGTTAGCGTGCATACCAGAGCCATTCCAGTCCAATTCTCCTAGAGGCTTGCAGTGCCAGTTGATAGAAACACCATATTTCTCGGCAGTACGCTCTAATAAGTAACGAGCCACCCAAGTTTGGTCTCCCGCCTCTTTAGCACCTTTGGCAAACACTTGAAACTCCCACTGTCCGCAGGCTACTTCTGCATTGATGCCTTCTATATTCAGACCAGAATCTATGCATACATCCAAATGTTCTTCTACGATGTCTCTGCCGAAAGCATTTGCGGCACCCACACTACAAAAATAGGGACCTTGCGGTGCTGGATAGCCATTAGCAGGAAACCCTAGTGGTTTATTGGTCTCGGGATTCCACAAGAAATACTCTTGTTCAAAGCCAAACCAAAAGTCATTGTCATCATCATCTATTGTAGCACGACCATTGGTAACGTGAGGTGTACCATCGGGATTCATAACCTCACACATTACTAAATATCCATCACGTCTGCCACCATCTTCACAGATGAATACAGGCTTAAGAAGACAGTCGGAACTGCCACCTGGCGCCTGATTGGTAGAGCTGCCATCAAAGTTCCATATAGGGCAATCTTCTAACTTGCCGCTGAAATCCCTTTCTATTCTGGTTTTGCTTCTCAAGCTTTGTGTAGGTTGTGTACCATCCAACCAAATGTACTCTAATTTTGATTTACTCATTTTATTATTTTTTATATATATTTTATTTATAAATCAAATATAACATGAATTACAATTTCGTTCAAAATTTAGGTTTGAAATTAATGTTAATAGTTTATAAAGTTATTTTTTTACGACAAAATAGATATAATTATATGAAGATAAGATTGGCATAAATAAAAATTATTTTGCAGATAGAGATGGCATAGCGGGTATCGGGAGATGAGGAGGCTTATTATATGGATTTTTTATTGTGTTTCCGTCAAAAATATTCGTATTAAATCGTTGTATAATTTTTATATTTACAGACCATGAAGCAGCCATTTATTATAGGTATCACAGGAGGTAGCGGTAGCGGAAAGACTACCCTAATTCGTCAGCTCGAGTCCAAATTTTCTGATGACAAAGTCTGTATGCTAAGCATGGACAACTACTATAAACCCCGAGATTTACAAGAAAGAGATGGCAATAATGAACATAATTTTGACTTACCTACATCCTTTCGTCGTGAAGACTTCTATGGTGATATCCTCAAGCTGATAAACGGAGAAGAGCTAATCCTAAAGGAATATACCTTTAATAATCCCGATGCCAAGGCTCAAGAATTAGTATTCAAGCCGGCACCCGTTATCATATTGGAAGGGATATTTGTATTCTATTTTAAGGAGATAGCAGACCTTATTAATCTAAAAGTATTTGTAGAAGTAAAAGAACACCTCAAGCTTATTCGTAGAATAAAGAGAGATAATGAAGAAAGAAATTATCCACTAGAGGATGTGCTGTATCGGTATGAGAATCATGTATATCCTACTTTTGAACAGTATATTTATCCTTTACGTGACGAAGCTGATATTATTATCAACAACAATAAACATTTTGGTTATACTATAGATTTATTGACTAAATATATAGAACATCTAGTGGAGTAGTTTTTTAGCAATAATGAAAGTATCTTCTGTGCTAGGGATGGGTATTTTTTCATAATCATGCATATACCCTTCTGAAACAAAATCTTGGAATGTACTATCTTGGGCAAAGTGCTTGTCCTTGCGCAAGGTTTGATTGTAATAGATAACATTCATCTTCTTTTGTTCAATAAATGGTAAAAAAGTGGTGTCCATATTAAAATCTGTAAGCTGAAAGTTTCTAGGCATATACAATATCAGCCCCATATCTCTATCCAAGACTCTTGCCGTATCTTTAATATTCAGCTTTTCTAAGGTGCGCATGGCAGGAATATGAGATATTCTATAGTCTTTGCTTCCCAATTTTTCCAGAGGCTTGGACTTCATGGACGGCATTACTAAGAGGTAGCAAATAGCTAGTAGCATTACCGCTACCTGAAAATATAATTTTCTAATTATCTGCGGATATTTTACCAATAGTTCTATGCTAAGGAAATAAAATAAAGGCAAAGCAAATAGGAAGTAATGTATTCTAGGATATATCAAAACACTAGTTGCCGTAATCGTTCCTATGAATAATGTGAGTATAAGCAATATAGATATTTTTTCTTTATTATATAAAATGCTTTTTCTCTGTATGAAAAATAGTGCCAATAATAGTGCGCTGAAGATATAACATAAGGAGTAAGGTGTATTGTAGGGCAAAAGAACGTGCCCTATATACAGCCAGTTCTTGATATAATTTATACTATTTCTTCTGAAATGCATGATTAGCAAGGGTTTTCCTTTTTGAAAAAGGATGTCGGCATCCGTAGGCATAGCTTTGACTTTTTCCGATAAGCCAAGCATATCTGGCAGGTAGTCCATAAAGTAAACATGGTTCTGCCAAGCGTTATCGTCGCCCTTATCTTGCAAATAGTTAAGACTTACATGTTGTAGGATAGCCAGTCCAGAACGCTTGCCTCCTGCGCCAATAGGCTTCCCTACAAATACTACTATTGCCAGTGCTATGACATATAATGCGACGAAAGGGTACACTGTGTTTTTTGGCCAATATTTTTTTTTAATATACCATATCACTAGTAACGCAGAAATCATACATACCGCCATAAAGCTCAATATTTGCTCTGGTCTGTAGTACATCACCATGATTGTAAGCGGAATAGCTGTCAGCCAAATCTTTTTCAGGGATTTGTCTTTTGCCCATCCCAGCCATAGCAGTATCATAGATACCGCAGGGTGGCTTATAAGGGGTCGGAAGAAGCCAAAATCGGCAATCCAGGGACTGCTCAATATCCCTACTGCAAACAGAGCAGTAAGCCCCCATCCTATTCTATAACGGTAGGATAAAAATAGGATAGCCAATGCTGGCAATATCAGATGAAAGATTCTTGCTGCTTGAGATGCTGTAATGATATCTGAAGTGAGGAAGGAGAAAAGTCGTAATGTAAATACGTATATAGGCCCATAATCAGGAAATACTTTTTCTCGCATAAACCTACTAAAAAACAGATACATAGAGTCATCGCCAAAGGGGATGTCTATGCTCATAGCACCCAGTAATAATTTATATAGTGTAGCCGCTATGATTGTAACTGCCACGATTCCTAATGCGGTATTTCTGTTTTTTTCCAAGAGAAAGATTGTACTAATAATTAGCAACTACACTTCTACGAAGGGCAATACTTTTGGTCCTTGGTTGTTGACTTTGCTCACAAATACTTCAGAAGCAATATGGAGGTTGTCCATCACATCTTTCATGGCTTGTCCTGCTGCCTCTGCAGTAGCTTTGCCATGACACAGAGCGAATACCGATGGGCCAGATCCGCTGATACTGCCCCCCAATGCCCCTGCCGCTTTTGCAGCATTTTTCATATCGTAGAAGCCAGGAATAAGTTTGCTTCTATGTGGTTCTGCTATATAATCTATAAGAGAGCGGCTGATGAGGTCGTAATCGCCACGAAGCAAGCCTGCTACAAGCCCTCCTACATTGGCACTCTGCCTCAGGGATATGCCCAAAGGGATTTCTTTAGGAAGAATTTCCCTAGCCTCTTTTGTGAGCACAATAATTTTTGGGTTAATGACGGCGCAGTAGAGATCTTCCGGCACAGGTATTTGCAATACATCCAAGGGCTCATAGCTACGCACCAAGATAAAGCCTCCAAATAGGGATGCTGCCACGTTGTCGGCGATAGAGGCATCACATGCTGCTTTTTCAGCATTAAGCAGGAAAGGCAGCATCTCCATCTTGCTTAGCCGCTCCTGATATAGCATATTAATAGCATATACACCAGCTACAGCACTGGCGGCACTACTTCCCAAGCCGCTACCACTAGGCATCTGCTTTTTCAGCCAAATCCTACAGCCATATTCTGCTTGAATATAGTCTAAATAGTCCATGATGGCTACTGTGGCAGAATTCTTGTATGGGTTGCGAGGCAATACGCCATCATCTCCAGTGATGTCTTCTATGATTACTTCTCTGCCTTCGGTGATTTCCATAATAAGTTCATCGCCAGGTCTGTCTATGGCAAATCCTAAGACATCGAAACCACAAGCCACATTAGCTACTGTAGCTGGCGCAAAAACTTTAATTCTATCTCCGGGCTTCATGATATTAAGGTTTTTATTAAAAATTTAATTAGCATAGTAATTACCTAAGCTGATAAGTTCTGCAAATACGCCTGCTGCTGTTACTTCGGCGCCAGCACCGGGACCTTTGATAACTAGAGGGTTGTTTTTGTATCTTTCTGTAGTAAATACAATCATATTGTCACTACCGGTAAGATTGTAGAATGGATGGCTGCTATCTACGCTCAATAGGGATATGCTTACATTTCCTGCTTCTATTACTGCCATATAGCGCAATGCCTTTTGTTGGGATTCGGCTTGCTCTTTGAGGGATTCATAGGCAGCATCCAATTCCAGAAGCCTGACAATGAACTCTTCTACGCCAACGGTCTGTAAGTTTTCAGGTACTAAGTTTTGTACGCTTATTTCCCTGAGTTCCATTTCTACGCCGATTTCTCTGCTGAGGATAAGGGCTTTTCTGGCTACATCTAAGCCGCTGAGATCGTCGCGAGGGTCAGGCTCTGTGAAGCCCTTATCTTTGGCTTCTAAGACTACCTCACTGAATTTTTTATCCTTTTTATAGTTATTGAAAATATAAGAAAGTGTGCCTGATAATACAGCCTCTATCTTCAGGATTTTGTCGCCACTGTCCAAAAGATTTGCTAGTGTATTGATTACCGGCAATCCGGCACCTACGTTTGTCTCGTATAGGAATTTGGCATTGCTGCGGTTGGCAGCCTCCCTCAAAGTCTTATATTTTGGGGTACTAAGGGTATTGGCGATTTTGTTGGGTGTAATGACAGAAATACTTTTCTTCAATATCTCTTCGTAATGGTTACAGACATCTTTACTGGCAGAGCAGTCTATAAATACAGAATTAGCAAAATTCAATGCTTTCATGTCTTTTATAAAGGTATTAATGTCTGAAGGTATGCCCTTTGTTTCTAACGTGTTTTCTAAGGTATCTATTTCTAATCCATTACTCTCTATCAACATTTTTCGGGTATTGATAACACCTGTGATATTTATCTCTATATGCTTTTCATTGCTCAAATAATTCCTTTGGTTCTTGATTTGCTTTAGAAGCGTATTTCCTATAAGCCCCGAAGGTCCTACTAAAAATACGTTTATAGATTTGTAGTCGCTTTCGAAGAAAATTTCGTGTAGTGAATTTAAGGCTTTAGCCTCATTGAAGGTATCTATGATGACAGTAATATTCAGTTCAGAAGACCCCTGTGCGATAGCTTTTACATTGATGCCATTTTTACCTAAGGCTTTGAATACTTTTGCGGATACGCCTGGTACATTCATCATATTTTCTCCCACCACAGCTATTACGGATTGTTGTCTTTCTACTACTATAGGGTTGATGAAGGTACTCTCCATCTCGGTTTTGAATTCACTATTTACTGCCCATACAGCTATGTCTGTGTCAGTAGGCATGACGCCAAAGCATATAGACTGTTCACTTGAGCCCTGAGTAAGAAATACAATGTTTACTTTGGCTTTAGATAATGCGCCAAATAGTCGTGCCGTGATGCCTACGACACCTATCATGCCACTACCCTCTAGGCGCAATACGGAGATATTACTGATGGAAGATATACCTTTTATATCATTATTATTACATCCGGCATCCTTGGTGATGAGGGAGCCATCATGTGAAGGATTGAAGGTATTTTTGATTTTTATGGGAATATTTTTATGTAGTGCCGGAATAATTGTAGGCGGATAGATGACCTTTGCACCAAAGTGTGAAAGTTCCATGGCTTCTTTGAAGCTGAGTGTAGGAATGGTGAATGCCTGCTCTACTCTACGAGGGTCGGCTGTGAGTACGCCATCTACATCTGTCCATATTTCTATCATATCGGCATCGAGTGCAGCACCAAAAATAGAGGCTGTATAATCCGATCCGCCCCTGCCGAGTGTGGTAACATCATTGCCATCAGCACCTATAAATCCTGTAACTATGGGGATGGCTTGCAGGGCATGTACAAAGGTGGCAATGTTCTTGTTTGTTGTAGCAAAATCTACTTTGGCACTTAAATAGTTGCTGTCTGTACGTATTAGTTCCGAAGCATTCACATATACTGCATTTACCCCTTTGCTTCTCATGGCTACAGCAATAATGAAGCAAGATAGACGTTCTCCATAACTTACTAATGTGGCTTGAGTACGTTCGGAGAATTCTTGTAGCATATTGATGCCGTCGCAAATCCTCTCTATATCATTGAGGGCATCGGTAAGTTCTTGTAAAGATTTGGATTTATTGTCGGCATCTGCCAAAACTTCTAGCGTATCTAAATGGCGCGACCTCAACAACGCTAATTGTTGCTTGTATGTGGCATCTTTACTTTTGGCAAGCTGGCCACACTTAATTAATGTATCAGTTACCTTGCTAAAAGCAGAGCATACGACGACGACTTTGTCGTTTTCCGAGGTTTTTTTTACTATCTCTATTACCCTACTTACCGTTTCGGGTGTTCCTACAGAAGAACCCCCAAATTTCATAACTTTCATACTCAAAAATAATATGTTGCTAAATTAAGTTTTTGAATAAGAATTGTTTACTATATAAAATAAACTGTCTGTTAATTGTAAATAAAAAGATTTTATTTTTGCGGTGCTGGGGCTAAGCAATTTCTTTACCCCACTTGATTTTCATCCATACACGTTCATGTATCCAGTACAATATTACTTTGGTAAATACCTCTGTGAAACCAATTTTTAATGCTTTGGAATAATCCCCGGTAATGAGTGCTGCCCATATTATGGTATCCAAGGTTCCAAAGAATCGCCAACTAATTCCTTTTATTAGGCTTCGTTTATGATGATCTACCCATATAGTGCCTTTTTCTGGGTCTTGGACTTCTGTGCGCCAAAAGTGTGCCTTGAGCCATACTCTCTCATGAATATAAAATAAAATAATTTTTGAAACAAGCTCTGCAAGTCCTATTTTGAGGGCACTCTCTATCTCTCCGGTAAAGAGCCAAGAAAGAAATATTGTATCAGCAGTTCCTATAATGCGCCAAGTAATACCTTTTACTACACTGCGATAATGTTTTTCAGCCATATAATACTAAGTCTATATAATTAATAGACTGTAAAGGTATATAATTTTCTTAAACTAGGTTTTTTTTATAAAAATTATTTTTCTACCACTTTGATTTCATCTACAATATACTTTGTATCTCCACGCCAAGGCACTCTACCCAAATATTCTATATAATGAAGGCGTACAATTTTACCTTCCATTTCCATCAACTGGGAAGCTACATTTGCATCTTTTACTGAGAACTGCCAAAGATTATTAACGATTGTATTGCCGGGAATGGCGTTTATACCACCGAGGTTCAGCTCTCCCTCATAGGTTTTGAAAATGTATCCTTTATTTGAAAATTTATATAGCAATCCTGCTCTGTTGCCTTTACTGTAAGGGAAGCTGAAGTAGCCCCAAGTCGTGACCCCAGCTATCAAAATAAGGGCAATGAGAAACCCAAATATTTTTCTTTTCAAGCTTTTGTATCTGTCGGGTTTGTTGGCTAATGTTTCCATACTACTAAGGTACAGATTATTTATGCAATGGCGTAAATTCCAAATACTAAAATTATCTATTCAGGAACATGCTCTTCTCTTTGTATAGGTGTCTGAAATAGGGGTCATATAAATCCTTAATAAAGTAAATAGCCTCACCGGTAGATTTCATCTCTGGACCCAAGACTTTATTTACTCCTGGAAATTTATCGAAAGAGAATACGGGTTCCTTGATGGCGTAGCCTTTTAGCTTTTCTTCATAAGTAAATTCGGATAGCTTGTGAGTCCCCATCATAACTTTGGTAGCAATATTGAGGTAAGGAATTTGATATGCTTTACAGATAAATGGTGTGGTACGCGATGCTCTAGGATTGGCTTCTATGACATATACTTTATCGTCTTTTATGGTGAACTGAATATTTATAAGTCCTCTAATATCTAGAGCTACACAAAGTTTTTCGGTATATTCTT
>JBGAWK010000026.1:0-30572 GCA_044227665.1 Chitinophagales bacterium
GTAGATTTTGAACCCTCTGATGAGTTCTGTCAGTCTTATTTCATCACTTTCAAATACAGGATTAATTGCCATATTATTTAGTTTTGGGGATTTACTGTTTCAATAGAAAGACCAATGTAAGCGTAGAGGCTATAGAGGTAACGCTTGCAATTACTGTAGGCAATACGAAATTCCAGCTTACTCTTTCCTTCGGCTGTATTGGCAACTGGTCTTTTGCTAATTTTTTGCTATTCAAGGCCACTATTATCTCTGAACCTTCATATACATTAGGATAGCGTTTTATTCCCATAAAATTCTTTGTGGACTGAGCTGCACCATTAGCGTGTTGCACCAAGGTATATTTCTTTTTAGCATATCTGCCAAATCCGGCCGCATATTTTTTGATATAATATTTTGCTTTCTTTCCAGCTACAAACTTTCCGGCTATAGTCTGATTGGTATCTAGTCCGGGATAGTTAATTTCTCCTTTTATTCTTACTAATTCATCAATAATAGGGATATCTATGACATCTCCTTCTTTAAGCACATAATTGGCATAAGAATTTGGGCTGATGAAGGCATCTTTGAGATGCAATATTTCTATACCTTTCACAGGGTCATTACGGGTTATAGTTGCAGATGCTACAAAAGCATAGGGGGTAAGCCCTCCGGCACGCTGTATGACATCCAATAATTTTTCATCTTTTTGTTCTATGGGATATGTACCGGGAAATTTCACCTCTCCATTCACTACAATATTCTTTGGCAGAGCGTATTCATAAGTTTTGCGGACTACAATTTGATCCATAGGCATCAGAGGGAATCCTTTAGAGGCTTCGTCAATCTCTAGATTGGGTCCTACTTCTATAACTTTTGCAATTATCTTAATAGGCACAATAAGACCTGACGAATCTTGCTTCTCCAGAACTCTAAAAACTTCTATCTTATTATTGGCGGCTTCCTTCTTCAATCCTCCTGCCATAAACAGCACATCATTCAAGGTTATATTTTCGGCATAATTTACTACTGTAGGCTTTAGTACCGAACCTTCTACGCTCACTATGAAATGTTCCAAGAAGTCTTTTTTGCTATACAATTGTATCTCGTCGAGTTCTTGTAATAATAAATTATCTGCGGAATTATAATTTTCAGAAATTTTAGCCAAATTAAATGGTATTAAAACTTCTCGCTGATTATCTAAAATCCTTCTGATATAAGCTCTTTCCAAGTATGTGGTTCTGAGAATCCCTCCTGCTTTTTGAATAATATCAGATACTCGGCCATTGTTGTTGAGTTCATATTTTCCAGGAAACTTCACAGAGCCAGAGATGTTTACGTAGTTTTCATAATTCGATGGAATTGCATCGAGATATAAAGCATCTCCATCTTTGAGTATAAAATTCTTGTTGCCATTAATTATTTCTGAAAGAGGAATATCTACCAATTCTACTTTATCGTTGCCATATCTTTCTAGTTTGGCTGTTTTGGTATAGGCATCTGCGCTAAGTCCTCCGGCATACTCTAATAATTCCTTTATACCTTCATCATCCTTCAACTCATATTTTCCGGGTCTTCTGACAGTACCTTTTATGGAAGCTACTTTTCCTATGGGTGGTACATATATAAAGTCGCCCTCTGCAAGATAGAAATTGTCATTATTGAATGGATTCATTAAGAATTGATAGACATCAAATTTACGGATAGTCTTACCGTTCCTACGAATCTCTATTTCTCTTATACTACCCATATTAGTAATGCCATCAGCAGCATTCAAGGCATTATATACGGAATTTAATGCGGGAATTTGGTAGGTACCGGGCAGATATACTTCTCCAACTATATTTACGTCTATAGTCCTAGAATAGTTGAGCGTGATTTCGTACTTCGTATTGGAGGGATTTATGAATGAGGCTAGTCTCTTTGCTATTAAACTCTTCACAGCTCCAAAGGTCATGCCTTTCACATATACTCGCCCAAACTCTGGTATCTGTATATACCCATCTTTATTTACTTTCAAGGTATTATTGTAGTCGGCATATCCCCATACTGATACGGTAATTTCATCTCCTTCACCTATTATGTAATCATCGGGAGCTTTGGTTTCTGAGGCTTTTACAAATAGTTTTAATCTGGTATTAGTAAAGAAGTCTTGTCCATATATTTCTGAAGGTTTTCTTCTATTGGCGGTATCGCCATTTGCTGTTCCTACTACCTGAATTAGTGAATCTTGTGTAGTCTTTAGAGAAACCATCTGACTCATTAAGTCATTAAATACGCCTAAGGCACCTTGATTATCCTCTTTCTGTGAAGATGTTGGCGCAGTAGTGCTTGGAGAAGATGTAATGCCAAACAAGGCTGGGTCGAACCCTGCCATTTGCAAGGCTGCCTTGCTTCCAGCGGTAGATGATACTGGAGGCGTAGGAATATTCATGTTATTTACACCCGTTATGCTCTTTAATGAATTTATATTAAGACCTGAAATCTGGCTATAAGTGGGTGTAAAGACCAAAGTAATCAAAGTAATAATTATGCTAACTATTTTTCTCATTATTTTATAATTAGAAACAAAATTACATTTTATATCGGAGATGATATTCATATAGATAAAAAAAGGGGCTACAAAGAGCCCCTTAGTTTGTTATTATTTGTTATTAATAATTGGCGGGGGTTATTTCCACCCTTCTATTCAACTGATGCTGTTGCTCAGTAGAAGCGTTAGGGAACATATTATTCGCTTCGCCAAAGTGTCCTAAAATAAATCTATCTTTAGCTATACCATATCTTGTATTTAGATATTCTATAACGTTATTTACTCTTCTGTCAGACAAGTCCATATTGTAATTATCTGTATTACGAACGTCTGTATATCCTTTTACATTCACTTTCAAGTCAGGATATTTTTGCATTGTAGTAGCCACTTCATACAATTCAGGTATTTCACTGGTACGTATATTGTCTTTATCTAAGTCAAAGAACACTAATGATAATGCCCATCCTATTGCTTTAGTTGACTTATCTGCTCCTAAAATTTCTTTTACTTCTTTTAGCATCTGAGGTGTAAGACCATCAGGACGCTTATTGATACCATTTTCTATCGGTAGTTCAGGAGAAGAAAATGGCTCAGGATCTAAATGATCAGGATATCCGTCTTTATCACTGTCTAATGTAACACCATGTGTGTCCACTATAGCTCCTTCTTTTGATTCCGGTTCTTGATCTAATTCATCTATAACTCCGTCATTATCTGCATCTTTTACGGTGTAAAGATTAGCCAATTTTGCATCTGTGACACTCATATAAGCTTCTAATGGGTTAATCCACTCCAAGTGCTCAGATTGACCTTTTTTGCTGCCAAATTTATAATTCACATTTGCATTAATATAGACGAATTTATCATTTCGACCACGTATATATTCATTGCTAACGTGAGCATCTAATTTATCCGTATGAACATAATTAAATCTTCCCTCTAAGCCTACGTCAAAACGCTTACCTGCTTTTACTTTCAATCCTAGTGCAAAAGGCGCAGTAACTTCAGTAACATTATTGGTATAGGTAACCAAGTATTTACCTCTAGGCTCAGCATCTCTTTTATTAGCATCGTAATATTCGCCGTCTTGAACTTTATACACTTGTGACTTGAAGAAAATAAATCCCAAGCCAGCTTTCATATAAACCGATACGGGTCTATCATTCAACTCTTTTCCAGCAGTTTTGTGGCGTATATATCTATTCAATCCTACAAACATATTAGAAAGGTTTACATAACCATTGATAGTAGGCTGGTGTAAATATTGTGTTTTAAAAAATACAGGCTCACTAAATCCTAATTTTTTCCAAAAGAATCTATCTTCTTGAAATCCCCCTTTTTGGACAGTAACGCCTTGAAGCTTCCCATACATATAATCCACTTGCATACCAAAAACACCTCCAAACATTCTCGTTACAGAAGCGCCTACACCATATTGGTATTCACTTAGTCTCTTGTAGGCATTTTCATCTCCTTCTTTAAGAATTACCCGACGCCAGTCATAAGATCTGACATCCGTATATGGACTTGTTACACCGCCATGTAAGGTAACAAACCAATTTCTAAGTGTCTTGTCCATAGGAATTCGCTGTCCTTTTACATTTACACTCGCCAATAACAGCATAGCTGTAGTTAATAATGATATTTTTCTATACATATTCATATTTTTGCGATAATCTTTAATTCAAAAAGAGTTTAAAAATAATCAATTTTGAAAGCAAAAATAACAAACTATTTATGTTTCAAATATTTTTAACATTAAATTATTTTAACAAAAGTTGAAAAATGCATGATTTAGATACAATTATTGCCCTCTCCACTCCTAAAGGTGTGGGGGCAATTGCTATGATTCGTTTATCAGGAAGCAAAAGCTTGCAAATTATTTCTAGATTTTTTTCAAAAAAATCCCTGCAAAATGAAGCCAGCCATACCTTACACTATGGTACTTTCAAAATAGGAGATACAATAGTAGATGACGTAGTGGTAGCCGTGTTTAAGGGGCCTCATTCCTATACTGGAGAGGACACCATAGAGATATCTTGTCATGGCTCTTCCTATATTATCAATACCATCATGAAATCATGCATAGATGAAGGCGTGCGACTAGCTCAGGCTGGAGAATTCACACAACGCGCTTATTTGCATGACAAACTGGATCTTAGCC
The DNA here is from genome assembly GCA_044227665.1 of Chitinophagales bacterium. GTDB lineage: Bacteria > Bacteroidota > Bacteroidia > Chitinophagales > JADIYW01 > JBGAWK01. Next base: position 4,674 of record JBGAWK010000026.1, read on the forward strand.
AAGCAGAGGCTGTAGCAGACCTCATAGCATCTGAATCAAAAGCTGCCCATGAGGTAGCCATGCGTCAAATGCGTGGCGGCATTTCTGAAAAACTACGTACTCTAAGGTCTTCCCTTATAGAGTTTACAGCACTCATAGAATTAGAACTGGATTTTGCAGAAGAGGATGTAGCGTTTGCAGATAGAAGCAGCCTAATATCCTTATTGGATGACATTACTGTAGAGTTACAAACCTTGTCCGACACCTTCCACCTCGGCAATGCCATAAAAAATGGAACTCCTGTAGCTATTGTAGGCAAACCCAACGCCGGAAAGTCCACGTTACTCAACGCGCTTTTGCAAGAAGAACGCGCCATAGTGAGTAGTATTGCCGGCACTACACGTGATACTATAGAAGAAACTTTGAGTATAGATGGCTACCTCTTTAGATTTATAGATACTGCGGGCTTACGTATAGCAGAAGACGAAATAGAAAAAATCGGCATAGAACGTAGTAATGCCGCCATCGCCAAAGCAGATGTCATCCTTTATCTTTTTGACATGGAAGAACCCATTGACACACTACAAGAGGAGCTAAAGGTCGTAAAAGAAAAATCCGACAACAGCAAAAGAATAATAGCGGTAGGCAACAAATGCGACAACGTTGCTGAAAAAACCAGTGCAACATTCAAAGAATTATTTAAAGATGATTTCATCGCTATATCAGCTAAGCATTATACAGGCATTCTAGAACTAAAGAAAATGCTAGTTGATACCCTTGCAGCTGCCAACAATCAAGACAATAGCGTCATAGTCACTAATCAACGACATTATGAAGCCTTAAAAAAAGCAGAAATGGCTATAGCGGAAGTGATTACAGCACTTCGACAGCACATACCTAGCGACCTTGTCACCCAAGACATCAAAGTTGCCCTGCGTCACATTGGAGAAATTACAGGACATATAGACATAGACAAGGATATACTAGGAACTATATTTGGAAGATTTTGTATCGGAAAGTAATCACTATCATTTTTATAAAAAACAACTAAAAGTCCTTATTTTATTAATAATTTAAGCTATTTGTTATTTTATTTGTTTTGTGATATTATGCAAAAAACTACATTGAATTATTAAAATTGAAACACAGTAACCTGTTTCGAAATTCGTAATTGAATTTATCTTTTCCTGCCTTTAAAAGTGTATTAGAGTGCAGTATGTTTTAGCATTTTTTACATACTAAATAAAATTTGGCACCTTTTTGTATTTCAATATTTGATAAAGCATCCAAATTTAAAAATCATTGTTTTTAGTTAATATAATTCATTATTAGTTGCTTATATTTGATTAAATTTTTAATTTATGAAGTCAATTTTCTCGTTAAAGTCAGCGGCTATAATAATATCATTAGCAGTCAGCTTAATTGTTTTTGCACAATTGGAAGTTTTTGAAAAAGTACATGAGATTTCCCGGAAGGCAAAAAAAGGGTATTTAGGTGGCATAGAAAATCATAGTGATAACCAAAAATTTGATATGATATATGTTCTTCCATCTTCTGCTAAGAAGGTGAAATTAGAGATATATACATTTGATAAAGACCTGAATCTTGTAGAAGAGAAGAAAACAGAAGAAGATATAGAATTAGTGCGTACACGTTACAAATGGTTCAACTTTAGAGGTGATGAATACACTAAATATTCTTTGACGGCATCGGCTACTATGGCCAGCAAATTGGTATTTAGGAAGAAAGAAATTACATACAGATATAGCTGGTGGTATGGAAGATATAATAAAAGCGTGAAGCCGCTGGAGAAAGTAAAACCTACCGGCGACAGTGGAGAGAAGTATATTTTCAGAGGTGGAGCTTATGAAGTAGAACGCGATGAAGCGGTATTAGTAGTAGCTGGGGTACAAGCTTCTAAAAATGACTTAGTAGGATCTGCTATGCATTATGAATTATTGAGATGTGATAAGGATGTAAATATTCAGGTATTAGATAAATTTGATTTTGATAGTCCACATCAACCGATATTTTCAGAACCTATTATGGATGAAGAACCCCTTACAAATGATGAAAATCCCAGAGACTGGGTAGTGATATTTGCTCCTATGGGAGGCAATACAGTGAAGGGAGCAAAGCTTGCTAGTTCTACCCATGCATATACCTACATACGAATATCACCCGAAGGTAAAATAAAAGAAAGGCTTACTGTCAATGCACCTTCAAATGGCTGGAGGGTATTACAAGCTTATGAAAAAAATGGTAGCGTCTATCTATATGGACCCAGCCTTACCAAAGATTTGAACGAAAAATATATAAACCAAGTATATAAAACCGGACTAGTGGCTACCACTTCAGCAGATGCTTCTGAAAAAGCCGAAAGTAATACCAATCAGGGTGGAGCATTCAGTGGTTTTAAAACTATGGTAAATACTTTTTCTGGTAATACAGATATGGGTGTCACTCAAGAAAGTATAGACCAAATGCTTGATGAACTGAAATTTACAGGCTTCTGTATTTCAAAAATCAATAATGGCAATGCCGAATTTTGTAATGAAACTCCTGTAGCAGATTTCAACACAAAATCTGTAACACCTTTGGGTCAAAAAAAGGCTCTAGACTTTGATGGAAAAAGATTTCAAACCTATAATATTTATCTAGCAGGTAATGGAGATATCCTTATCAATGGTCAAGACTATAAAATTGCAAAGTCAGTGATAGGCAGTAGTGCTAATGATGGATCTAGATTGTATAGAGGAACCTATCTTTTCCAATTTGACAAAACCGGCAAATTAAAACATAACTATGGCATACAAATAGACCAAAAAGAAAGAGATGGATTTTTCAATAAATCACCTATGACATCTGATATGTTTCCTGCTGAAGGACATATTTATGAATCCCCTGATAAAACAAAAGTATATTGGTTTCTACATACTTGCAGAGCCATCCATGACGTATCTGATGTAGATTACGGAATGTTTACAACTACTGTTACTGCTTCATGGTCTCCATTATATACCTATCAATATGGGGTAATTGATTTAGATAAAGGCACTGCTGGTGAATTCAAGATATTAGGTGAAGGCGAAAAGAAAAGTTTTTATTTGTTTCCATCAAATTATGTAACACAGCTAGACAAATATCTGATATTGCTTTCTGAAACAGAAAAAGGAGAAAGACTATTATTGTCTAGAATGGATCTGACGCAATAATTATTTATATTTAGGAACTATCAATATCTACTTTAAAGTATTCGCAAAGTGCGAACATGCAAATATTTGATACTATATTAACCCGTTGTGCGGTTTAAGTTAGCGCAAATTTAAGATGGTTAATTGGTTTATTGTTTAATTTATTTAAGAGTTGTAAAACGGTTAAAGCAGTTAGTTTAGATTTTATTCTTGTTATCAATCCATTGAATGATTTAGCATAGTTTCTTTTAAGCATAAATTGGTCGCAAAGTTGGGAGAAAATAGTTTCAATTCTTTTTCTACATTTTCTATAGATGAATGGATATTTTTGATAGTTATTTTGATTATTTCTCATGGGTGTTTTAAGTTGAATATTACAGGATTCAAATAAATCTAATTGATATTGAGATGAGAGGTAACCTTTATCTGCGAGCAGTGTGGCATTATTCATTCCACTATATTTTAGGCTATTCAAAAAATGGGCATCATGAACGCTAGCTTTGCTAATATCCATTGACATAAATGTGCCATTTAGAGTGGTAGATAAATGTAATTTATATCCGTAATAATAGGATTTGCTTACTGCTGAATATCCTTTATCTGGTGCGGTCTCAAAATCTGTTTTACAAATCTTAGAGCGGTCTTCTCGTGCTAATTGAACAATCGGAATTGGTATGGAATCTACTATAAATACATCTTCAATCTCATTAAATTGATTTGCCATTCTTTCATTTAAAAGCGTAATAAAATGTTGTAATCTTCGCCTACGTTTGTTGTAATTAGAACGGTCAATCAAATGAGCAAAATCTGTGGAATATTCCACTTTTAATTTCTTCCAAAATAAGTTTTCAGAATCAATACTAAGTGCTTCCGAACAAAGCGACAGAGCAACGATTTCACAGTCACTCATTTTAGGTTGATTTCTATAGAACTGAAAGTTATTAGAACTGTCAACGATAAAATCTTTCAAATAATGTTTGGAAAGATTAAAAATTTTGTCGAAATTTGTTTTGATATTGTGCATTGTAAATAATTGGTTGTCAAATAATTATATACAAAAATCGTGCTAATACACGATGCACAATATCTCTTTTATGTTAAGTATTTAAACCGCACAACGGGTTATGTGAAACTTCTTTTTATCATTAATAAGTATCCTATTTTAGAAATTTTATTTTCTAAAAAATAAAGTTAAAACTCAAGTATTTTATAAATTTATTATAAAATAATAATAATCAATAATATATAAAATATTATAAAATAATACATATTACAATGGCATTTTTTTGTACACGTATTTTTATAAATTAATTATATACATTTGTATTTATAAAAATTAAGTATGAAAAATATAATCAAAAAAGGACGCCTTGTTATCGGGATGATAGCAATCTCCGCAGTTATTCTTACAGGGTGTGTACCTAATACAAATCCTCCTACCTCTTTACCTGCTACTATAGAGTTGGTTTCAGGATATTATAGTGGTGTATGCCACGGAGATTATAGTATATATACTCCTTGCTATGAGTATAGGTTTTATATTAATTCAGATGGCACGTATGTAAGATATGCAGCGATAGGAGCTCAACAGCCCGATCCAGCATTAACACAAACAGGTACTTGGGTATTAAATGGCAATAAAATTACATTTAATGGGGTATATTCTAATGGTGATAGAGTAATAAAGACTGTTAATTGGATAAAAAAATCAGAAACTGATGCAGCTACATTCAATTATGTAGAAAAAGCTCTTTATCTCCCAGATGGAAATATACTTTATAAAATTATTAAAGTAAATTAAAGAGTATTCTTCACAATTTATATATTTCAAAAACCTATAGCGACTCTATTGTTATTTTAAAAAAGGCTTCCTTCTGGAAGCCTTTTTTTATAGCATCAAATGAGCGAGATGATGTTTACAATGCCAGTCATACATTGCCAATGTAGTATCTAGTCGCATAGTCTTCTGTGATTCGGGGTGAAAAAATGTTTTTAAATAGTCACTTTCATTCATTGATTCCAATAAATAAGCCCATCTATAATGCACTCCTTCCAAGATGAGTAATGATGACGTAATAGAAAGATGCTTAGAATCAGATAGTTCGGCCCAAAGTTCTTCTTTGTATGGTTTGATGGTAGGATTATCTTCTGTAAGTGCCAGTTTGAACCTGATAAAACTGTTGATATGACTATCTGCACAATGGTGTATCACCTGTCTGCGTGTCCAGCCTCCTGGTCTATAGCAGCTATCTAAGGCAGCATCATCCATCTGACCTACTAAGGAGTTTAATTTTTCAGCAAAATGTAATATGGTATCTATATATTTAACGTGAGTTCGGGATAAGAAAAAATAAAAAGCAAGCAAAAAAGGCATGATTTTTGATGTTTAATTACTTGATAATCAATTAAATAAAACAAAAACGCCTTTAATGCTCAGAGACAAAATTATAGAAGTTTTTGTAAAAGTGGATGACTTTTGCAAACTTTTTGACCAAGAAATCAAAAATCACCAAATCTCAGACCCCAATATTGTTACAAGAAACCGAAAAGCCTCTCTTTCTGATAGTGAAATTATCACTATCCTCATCGCTTTTCACTTAGGACATTTTACAAACCTCAAGAACTTCTATCTCGAACATATCTGTATCTATTACAAAGACTACTTCCCAAAATTGGTATCTTACAACCGCTTTGTAGAGCTACAACAAAGAGTGGCAGTACCTATGATGCTATTCCTGAAGATGAACTGTCTAGGAACATCTTCGGGCATCAATTTTATAGATTCTACCCATATCAAATCTTGCCACAACAGACGCATCCACAACCACAAAGTATTCAAAAATGTAGCAGAAAGAGGACAATGCTCCATAGGCTGGTTTTATGGCTTCAAGTTGCACCTAATCATCAATGACAAGGGGGAAATACTATCCTTTTATCTTACAAAAGGCAATGTAGATGACAGAAATATAAAACTGATGACTAGCATGACAGAAAATATATTTGGAAAACTATTTGGTGACAAAGGCTATATATCCCAAGCCCTCTCAGACCTGCTTTGGGGCGATGGCATACAATTGATTACTAAACCTCGCAAGAATATGAAAGGGATGAATATTTCGCAAACAGATAAAATATTGCTCAGAAAAAGAGCTATTATTGAATGTGTAAATGATGAACTAAAAAATATTTGTAAGCTTCAACATACTAGACACAGAAGCATCAACAATTTCTTATTGAACATAATGGGAACACTCTGTGCTTATTCTTTCTTCCCTAAAAAACCTTCCTTAAATATCATCTTTGAAGAAAAATCTAATCAATTATTATTAGCTGCTTAACCCGAACTCACGTTATTTAGTAACTGTAATCTAGACACTGATGGTGATGGTATTCCAGATGCATTAGATTTGGATAGTGATAATGACGGTTGTGTAGATGCCATTGAAGGTGGTGCAGGCTTTACCAGTAGTAATGTGAGTAATGGTATGCTTACGGGTACTGTAAATTCTAACGGTATTCCACAATACACACCTCTTCCTGCAAACTATAGCAACACTGCGGGGCAAACTGTGGGTACTAGCCAGAATGCTTCCTCCTATGATATTAACTGTCCATGTATTGCAGGTAGCACAGCACCTAGTTTGATAGGTACAAGTCTTTCAAATATTTGCCCTGATACCACGGTAAATTTGAATAGCTTATTTACAGGCACTCCTCCATCAGGCACTCGCTTAGTGTGGAGCACTGTAAGCAATGCCACTTCTGCCACAGACACTATTACTACGCCTACTAAGGTAAAGTCCGGAACATATTATGCATATTTCTATAGTCCTAGTTTCCCTTGTTTTAGTCCTTCTAGTGTAGCGGTACAGGTATCTACTACATCGTGTATAGTCTTACATGTAGAAGTAGGCACAGTCACTAGTGCACTTGGCGGCATAGCCATAGCCAATATTACAGACAATGACAGTGTCAATGGTAAGCCAGCAGTTATAGGTACTAATGCAAGTGTGAATGTAAGTGGAGTATGGCCTAGTGGCATCACCCTAAATAATTCAACAGGGGCTATAAGTGTATCACCAGGCACTCCTCCAGGCATTTATCCTGTAACTTATGAACTCTGCGATAAAATTATACCACCTACATGTGTTACTATAGTGGATACCGTTTTTGTAACAGCTGTATCGCATCCAGATACTATCACGGTAAAGCCCAAATGCCCTACCTGCTCTGTTACTATATGTGCAACTAAAGATGACCTAACTACTCCTGACCCTGTTTCATATTATAATTGCGGGCTTGATAGTTATGAAAGCACACTAGGCAGCGGCTCCATAGACATAAATGGGTGCTATAATTGGAGTGGGAATAGTACTAAATTTACAACTTCCATCACTACTTGTATATTGCCTGTAATCAATATCTTTGCGGTACTACCTATATAATTATCCAAAAACCAATAGCTCCTTGATACAGTTAACATCACACTAACTTGTGACACTTGTAGTGCAAATATATGTACGACAGATGATGATATAGCAGAAAATAATTTATTACAGCAAAGAACATATAGTACTTGTAACACTCCGGCAGGTATCATAAAAACAGGTCCAGACATGAGTGGCTGTTATAACTATAAAGCTAGTACCGACGCAGCTGCAAGTTCTACTACTTGCCAAGTAGGATGTATTAATGGTGAATGCGATACTACGTATATTACACTGTCGAGAAATATGTCTCCATTACCTATTGAATTAATCCAATTTAGAGCAGCTCTGGATCAAGATGATGTAGTACTTATGTGGGCCACAGCATCAGAAATAAATAATAACTACTTTTCTATAGAAAGAAGTACCGATGCCTTAAATTTTGAAGAAATAGGAAAAGTGTCATCCAAATCTGAATTTGGCTATAGCAATGAAATTCTAAATTATTCTTTTACAGACAATGAAATACAAAACAATTTACTTTATTATAGATTAAAACAGTTTGATTTTGATGGTAAATTTACTTATTCATCAATTGTCTCCGTAAAATTACTGGAGTTATACAATGAGAATACCATTGTATTATATCCAAATCCTACAAAAAATAATATTTCATATCAATTCTCAAGAAGCAAATCTTCACTATATGATATTGAAATATTTGACTTACTAGGTAAATATTAGACCTCTTGCGAAATTCAGATTTGTTTAAAAGTCTTTATTAAAATAGTTGGCATCATTTATTAAAGTTGCAGATGTTTTGGAAAGAAGTAAAGACACTCAAATCGACAGATTTTAAACGATTAACAGGCGTTACAAATTCTACCTTTCAATTATTAGTAGAAGCGGTTAATGAGTATGATACAAGCGTACGTAAACGGGGTAGAACAGGTAGGAAATCACATTTAATTACAGAGGATAAACTATTACTGACCTTAATGTATCTAAGAGAATATCGAACGATGTTTCATATTGGTGTTGCCTACGGCTTAAGTGAAAGTAATGTTTGCAGAACCATAAAATTTGTGGAACAAGCCTTAATCAACCATCCATCGTTACATTTACCAGGCAAACGTGTATTGACACAATCAGACAATACCTTTGAGGTCGTATTAATAGATGTAGCAGAAACACCCATAGAACGACCTAAAAAAAACAACGCAACTATTACTCGGGCAAAAAGAAAAAGCACACATTAAAAACACAAGTAGTAGCAGATAAACAAACACGAAGAATAATTTGCGTACACAATAGTATAGGAAAAAATCATGATTTTAAGCTTTTTAAAAACAGCAGAATATTTATGCATCCAAACATCAAAGCACAGGTAGATACTGGCTATCAAGGCATTAAGAAACAACACAGCAACAGTGAGCTTCCTAAAAAACGCAGCAAGAGAAATCCGTTGACAAAGGAAGACAAAATGCAAAATCAAAAGATATCTTCCAGTCGAGTATTAATAGAAAACATTATCAGAGAATTGAAAATATTTAGAATAGTAGCCGAAAAATACAGAAACAGAAGAAGAAGATTTAATTTAAGAATCAATATTATTGCCGGGATTTATAATCTGCAACTCAAATGAATTTCGCAAGAGGTCTATTATGGAAATAGTAGTCTGTTTTCTATTTCTAGTCAAAATATAAACTTATCCGACCTGCCTTCAGGCGTATATTTTATTAAATTCATATTTAATGACAATAGTGTATTTGTTAAAAAAATAATTAAAGAATAAACCTACTGACAATCCATTCATTATTAGCAATGAATATAAGATTGTTATTCTAGCAACGAATGCGTTACAATAGAGTTATAATAGCACAGTGATGCTTATGATACACAAAAAACTATACAGCGAAATAATTGTATTGTCTGATAGACTTCTATAGTGCAGAAATAAGCTATACATTATCTTCTATACGCCACTCGGCATAGGATGTGGGTGTCTCGCGTAGCACCAAAGATACTAGTGTGAGGCGCTCAGGAATACGGGATTGCAATTTTTGTAGGAAGTACAACATCAGGTTTTCGCAGGTGGGCTGGAAGGGTACTGTAAATACCTTTTCGAATTCTGTAGTAAGTAGATCGGATTTTACATAGGGCGCATTCTCATTGAGTACAAGTGCATGATCGTAAATAGATACAACTTCTTCCAGCACTATCTTTTTGAGAATACCGAAGTCCACAACCATGCCATTTTTTACATTAGTGGCATCTGCCAAGGGCTCGCCACGCAGGGTGACTTCCAGATGATAGGTATGTCCATGTATGTTCTTGCAAGGCCCATCGTAGCCATAGAGGGCATGTGCCATTTCAAAGGTAAATTGTTTAGTGACTCTAGCCTTTTGTATAGTATGTACATTCATATTTTCACTATTTTTATAATATTAACAGGGCAGTTTTTTGCCGCCAACATATTGTCTTCATATTCGTGGTCATGTGCCAATACGGTATAAAAACCTTTTTTGTCCACGCCACCCACGAGCGTACATTTGCCGTCACGCTTGGATATGCGCCAACGATAGTCTGCTGCTTCTACACAGGCATTGCAGCCTATGCATTTGGCACGTTGCTGCGTAATACGTATCATACAGGCACGAGTTTATAGAGTTTATCCGAAGGTCTCACACGTTCGGGCACAGCTAACGAAAATATGTCACCTTTACTTACCTTGTCGGTAGGAATATTATCTACCCGTAATTCCTGCACCTGTATCTGCAGGTATCCTGTAGTAGGTCCCGTGATGATAACTTCATCTCCAATAGCCAGACTATGGGACTCGCATTGGAATTCTCCCACGCCTACCTTATCGAAATAGTTAGTATTTTTTCCTAAAAACAACTTCTTCTTAGTGGCTTTAGAGCCATACTCATCACTCCATTCCCCCATCTTACGACCCAAGTAGTAGCCATCCCAAAATCCTCTATTATACACTGTAGCAAGCCTTTCCTTCCATGCCGACACTTTATCGGCAGTATATGTGCCAGACACGTAGGCATGTATAGCTTCATCATAACATTGCGTAGTAGTATATACATAATCTGCGGAACGCCCTCTACCTTCAATCTTGAGTACTGTGACACCGGCATCTATAATTTTGTCCAAAAAATCTATAGTACATAGGTCCTGTGCAGACATGATATATTCATTGTCTATCTCTAGTTCCATGCCTTCTTCTTTGTCGGTGACGATATAGCTGCGGCGGCAATTCTGTATGCAGGCACCTCTATTGGCAGAAGCATTATGTGAATGTAGGCTGAGGTAGCATTTCCCGGATACCGCCATACATAAGGCACCGTGAGCAAATATTTCCAACTCTATGCGCTTGCCTGAAGGGCCTGTAATATTTCTACGCTTTATTTCCCTGCTGATATCTGCGACCTGTCGCAGGGTGAGCTCGCGGGCTAATACGACCACATCTGCAAAATTGGCATAAAACTCTACTGTGTCAATATTAGAGACATTCGCCTGTGTAGAAATATGTATCTCTACCCCTACTTTTTTGGCATAATTCATCACAGCATGGTCAGCAGCAATTATAGCCGTAATACCGCTCTCCTTGGCGGCATCCACAATATTTTTCATCAACGAGATGTCGTGGTCATATAAGATGGTATTCATGGTGAGATAGGTCTTCACCTGATGCGTTTTTCCTATCTCTGCAATATTTTTGAGGTCTTCAATGGTAAAATTATTGGAAGACCTAGCTCTCATATTGAGTTGTTCTACGCCAAAATATATAGAATTACATCCCGCCTTGATGGCAGACATAAGGGCTTCATAAGAACCTGCGGGTGACATTAACTCTATATTTCTACTCATAATTTTTACGCTAAAAAGTGTACAAAGATACGTCAAAACGACATATCGTACTTCTATACCTAATAGGATTAACCTTTATATAGTTTTGGCAATCATCATAGTTGTGATTTTTCCTCAGCAAAAAAATACAATCTTTGTAAAGCTCATCATCAAAAAACTATAAAGCCTATATTTGTGAGATGTTATTTGCAGAAGTATTAGGGCATACAACACTAAAGCAACATCTGATAAAGTTGGTGCAGCATGACAAGGTGCCTCATGCCTTGCTTTTCCATGAATATGGTGGCGCTGGTGGGCTGGCTATGGCTCTAGCATTCTCGCAATACTTACAATGCGAAGACAAGGGGGCTTTGGATAGTTGTGGTGAATGTAATGCTTGTAAAAAGGCTTCGCGACTCATACATCCCGACATACATTATACCTTTCCTGTCTTTTCCCAAAAGACCAATACTCCACCAAAAAGTAATGATTTCCTTGTAGGCTTTAGACAGTTTGCTTTACAATCTCCTTACAGTGACTATTTCACTTGGATAAGTACGCTCACTGAAGACAATAAACAAGGCAATATCACTGCTGATGAAGCACGATATATCATACGACAGCTCAATATGAAGCCTTATGAAGGCATTTATAAGGTGCAGATGATATGGGGTGCCGAATACTTGGGTAAGGAAGGAAACATTTTGCTCAAATTGATAGAAGAACCGCCACCAAATACCGTCATCATCCTTGTAGCGGAAAATCCTGAGGAGATATTGCCTACGATACTTTCCAGAACACAAATCGTAAATATTCCGGCATTAGAAGACCATTATATTAAGGAAGCATTGATAGCAGCAGGACATGATGGCAATGAAGCAGAAGCGGCTGCATATATTGCTGATGGCAGCTATGCCCACGCTATCACTATTATTTCTAAAAAAGAAGAGAACTATGCCCTGCTATTTACGGAATGGATGCGTGCTTTGCTTACCTTGCGCAAGAGTGCCGGAATACTAGCAAAGTGGTGTGACAAACTTCACGGTATGGGCAGAGAGCGTAGCAAAGACTTTCTCGAATATAGCCTACACTTTTTTCGACAAACTTTACTTCAAAAATATATGCCTGCGACAACGCCTAGATTGACAGAAAATGAAAGAAAGATTTCGGGACATTTGCAGCAATATATAGACATACATAGTGCAGGACGTATAGAATCCACCCTCAGCGACACGCTATATGCTATAGAGCGTAATGGATATATTAAAGCGCAGATGATGAATGCCTCCTTACAAATCAGTGCCAACTTACAGAAAAATTAAGCAATCCTATTATCTTTATCCCTATGACCGAAAAAAAACCGCTTAACTATATTGCCTCTTTAGATGGTGTTCGCGGCTTATTTTGTCTTGGAATATTATCGCATCATATTCCTGTAGATTATCTGCGCACCCACTTTGCCTACTTTTGGTTTATCCTTCCCTTATTCTTTGTGATGTCGGGATTTTTAATTACAAGAATTTTGATAAGTCAAAAAAATAAAGGTGAAAGTTTTGGGGGCTTTTTCGGCAACTTCTATGCAAAGCGTTCCTTCCGAATATTTCCACTTTATTTTGCCTATGTATTTTTTTGGTTTGCAGTTGTATATTTTGTTGGGGACAAAAAGGCAATATCGCAAGGACTAGGACTTACGCCAGAAATTCGCAACAACTGGTGGATGTTGCTCACTTACACTTACAACATCAAAGAGACTATAAACCAAGCTTTGGGCAAGCCAGCCATGTATGGCTGTCTTCTCTTAGAGCATCTGTGGTCACTATCGCTGGAGGAGCAGTTTTATTTTATTATACCTTTCTTTGTTTTTTTTCTGAAGGAAAAAAATCTAAAAAGAGTGATACTTCTCATTGTGGTAGGGATGCCTATTGTGCGATATTTTGGCATGGATTATCTCAGCCATTGTGATTATGTGAAAAATATTGATGATGTATTTGAAAAAAGATGGCTGGCTATCGTTGTAAACAGAAGTTCACTATTCCAATTTGATGCACTATTTACAGGTGCGCTTATGGCCACCTTTGACCTTAGTAAAATAAAAAGGGCTTATGTCTGGTTCTATAGTCTATGTCTATTATGGCTTGCACTTACGACTGCAAATGGTTACTATATTGCACAACAAGAAGGCACTTCTATGTATCACGCCTTGCATGAGATAGAATTTCTAGCTAAAAACTATGTGTATGTGTACATTTTTACAATAGTAAATTTTATGTGTCTATTTTTCTTGCTCACACTTATGCGCAAGGAAACTTGGATGAACAAAATATTCGAAAACAGATTTTTAGTCTATTTGGGTAAAATATCTTACGGCATCTATGTATTTCATTTTGCTGTATTCATCTTTACTTTTGGATTTTCGGTAGCTATATGCAAGGTGCTGGGATGGGATATGCATAATATGGGCATTGGCATCTTAGTATGGTTGCTGTGCTATGCTATGACACTATGGATATCTCATCTTAGCTACAAATTTTTTGAAAGTTTTTTTATTCGTCTGAAAGATAAAATATATGCCAAGTGATGACCGAAAAATCCAATAACACTTCCTTGTCGTATATTCCCAGCTTCGACGGTGTAAGGGGCATCTTTTGTTTGATTATTGTATTTCATCATCTGCCACTACATTATGTGAGAATATCTTTTTCTGCTGTATGGATATTATTACAAGTATTTTTCGTGATGTCGGGGTATCTGATAACTCGTATATTATTAGCGGAAAAGAATGCTTTGGGCATAGGTATCTATTTAAAAAATTTTTATGCCAAAAGAGCCTTTAGAATCTTTCCACTTTACTACACCTATGTGATTTTTTGGATAGCCATCGTCTTTTTCTTTGGTGACAACAAATTTTTGAATACGCCCAATATTAATATTACCCAAGATGTGAAACAACATTGGTGGATGTTACTGACTTACACCTATAATTTCAAGGAGTTGGTATATTTTTCTTCAGGACAATCCTTCTTTGAGGCCCCCATATTTTCGCATTTATGGTCATTAGGTGTCGAGGAACATTTTTACCTACTCTTTCCTTTTGCCGTATATTTTATGGACGAGAAAAAGCTTAGAAGATTTGTCATTGCTACCATAATTGCCATCTTTTTCCTTAGAGTAGTTTTCTATAATTATTTACTTACAATAAACGACAATCCTTTATGGGTAGGAATTTCAATATACAGAAATACTATCTCTCAGATAGACAGTTTATTTTTAGGTGCTTTACTTGCACTTATTGACTGGGAAAACCTAAGAAATCCAAAATATTGGTTTTGGGCATCAGTAGTTATTTTCGCATTTTTAACATTAGGAAATGGATATTTAGTATCCATACAGGAAGGCATCTCAATTTCTGAAGCATTGCATGAATTTGTAATTCTTACAAAAAACTACAGTTTTGCCATACTAATGCCTATGGCTAATATCATGTCGGCATTCTTTATGATTATGCTAATCAAGCAACGGTCGTGGTTGAACAATATTTTTGAACATAGGTGGGCTATTGCCTTAGGGAAAATATCTTATGGGATATACATATATCATTTCTTTGTATTTCTGATTGCCATCCTAATTGCTTCAGTCTTTGTAAAGCGCTTCCACATAGATATGGAAGCTGTATGGATAAATGTAGTCATTGCTGCTGCCTGTGTATGTGCTACTGTACTAGTAGCGCATATTAGCTACAAATACTACGAGTCGTATTTTCTGAAGTTCAAGAAACGCTTCCAGTAGCTAAAAGGTAGCCAGAATTTATAGGTATGTTATGCCTTGAAATGCTTATCCTTCTGAAAATATAATATTAAAGTACGCCCTAATTACTAGGTCAATTCTTTTGCAATATGAGTGTGATTTTTTATTTGAATTGAAATTTATTTATTTGATTTTTGTGAGTTGTAAACGCTATTAGGTATTTATATGGATGCCTTGATGTGGTCTTTTATTGTTGTAATTTGCAACAAATAAAAAATGTAGCGAATATAATTATATATCATTTTTATTTAATTTGGTGAGTATATTTAGTTTATTTTTCACAGCAATTCCATTTTCCATTTTCATTTCTGCACATTTTATTTCCAAAAAAATCTTTTAGTTCTTCACATCCTATACTGTTGTCCAGGCCATTACAACAACCACAAAAGTCTTTTATTACACTACATAAAGTAGATCCTTTAAAAACATCATCAATTGCAAAATCATAGTATCCAGCTCTATCGTCTAAAGTTTCTGGAGCATCTTTGCCATTGTTTATACTTTTATCCCAATAATAGACAGTTATTGATTTATTTTCTTTTAAGTTTTTAATGCGATATTTTGTTGTGCCATATTTAGATTTTTCGTCCAATGTTTCTATTGAATAATTACACTGACCATAACTATTTGAGTTGCTACCTGATGAATAAGAAGTTTGTGGCGGATAATATCTGCCATAGTTTGATATATTTTTAAATTTTATATATTCATAAGATGCTTGTATTGCGTAATCATTACTTAAGTATGGTATAAATTCCGTACCCAAGCCTAACCAGCTAGACACTTTAATTCCATAATAACCATCATAGTAATATACCTCACCTGTGTTACCATCAGCAAAATTTATATAATCCCATCCTCCAGCAGAATGATCTATAGAAAATACTGCATTATCTCCTGATTCCATTCTAAGTTTTTCTTTCTTTTCCTTTATCTCTGCTGACTTATTCTTCTTTATACCATCAAAGTATTTAACCTTACTTTCTAATTCCTTAATTTCAGCTATCTTTTTGCTATTTGGAAATATTTCATAAAATTTTTGAAATCTTTCTGGAAAATAGTTGGATTTTGGTTCTACATAGAATTTTTTCAGATACTCATAAGGTATTTTTTCAAATTCTTCAATTTGATTTGGATATTGGCTTACTAGATATTTCATTTTCTCAAAATGTTTATCTTCATACCAATTTCCTTTAAGTTTTAACATATTTTCTTCAGAATATTTGGTAATATATTTTCCTATAATTAATGAAATCAATCCCTTTTCTCTAACTTCATTTACTTCGTCACTACCAGCCATTATTCCGATTGATGTTAAAAATGGTTTTACTTTTTTTCCAATATTAATTACTGTACCATTTACTATAAGTAAATTGTCTATACTACTATAAAACATTTTCAAAGTATCACCGTGTATTGTCACAGGGTAGCCCAATGGTAATTCATTATTGACTGACTCAAAAATACAAGTGTATTGTGTGCCGTTTTTAAATCCTATCCTATTATCTCTAAAATTAACAAAATTATCACCGTAAGCTCCATCATTTAAAAAAGTAGCATTTCGTATTATATCAACTTGTTCATCCTTAAATGCTTTTAAATTAAATATAAATTCAACAAAATAGTCAATATCTCCACTTGTTGGAATAGCAGAAGTAATGCAATACTCTTTCCAACATCCAATTCTAGAATACCAATCTTTCAAACTTTTAGATTGAAAGATTGTGTCATGGGATAATTTAATATATTTATTGGTTGCTGCATTATATTCATAATCTTGTAATTGTTTCAGACTATTTATTTTTTCTAACACACTAATTTCATTGTTTTCTACTATATTTAATTCATAATCTTTTAAAACTTTCTTAGCATAACCTAAAATCATATTTTTAGTTTTGGATTCATATAATCCCATTTTGCTATCATTTATTTGAGCAATATCTCCTAAATAGCTAATAAACATTGACGAGAAATCATTGCTAACTCCAGAACTAATCAATTGTTTTGCTATATTTTTTGTTGCTTTGTCTGGATAATAAGATAATAGATTACCATAACTATCTGTTAAATATCCAGCGTCTTCATAAAGAAAATTTATAAAGTTATTATTGTAAAATTCAGACACTTCTACTTCATTATATATAGCCATATCATAAGCATGCCTATCTATTACTTCAACAATGTTTTTATGTATTTCGGTAGGTTGTTTCTTAATTAGAAAAAAAATAAACTTTTTTTCAGATTTCGCTTTCTTTATGGCCTCATCTAGGGTTCCATTAAAAAAGTTTATTTTCTGCCCAAAAACCTGTCCACTTGACAACACCAGCAATATTACCAACAACCCTATTTTTCTTATTACTTTCATTTTTTATGTTTTAATTTTTAACAATTTGTTTAACGATTTAAGTATTTGTCTTTACAACAAATATGTTTTGTGATTCCAAAAAATGGCAAATAGTGCCATTGTGTATTTTTTGTAGTAAGTGACTGCATTGGTCGCAATTAATATATTCTGCCATAATTTTTATTTAATCTGTATTATTACTCTTTTTATTTTGTTTTAAATAAAGCAATCCTAATGTGTGAAATAAATCAGCAAAAGGTTGTTTATAATTTTTAGCATTATATAAACCTATAGCATCTAAAAGTATGTGTTTAGCAGTATTATATTCACTTTTTGTAGCATACCCTATAGCTAATTGCTTTGAAAGTTTCATTTGATCAATTTCACAACATGTAGATTTCGCCCTTTCCAACCCAAGCTGAGCATATTTAATTCCAGTATCGGGTAGAATCTGAACATAATTTTCAGCAATTTTTAAAGCATTATATATATAAACAGAATCTGTTACTGAATTATCATATATAATTTTCTTTGCATCTATAATATTTACATTTTGTGCTAATAATGCACCCTGAATACACACATTTATTATTAAAATTTTAATGCACACTACCCTCATAATGAATAGTATAAAAATAAGAATATTATAAAATATACTGCCTTTAGACCTTGCAAATTAACATATCCTTAATTCCCTAGTTTGGAAATTACTATTTAATCTATTTTCTTTTCAAAATACTTTAGGATATAGTATTCCTCTTTGGCTCTCATGAGTGTGATTTCTTCGGGATTCTTGTCTTTATAGCCACAAAGATGTAGGATACCGTGCAGCATTACGCGAGCTATTTCATGTTCATGTGATACTTTGTACTTCAGCGCATTTTCGGCAGTACGCTCTAAGGATATGTATATATCGCCTTCTATATCCTGCGGTGTTTCGCTGTTGTCGAAGGTGATAATATCGGTATAGGTATGGTGATTGAGATATTCACTATTGATTTTGTATAAAAACTCATCGTCACAAAATATAAAGTTGACATTTCTAAGCTTATGAGCTTCGTCTTCTATGGTAGCCTTGAGCTGCTTTTTCCATGAAGCTAAAATATCTTTAGGCTTTTTTATTTGTTCAAAGAAGTAGTGTATAGCCATCTGCCTTGCGAAGGTATAGGTTTATAAATAAAATCCCAACTCCACTTTAGTTCCTTTCTCTAGGAAAGATACTTCATCTGCCAATTGTTTGATAAGAAAAACTCCTCTGCCATTCATTTTCTCTATGTTATGTGGCAATGTAGGATCTGGCACTAATTCTGCATCGAAACCGGGACCTTCATCAATAATGGTAAACCTCAATTTATCTTTACTTTTATACGTTTCAACTTTTACCCACTTGGAAATATCTTCGCCATTGCCATGTACTATGGCATTGGTGACGGCTTCTACTACTGCTAGCATGATGTCGCCATATCTGTTGTCGGATATGCAATAAGCATCACGAATCTTTTCGATAGACTTCTCTAGTACGCAGATGCTATCTAACTCTGATTTGAGACTTAACTGTTCTACTATCTCCATGCAAACAATGAAAGTGAGGCTATTGGGAAAGCCTATAATATTTTTCTACGATATTTTTATAAAAGGGTTTCAAATGTGGCGGTAAAGTTTTATAAAAATCCTCTTGCGAGCCTTTCTTGTCTAAATATTCTTGTATTTGTGGCGGTATTGCATGGGGTATGTCTTGCGCTGTATTGGACTTACGCTGCTCATCTTCTCCTTGGTCTCTCATGGCATTTTCAAATTCCAGCATCCTCGTCTCTATATCTTTCTGTCGCTTGAGTGTCTCTGCATTGACTTTCCTATTGACGAGGTCGGTCTCATTTTTATCCATCTTATCCATGAGCTCATTGATACCGGTAGCATCTTTCTGCTGTTGGCTCATTTCGTCTCTAAGCCTTCTGAGGGCTTCTCTAAGTGCGGCTTGTCGTTCTGCCATTTGGGCGAAGTCTTTGCCCATTTTTTTGGGGTCGTCGCCACCTTTGAGTTTTTCGCCCATTTTTTTGAGGTCATCACCGAGTTGGTTTTGTAATTGTTTCAGCATGGCTGGTGAGGGCTTGCTGCCCCCTTTGCCTCCTGGCTTATTGCAAGAACCACTGCCCGGACTTCCGGAGTTCTGCTGTTGCTGCATATTGTCCATGGACTCACTGAGCAGCAAGGCAAGATTATTGGCAGAAGTCATGACATACTGCTGTGATACTAATGCGCTATTTTTTTGTCGCTCTTCTAATTGATTAATAGACTTATCCAGGTCGCGACGCATCTTATATAATTCGTCAGTAATAATGCTTTGTATTTCAAATTGTCTTTTTCCCAAGGCAGTAAGGCTATCGTCTATAAGTCGAGCATCTTCTTTGAGATTGTACTGTTCCTGCACCAGCGTCAGGTATTTGGGATTGTCTGTGGATGTCTTTTTGAGTTGTGTAAAGAGTGCTTCTTCATCCATAGACAGTCGCAACAAGTTTTCGAGTAATCTCCTTATCGTCTCTATGTCTTCTGCCAACTGGTCGCTCTGCATATCGCTCATTTTACTGGAGAGCTTCTTACTCATCTTCTTCATTTTTCCGGAGGCATTCTTTTGGTTTTGAGAAGCTTTGTTCTTGTCATTGTTGTTCAAATCATCGCTACTTTGCTCCATGTCTTCGCTGATTTCATCCATCTCTTGTTGCTGTTCACTCAAGTCCATAGGGCTATTCAGTTCTTTATTGAGTTGTTCCATCTTTTTGAGGTCTTCAGCTATCTTTTCAAATTCTTTATTGAGTTTGTCTTGTTGTTCTTTTAATTGTTGTGAAGAATTTTGATTTTCTTGGGATTTTTTTGCTGCATCCTCTTGTTGTTGTGATAGTTTATCTAATTTCTCTATATTGTCCTTGACTTTTTGTTCAAACTCTAGTTGCTTGTACAATTCTAGCATTTTGTCCAACTCTTTATTAATATTCTGGTTTGACATCTCCATATTCTCCAGTCTATCAAAAGCACTGTTTTGCTCCATTTTTTGAAGCATTTCTTCAAGTTGCTTCATCAGGTCTTTCATTTCGTCACTTAGCAATTCGTCCATCATTTGCTGCAACTTTTCCTGTTTTTCTAGTATATCTTCTTGTTGCTTTTTATACTCTTCCTCATTTTTTTGGTTTTCCTGCATCTTATCTTTGATGTCTTCGAGGTTATGAGTAAGTTCCTGATGTTTTTTCATCAATTGCTCAATTTGTTTCTTGTCCTCCCAATCTAAATTTTTCTTGGCAGCTAACTTATTTTTTAGGTTTTTTATTTCTTGCGATAAATTTTTTACGGATTTTTGGGAAGCTTCTAGGTCATCCTTTATGGCTTCGGCATTCTGCTCATTTATTTTTTCTATTTGATCAAGGGTGGGTTTCTGATAGGAGAAGGTAATACTTCGAGAGGCTTTGCTACCATTCACACCATCATTATCCCAAACTTCAAAAAAATAGTCTAGCTTTTCACCAGGTTTCAGACTATAATCCTGTATGTCTATGCTATAAGAAAAATCACTTACTGTTGCGCCTTTTTTATAGGCAATGTTCCGCTTTTTGGCTTCGCGGATGACTCCTTTATCTCCAATAATTCTATAATGGAATTCTAGGCGATTGAAGCCATAGTCATCAGAGATATTACCCAAAAAGTACTTATACCTTATGGCCGCACTATCTGACATCTGCTCTACAGATATGGCTGGCGCCTGATCGGGAATGGCTGTAACAAAAAAGGATAGAGAGTCGTCACTCACCACATCATCATTGGCTACAAGCAGACTGTAACGAAAATCTCCCATCACTTTACGAGAGGTTACAAATCTTCCTTCCTCTACATTACTGAGGGATAAGGCTGCCCCTGGAAGATGCATCTTCATCCTATCGGCATAGCTGGTATTGAAGTCCCAGTTTAGCACGGTACCTACAGGTACTGTGAGGTCTCCAGTATTTCGGAGACTTACCTCTTTTTTGCCTGTATAATCCGGGAATTTGGCATGAAGTACAAATTGTGTTACTAGTGGTTTCTTATGAACATGTATGGTATATTCTTCTGAATAAAACGCTCCTGCCCGTAACTGAAAGTTGAGATCCTCTTGTGCATTGACAAAGGTATAATCGAAATTACCCTTCTGATTTTTGGTCAATTTATACTCATTATTGTCATAAATCAGATATAAATCTGAGGGTATCACAGCACCTTTTGTAAATGCGCTAATAGTAATATCCTGATATTGAATAGATTTTTTCTTTGGAAGATTTACAACAAAATCAAAAGGAGCTTTTTTAGCAAATTTTGTATTGGGATTGATAAGTCTGTAGTTACTTTCTTTCAGGATATTGGGGGCTGCTATTGCCAAAACCAATAGTAGTATGGCTGGAGGGACTGCGTATTTGAGCCATTTTTTGTTATAGGATAAATCTATGGCTTGTGAGAAAGATATGAGCTTGATTTGGTCAATTTTTTGCTGAATGGAGGCTTCTACCAACTCTCTATTGGGATAGTCATATAGGGAATTCTTCAACTCCAGTATATTCAGCAATTTATCTTTTACAGGTGTAAAATGTATGCCAATAATTTGTGCTGCTTGCTCTTTGGACAATATTTTGCCTAGTCTAAAATACTGCAATAGGGGCGTCACTATCCAACGTATGCCTGTGGCAGTTGCCAATGCCATAAATGCAAATAACAATATTTTTCTAACGTTAGTAGAGAAATAAAATCTGTACTCACCCAAACTTATCAGGAGATAGATGGCTACAACTAAAGCTGTAAATAGTAGTAATCCTCTCAATAGCTTATTGAGATAATACTTACGTATAAACGCATCCAATTTTTGTAGTAATATGGAATAGTTGTCGGGCATTGCTATGGGTTAGGAACAAAATATACCTCTCTAAAGTTGCGATATTCCATTGCATTTTGCGGGCAGTTTCGCACTCCAGGCGACAATAATCTATAATCTATATCGTAATAATTGGGCATGACTACGGCATCATCTATGGCTATTTGGTCGGCAAGGGCATATAGCCTATTGCGTTCCTTCTCGTCTGTACAAGCCAGTGCTTTTTCGAGTGCTTGGTCATAGGCGGGATTTTTATATCTATAGGAATTTATGTATGTTTTTACATTAATATCATCAGGGACATATTTACCCATGAATAGGTTGAGGAAATTCTCAGCATCGGGGTAGTCGGCTATCCACCCTAGCCTATAGAAGGCGACCTTGGCTGCTTCTATAGCTTCCGTGTGCTGCGCCCAAGGCACTGCCAAAAGATCCACATCAATATTGAGGGTCTCTTCAATCATTTTTTGGATAGCTTCTGCTACAAATGTATTTCTACCTCCACCGGCATTGAGTTGGAGCGTAATTTTTGGAAATCCTTTTCCTTTGTTATATCCAGCATCAGCCAGCAACTTTCTTGCTTTTTCAGGGTCATAGGTATAGCCTTTTACCAAGGTAGGATCATAGGTTCCTGTACCGGGAGGCACATAGCCATAGACGCCTGGCAACCCTGTATTTTTGAGGGTGTACTTACATAATTTCTCTCTATCTATTGCATAACAAAAGGCTTGGCGAATTCTTTTGTCTTTGAAAATGGTAGTAGGATGTAAGAAACCATAATATTGTAAGGACATTGATGGCAAATATTGTAGCTGAAACTTTGCATACTGAGGTTTTAGATGATCTTTATCTATCAATACTTCGTCAACCATATCTAGCGGAAATTTATATATCAAATCAGATTTTCCCTTCCGAAATTCCAGAAGTTCCGCTCTTTTTTCTTTAATATATGTAACTTTTAAATGGTCAAGGTAAGGTAGTTTATTGCCTAATGAATCTTTCCCCCAATAGTTAGGATTACGAGAGAGAAATGTAACTTCATTATTTTTGGATATTTTCAGTACAAAAGGGCCAGTACCTACGGCACGTTCTGTAAGGTCTGTACCCCACATATCAATGGCTTCTCTAGGATAAATTTTTGCAAAAATCAACCCTAAACGTGCCAAAAATACAGCATAAGGTTTATACAATTGAATTTGTATCGTAGTATCATCCAGTACGTTCACACCACTTACACCCTGTGAAGAATTCGTGCCTTCCTTGGTAAGTGCCTGATATTCATTGGCTCCTTGTACTATATCTTGAAATATCCAAAACCCTTGATTTGTTGCAGGATTGTAATAACATAATCTGTCGAAACAAAATTTTACGTCTTTGGCAGTAAATTTCCTTCCTTTTCCGTCGGGAAAGCAGGGCGAGTCTTGGAAATATACATCGCTACGCAAATGGAAAGTATAAGTCTTGCCATCGGGAGATATATCCCAAGTCTTTGCCAATAATGGCTCAATAGCTAGTGTACTTTGGTTGAATTCTACCAGACCTTCATAAATCTGTTCTGCTATGCGGTGACCTGTAACTTCTGTGATATTGATAGGATACAGGGTCTTAAAAAACTCTTCTTCATTATATACAAATGTCCCTCCATAATATTTATCACCATTTGCAGGTTTTAGTACTAGTTTCCTTTGTCCTGAAGTTGTACAAGCTATCATCAGAACACAACTTGTAATAATGAATAAATATGTTTTCATCTGCCTTCCGAACATGTTACAACTTTTTACAAACCTGCTAAAATAAGATATTACCCTGTATTTAAAAAGTAATATTGGTTAAATAGGCTATACAAATTCGGTATATATAAAAATTTGCGTGACATCGTACAAACCTTTTACCTTTGCAAATGAGCGTATGGATAATAATTTACAGAAAGTGGGTGCCATCGGCGTTTTTGATTCAGGATATGGAGGTCTCACTATCCTAAAAGAATTTGTAACTCTCATGCCAGAATATGACTATGTTTATTTAGGAGATAATGCACGTACTCCTTATGGCACTAGGTCACAAGAGGTTATCTATCAATACACCCTAGAATGTGTACAGGAACTTTTTAACAAAGGCTGCCATCTAGTCATTTTAGCCTGCAATACTGCTTCTGCCAAGGCGTTGCGACGACTACAGCAGACCTATTTACCCACGCTTAGTGAATACAAACGCGTGCTGGGTATAGTTCGTCCTACAAGTGAGGTGGCAGGTAATTTCACCACCACGAAACATATAGGAATCTTGGGTACAAAGGGTACTGTAAACTCTGAAGCTTATCCAATTGAAGTAGCCAAATTTTTTCCGGATATCAATATTCACCAACTAGCGTGTCCTATGTGGGTGCCTTTGGTAGAAAACCTTCAGCATAATAAAGCCGGCGCCGATTACTTTGTAAAAGAAAAAACAGAGGAACTTTTAAGCTTACACCCGAGTATTGACGCTGTAGTATTAGGATGCACTCACTATCCCTTACTATATGAAAAAATCAGAAAGTACTTGCCCAAGCATATACAAATCATCAATCAAGGAACGATTGTAGCTCATAGTCTCAAAGACTATCTCCAACGGCATCCAACTATAGATAAACTATGTAACAAAAATTCGCATCTCACTTTCTTGACTACTGACGATGTAGAGACTTTCAAATTACAGGCAACTGAATACTTTGGCACTACTATTGAAGACGCTTCACATGTTACGCTATAAATCTCCCCCATCACTAAAGCTATAGTAACCGCCATTGAACACAATGATATGGTCCAAAACTTTCATATCGAATAACTCAGCAGTTTGCTTAATTTTCTTAGTAATGGCAAGATCCTGACTGCTGGGCTTTTCACTTCCGGAAGGATGGTTATGCCCTAAAATAATAGAAGAAGTATTGCAGAGGATAGCCTTTTTGAGTATAAGTCTGACATCTACAACCGTACCCGCAATACCTCCTTTACTGCACCTCTCCACACTAATAACTTTATTTCTTGTACTCAAATATATTACCCAAAACTCTTCGTGATGCAAGCCATCCAACTTTGGATGCAAAATATTAAAAGCATCTTTAGCACTCTTGACTACAATTTCTTCAGGCACTTCTGCATATTTCCTTCTACCTAGCTCAAAAGCTGCAGCAAGTGTAATGGACTTAGCCATACCTACGCCTTTGGCTTGTTGCAAAAGTTCCGGAGGCATCATGCTAAGAGCTGTAAGCGATTGATTTTGAGATATCAATATATTTTTTGCAACATCCAAAGCAGAGTATTCTCTAGTACCTGTATTGATAAGAATCGCCAATAATTCTGTGTTACTCAGGGCTTTGATGCCATGAGTGTGGGCTTTTTCTCTAGGACGGTCTTCTTCCGCCCACTC
>JBGAWK010000027.1:0-28828 GCA_044227665.1 Chitinophagales bacterium
GAAAGTATTTCTCCTTTGTCGTTGATAATCAGATGTAATTTAAATCCGAAGAACCATCCTATGGAACATTGCCCTCGCTGAGCAAATCCCTCGAAAGTCTTATGTTGGTCTATGCGTCTGTTATGGCATACCTTCAGGTGTGTGGAGTCTATAAAATTGATGCCTGTGGATTTGCCTAAACAATGGTGTTTGAGAAATAGCATGAATGGAATAGCCACACGTTGTTGCAGCTCTACAAAACGATTATACGATACTAATCCCGGGAAATAGTCTCTATAATGCACACAGATATGTTGGGTATAGAAGTGTTTGAAGTTAGTATAATGTCCTGTATGAAAGGTGATGAGTAGGGGGATAATTTCACTATCAGAGAGGGCACAGGCTCTGTTTCTAGTTTTTAAATGACCAGATGAAAGACGTTGATTATAGATTTCTTTAGAGAAATCTTTACAAAAATCATCAACGAGAACAAAAAATTCTATAATTTTATCTTGCAGCATTTCGAGTTTATTTTAACTATATTATTGATTGTCAACTAATTATATAGTAAAAAACGAGCCAAAATGCTGTATTTTTTATTATTTCTTATCCCGAACTCACGTTATTTAATATTTATTTATGAATATCTTTGCAAAAAAATCAATGAAAAATCTATTATTAATTACATGTTTATTCCTAACAGGAATTTCGTTTGCATTGCCTCCATTCAGATATTGTGATGCCGAAAAACCTATAGAAAAGTACTTGTTAGACCAAGTAGATGAGGGATGGAATTTAGACCAATTAGCCCAAATGCGTCCCACAGGTGGATGGACTGTAGATACGATGAACACAGATACTACCTATACAGTACAAGTGGTAGTGCATGTTGTCTATTTTAATGATGATAAATACCAAAATATTTCAGATTCATTAATCTACACTCAAATAGATGCTTTGAATAGAGACTTCAATAAGATGAATGAAGACACGACAAACCTTCGTCCTGAGTTTATAAAGTTTTTAGGCAATGCCAAAATAAAATTCCAAATTGCAACTGTAAAGCCAAATGGATTGCCTGGTATAGGTATCACACGCAAAAAAGTAAATCCATTTCCTAATGGTTGGAGTCCCATATTCAATAATGTAAAAAGTGAGAATCCATTAGATGTCAAACACAGTGGTGTAAATCCTTGGCCTGTGAAGAAATACCTCAATATCTGGGTATGTGATTTGAACTGGAACAATAGAAATTGTGATACTTGCGGATGGCTTGGTGGATACGCCCAAGGACCTAGAGGTCTTCCAAACTGGAATATAGGAGGTATAGACTTAGCTGCTGCCTATTCTCCATCTACAGATGGTGTAGTGATAGACTATAGATTTTTTGGCCAAAACAACTTTTACAACAGAGACTTTTTTGGAGGTAGAGAAAGATATGGTAAGGGAAGAACTACTGTTCACGAAGTAGGACATTATATGGGCCTTAGACATACGTGGGGTGATTACGGCACTCTTAATCCTGAAATAGGATGTACTGTTGATGATGGTATTGAAGATACGCCAAATGAAAAATTGGCGTATGCAAATTATTTCAATGCGGGTAATATTTGTGATACAATTGTCAATTCATGTGATGTTCCTTTCCCTGGAGATGGCATTGATTATCCTGATTTATACGAGGACTATATGGATTATTCCACGGATCAATGCTATGCATTATTCACCAAAGAACAAGTAAATATGATGAGATATGCTCTACTGAATAAAAGACCTGAAATTATAATAAAAAAAGAAGTAGAGCAAGTATCTACGCCTGTAAAAGACCTTAAAGTTGTATTATTCAATGTATATCCTAATCCCACAAAGGGCATATTAAATATAGACTTAGACAATAGCGTATCTGAAGGTAATATCCAACTTATCAATACTGTGGGTCAGGTAGTAACTTCTCAAGTATTATATCCTTTTGGAACGCGATATACTATGGATGTCAGGAATTTACCTAAAGGTATCTATCTATTGAATATGCAAACAGAAAATCACTTATACAGTGAGCGTATTATCATAGAATAAGTAACCTTTAAGGCATTGCCATGTCTATAAAATCATTTCTTGCCAAATATTTTGCTGCCTACGAAGTACATAAGTTCAATAAGGTTATTTCACAGCCAATTCTAGCGCAAAACAAAGTTTTTAACCACCTAATACATATTGGAAGAAATACTACTTTTGGCAAAGATCACCACTTTGACAAAATAGTAAGCTATGAGGATTTCAAAAATCATATCCCACTTAGGGATTATGAAGATTTAGCATCCTATATAGCTTTAATAAAAGCAGGTCAACAGGACGTCTTGTGGAAAGGAAAGCCCAAATACTTTGCCAAAACCTCAGGTACCACTTCAGGCGTGAAATATATACCCATTTCAGAAACTTCTATCCGTTACCAAGTGCGTGCCGCTAGAATGTCATTACAATATTTCATTCATGAACAAAAGCAAACTTCATGGGTGGATGGAAAGATGATATTTTTGCAAGGAAGTCCTGAATTGGAGACTATAGCAGACATTCCGACAGGAAGGCTTTCGGGCATAACCTATCATGAAGTACCTTCTTATCTACTCAAAAACAGAAAACCTTCCTATCCAACAAATTGTATAGAAGATTGGGAAGCCAAGGTGGCTAAAATTGTCGAAGAAACCATGCATGAAGATATGACACTTATCAGCGGCATCCCGCCATGGGTTATCATGTACTTCGAGCAGTTACTTAAGCGAACAGGTAAGCAAACTATTGCTGAGGTATTTCCAAATCTTGCCTTATATGTTCATGGAGGCGTAAATTTCCAACCCTATCGTGATACTTTCAGGAAGATGATAGGAAAAGACATCGGATATATAGAAACATTTCCTGCATCAGAGGGCTTCATCGGATTTCAAAACACCCAAAATGACGACGACCACCTACTCGTAGTAGATGGTGGTATCTTCTATGAATTTGTAAAAGCAAATGATATCTTCAACGAAAATGCTGCCCGCATATCGCTGAAAGACGTACAACTAGACACCAACTATGCCATCATCCTCAATACCGATGCCGGATTATGGGGATATATTATAGGCGATACGGTTCGATTCACATCACTATCTCCCTACAAAATCAGGGTGACGGGAAGAATAAAACACTATATTTCAGCTTTTGGAGAGCATATCATAGGTGAGGAAGTAGAAAAGGCGATGGTAGAGACTTGTAATCTGCTAAATATAAGGGTGAAAGAATTTACTGTAGCACCGCAGATACAAGAAAGTGCCGGAATTTTGCCCTATCATGAATGGTTTGTAGAATTTGAGGAAAAGCCACAGGATTTAATGCCTTTTGCCAAGATATTAAATGACAGGATGTGTGACAAAAATATTTACTATAAAGACCTTATAACAGGAGGCATATTACAATCGCTAAAGATTACTCCAGTAGCCAAGGATGCCTTTCGTCACTATATGGAAAGTATCGGCAAATTAGGCGGTCAGAACAAAATACCAAGATTAAGCAACGACCGTAAAATTGCAGACGCATTACAGGGTTTTAAATATTAAAATTTTATTATGTAGTAGCCACCGCTTTATTTACAAGTTCTGCCGCTTCTGATAGTAATATTGCAGACTGAACCTTTAGTCCAGATTCCTCAATCATTTTCTTAGCGATTTCAGCATTTGTACCTTGCAGCCTTACGATGATAGGTATTTCTATGTTTCCGATTTTATTATATGCTTCTATTACACCTTCTGCAACTCTGTCACACCTTACAATACCCCCAAATATATTGATAAGTATAGCTTTTACATTTTTGTCTTTCATGATAATGCGGAAAGCAGCTTCTACCCTTTCGGCATTGGCAGTACCGCCAACGTCCAAGAAATTGGCAGGCTCACCACCCGACAACTTTATGATGTCCATAGTAGCCATTGCCAGTCCTGCACCGTTTACCATGCAGCCTACGTTGCCATCTAATTTCACATAATTGAGTTCATGCTGTCCTGCTTCTACTTCGGTAGGGTCTTCTTCAGTAATATCACGCATAGCAGCCAAATCAGGATGCCTATACAGTGCATTGTCATCAATTCCTAATTTACAATCCACAGCTACGATTTTGTCGTCAGAAGTTTTGAAAAGAGGATTTATTTCTAGCAGCGCAGCATCTGAGCCTATATAAGCATCATATAATTTTTTGACAAAACTTGCCATTTCTTTGAAGGCTGTACCTGACAATCCTAAGTTGAAGGCTATTCTTCGGGCTTGGAAAGCTTGAATGCCTACTGCTGAATCTATCCATTCTTTATGTATCAATTCCGGAGTTGTCGCTGCTACATGTTCTATATCCATGCCTCCTTCCGTAGAATACACAATGACATTGCACTCTTTTGCTCTATCCAGCAATATAGATAGGTAGAACTCCTTAGTAGGTGAAGGTCCCGGATAATAAGCATCGGATGATATAAGCACTTTATGCACTTTCTTACCCTGTGGCCCTGTCTGTGGCGTTACCAATTGCATACCAATAATTTGTGAAGCCCTTTCTTTGACCTCATCCAAACTCTTAGCGACTTTTACGCCACCGCCTTTTCCCCGACCACCCGCATGAATCTGAGCCTTTACGACCCATATCTTTGTTCCGGTAAGATCTGTAAGTTGACGTGCAGCTTCTACAGCAGCAACAGGAGTATCTACCATGATGCCTTCTTGAATAGGTACACCATATTTTTTTAATACTTCCTTAGCTTGATATTCATGTAAATTCATAGGAACAAAATGTGCAACAAAATTAGTGGTTTTCATCGAAAAAATAAATTGAAAAGCACAATTTCATTTTTGTAGTTTTGCAGCTAGGTTTTGAATACAGCTACGAACAATACATTATGCTTATATCTTCATCCTTCATATATAGCTCACAGCGTATATGACCACGATGGATTTGAGTATCATCCGCCCTCTGCACAAGTATTTAAAGATAGTGGCGACACTCATTTTTATCACAATACAAAACATTGGCTACTCCACCACAGCAAGGTCATTGATGCATCATACCAAAAGGTAGTGGTAGGCATACATAGTCATATCTTCAGTCTTTTTGATAGCAACATTCAAGATAGAACACGTTATTTTGCGGTATTGACAGGATTTCAAGATGAGCATTTTGCTGCCTTGGAAGACACTATTTGTCAAGATTTTATCGTCGCGTATGCGATACATCGAGATATTATTGAGCTGGTGCAATCCTATTTCCCTCAAGCTGAAATACAATTTGGCGATAGTGGATTCTTCAAGTCGCTAATACATAAAATTTCTGATACAAAATGTGTGACAGTAAATGTACAACCACAGTCCATAAGTATTGCCTACAAAAATCACGACAACATTTCTTTTTACAATCAATTTTCGTATAGCACCAAAGAAGATTTGCTTTATTTTCTTTTATGGACTTATGAAGAGCTAAAACTTGACACCCATTCTTTTCCTTTGATGGTATATGGCTGGATAGAGGATACGGCACCCTTATTTGGCATCGTGTACAATTATATCCGCAATGTGCAGATAGGAAATATTCCTTTTTTGCTAAAATCCGAGGATAGTGAATATCCCGCACACTATTTTTTACCTTTACTTGGTTTGCGATTATGAGAATAATCTCTGGAAAACATAAAGGCAGGAAATTTATGCCTCCGGCAAATATTCCTGCAAGACCTACTACAGACTTTGCCAAAGAAGCTCTTTTTAATATTCTTCAAAATCAGATAGACTTTCTGGCTACACGCTACTTGGATTTATTTTCTGGTACAGGCAATATTGCTTACGAAATGTATTCCAGAGGATGCCGAAATATCACGATGATAGACCTCTCTCCTATTTCTGTAAATTTCCAGAAGAAAATGGCAGAAGTTCTACACATGACGGAATTTGCTACGATACTCACTGGAGACGCATTAGTCTTTATTCAGCAATCCAAACAAGATTATGATCTTATATTTGCTGGACCGCCATACGCCCTCGAACAAATAGACAGCATACCAGATATGGTATTTGGTTCTGCTTTGGTGAATGAGGAAACGCTCTTTGTATTGGAGACATCCCCAAAACATGATTTCACCACACATCCCTTACTTATAGATGTCCGAAACTACGGACAGACCCATTTTTGGTTTTTCGGCAAGTAATACAGCATTCCATGATGAAATTTATTAATCTGTATAATAAATAAAAAAGTAGACATGGGAGATGAAATTCAAGCATACCGCCAACCTTTGGTAACAGCTACGGGAATTATTTTAGGATTTATCCTTAATTTTGCTGCAACATTTGTAAAGTCTGAAAGTCAGGTAAGTAACTTCTTTGCCTATATAATCGGGATATGTATCCTAATAGGCGTTATTTGCTTAATCATAGTGTTGAACAGGATATTAAAAAAGAACTATCCAAAAGATACGGCAGAAGTTTATTACCAAAAGACCTTAGCTTATTTCATCTTTGGCGTAAGTATTTCATTTATTGGGGTAATGATAGATATGTTTGCCAATTTCATGACAGAATAAGTCTCGCCGTTGTCGGTATTTCCACCAACAACTAAGTCCAGCCGTAACCTCATAAAATTACAACAAAACCATTCAGGAAATTGTCTGTTTTATTTTCTTGAATAGATAAATATTTATACCGAATTACGTTAAAATATGTAATTGTACAAAGCTTTCATTTATCTTTATATTTGTGCTTCTTATCATCCTCATATTCGCACTTTCCATATCTTGCAATAGCACTGCACAATTTAAAATTTCACCTAGTTCTTTGACTATCAACCATATTGATGATGTCTATACTATCTTTATTCAAAATAATAGTATAGATGAAAATTGTATATTGGAAATTTCGATTACAACTAATGAAGATGGTCTATGCTATATGGCAAAGACATCTCCTTTCAAAATCAGTAATGGCAACCAACTTTTTCATAAACAGAATTATGAATTAATAGAAACTATCAATAAATCCATTGAATACAAAACAAAAAGTCTTGTAAATGTAGATTATAAGCTGTTTAGATTCCCCGGAAACACACTACTATGCTATGAGCACTATGTCCTAAACTCTGATAATCAGAATCAAAAATTCAAATTAGATTCATTGATTAAAGGTAACCTTTCCCTAGGTTTAACTATTAATAATTTAAATTCATATTATTTCGGGATAAATTCTAATTATGAAAATACTTTCCCAAGTTATAGCAAATTAAATTTTAATGCAAATTTGAGAGTTGGAATCTTGCCCTTAACCTTGACTGGTCAAATAATAGAATACAAAACAAAAAATTTTGCAGATAATAATTTTATCAATATTTCATTTGATAAAGAGCTATTCAAAAAATTACTTATCGAAAAACTGTCACGAAGCATGGATGACAAATTAAATTTTTCACCTCAATATATCTACAAACTCAAAGATAGTATTGCTAAATCTTTAGTAAATGTGGATAAAGACAAAATAATTGACAGCATTTTGAATTCTCGTGACAACTTATTGAATCTATCCTATCTACAAAATAATACATCTTATTATGATTCAATTTCTAGTTATTATGATAAAATTATAGATAACTATCACCATTATTCCAATATTGATAAGACTGAGATAACAAGTATATTAGAAAAATATAATCAGTTTAATTTTGATACATTAAACACTAATGACTTTTCATCCATTATTGATACTTCGTTATATAAAAATCATATTTCTAATTACCTTAATTTATTTGACTCTATAAATAGTCAGATTAAAATTGATAAGAAAGTATTTGAGGATTACACCAATTATAAGAATTATTTAAACGAATTCAAAAAATATGAAAAATACGAAGAAGAATTAGAAAAGTATAAAGATTTAAAAAATAAGAGAATAGAAGAAATCCTAAATTATTCGGATGTCACGTCTGTAATAAAGTTAATGGATAAAGTAAAAAAATTAGAAACGTTACTATCAAAAACCTCTAATTTTCAAATCATAGATGTAATACATCCAAAGGTATCAATGATTTATGACGGAACAATCGTGAAAGGAATTTCATACAGTTATGAAGGTAAAAAAATTGGGACTTCCACTTCTTTGGGTAAAAAAAATCTCTATAAAAATTATCCTAAAAATTTCTTTATGGCAAATTCATTCACTCTAAAAATGAAAAGGAATTTGTTATTAGATATTCATTCTATATTCAATAATCAAGGAAGTTTTGGTACAAACAATATAGCCAATAGCCTTATATTAAAGAATGTAACAATAAAAAATATTGTACGGCTTCAGTTTGAAGGCTTTCAATCTTATTACAAAGATTCTTTATCTAATAATAAACATGATTTCGGTGTTAATATTATTAAGTCAATTCAGTTTACTAAAAATTCTCAATGGAATACAAGGTTCAATTATAATACGCCCAATTTTTACTCCTCTGGAAATTCTAATTTATTAAAGTATAGTAAAAATTTAGAGTCTTCCTTTATCGTAAATATGATTGATAGACAATTGATTAGTAAGGCTAGATATAACTATCTGGATTTTGCAATTGATTCAAGTCGCTTTTTAAAAAACTCACATATTGTTGATTTTAGCATTAATTATATTGGAAAAAATACGTTTGATTTATCTATAAGTTATATACCTATTATTCAGAAATATATTCATTCCCACTTTAGTATGCATTCAATATTTTATAACTTAAATATTGTAGCAACTAAAAATATTATTAAAAATAAAAACACATATTCTTCTTCTCTTATCTATAGTTTTAGTCAAGTAAATCAGATAATTCCTTGGTATCTCAATCAAACACCTACTGAAATACAAACCTTTTATATCTCAAAATTCAGTAAGCACAATATATCTATAATAGAAAATTTGAATGTAAATTCAGGATTTACAATTTCTAACATATTATCTATTAGTTTTATATCTGGTGATACTATTTCTCGACAAAAAATAATTCAAAATAATTTTAATTTTTCTTTGAATATTAACAATAAATTAACTAATATTACTAGTACTATGATAGGTTATGATGATATTGGAAATATAAGAGTGGATATTATTCCATCCCTGCAATATGTCCCTTGCCAGAGAACAAAATTTAATATAGGCGGTGGGTATCATCTTATGCGTTCGACGGATGCAGCACCAAATCATTTTTTTCAATTCTTAGCACAGTGTATAATTAATATATAGACATGAAAAAACACTTATTAATATTATTTTCATTATTAAAGACTTTTAATATTATCAGTCAGATATTATTGAATCCGCTTGCAGGTAGTCCCGACAATGTAAGCACTACACCTTCATTTAGTTGGACAATTTCCGGCAATATATCCGAGTGTGAATATTTAGAATGTATTGTTGCTCCATTAATTAATCAAAGTCCTACCTTGAGTATTCAAAATCCATTATTTATGAATAGTGAATTATCTTGCACTCAAACCTTTTTATCTTCGATAAATACTTCATTAAATACATGTACAGATTATGTATGGCAAATAAAAGCTTACAAATTTGTCACCGAAGAAATTGAAGGTAATCCAGTACAAACCAAGCAATATTTAGCATCTTCTACAATAGAACAATTTAAGACTATAGGCTGTACAAATTATATACAAAATAGTATTTCTAGTTCAAATCCTTTATTTATTGAGCCCTCCTTAAAATTAGATCATTTTGTGTATTATGTAGATGAATCTACTCTAAATTTCAAATATGAAGAAAAATACGAAAACGATAAAATTACCCTTATAATCAGTAATGGTGATGATGTAAAAGAGATACAGATTTCAAATTCTACAACCACACCTATACATAATGGCATAAATTATTTACAGCTGAGCTTTGATACTATTTTCGAGGACTTTGATGAAGTAATAGGGGCTATATATACGGTAGAGATCGTTGGCCCAAAAGGCGATAAACAATATTTTAAATTCAAAAAAATATAATGATGAGATTGATAATAACCATAGTCATTTTCTTTCTTTGTGTGGGCACAAGTGATGTATTTTCTCTTACCAGCGGTCCACAGCAACCCGAAAATCAACAATTTGTACCCTATGGCACCAGCGATATGGTAGACTTATTTACAGGAGATTTTACCTACAATATTCCTTTATTTGAATTACCAGGCCCAAATGGCAGCTACCCATTTAACCTTTCGTATCGCTCAGGTATAACTATGGATCAGGAAGCCACTTGGGTAGGATTAGGTTGGAACGTAACCCCTGGAGCAATAAATCGTACAATGAGAGGACTCCCTGACGAGTTTAACGGAGAAGATAAAATTTCTGTGATTTCAGACATGAAAAGCAACTGGCGTTTAGGTATAAATGTACAAGCAGGTTTAGATTGGGAAATTTTAGGTGTAAGAATGGGGGGTATTACAAAAAATTTAGGTGTTTATTATGATTCATATAAAGGTATGGGAATTTCCTCCGGATTAAATATGGATTTATCTTTAGATTTAACATCTAGCTTGTCAGCTAATTTAGGACTTTCTATTACTGATGATAATCAAGAAGGAAAAACTACAACGCCTAGTTTGGGAATAACAAAAGAAATTAGTGAAAATAAGCACCAGTCAATGGGGCTTAATATATCAGCCAACTTCAATTCAAACGTAGGGTTGCAATCTGTTTCTTTAGGTAAAAGTATCAGCGATTATTCTAATAGTGGAAGTTTTAACATCGGACAAGTAACATATACACCTACAGTACAAAAATCTTTTATAGGAAGTGATGTGAATCTAACTCTAAAATTAGGTACAGATAAAGTCGGACTATTCTCAGATATTCCAATAAGCGGAAACTTTAGCATACATAAGTTGAAAAACAAACTTGAGCCTGTAGAATATTCCGGATATGGTTTTATGAATTTACATCAGAATCCTACTAGTGATAACTTCATGATGGATTTTAATAGAGATAATGATAACTCTTTAAGTGCAAAATCACCAAATTTACCTAATGCCTATGCTACTTATGATATATACAGTATTTCAGGTCAAGGTTTAAGTGGGGAAATGAGATTGTATCGTTCAGATGTAGGAATATTAAAAGATGATCCTGTAGAATCAGATAATTACAGTGGAGCATTTGCTTTTGAATGGGGTCTTGGTGAAATCTCTAACCATTTAGGTGTATCTATAGGTTATGGTATGGGTAGTGAAGAATCAAGCTCTTGGACATCCAGTAATCCAGATGCTATCGTGAATAAAGCTGATTTTAAATATCCTTATGATGAATTTCCGACAAATAAAACTTTACAAAGGAAAGATGAACCTTATTACTTTAAAATTCAAGGGGATAATGGACCCGAAAATCCTTCAAGTTTGTCAAATTATATTTTAGATTATTCACCGGGGTATGCTAAAATATATGATAATGGTAGAGAAACTAGTTTAGGAACAGGCTTTATTCACAAAACTTATCTTGATGATATCCCGAATCCAAATTATCAGTATTCCGAAAGAGATAATAGAACAAAATCCGTAGTATATTTTAGATTTGACGAGCTAGTAAAAATGCCTAAAATATATAATTATGAATTATATATAGACAATTCAGGAAAAGCTGAAATAAATCAATTCAAAAAAGAACATCATATTGCAGCTTTTGAAATAAAGGCCGAAAATGGTATGCGTTATATTTATGCATTACCTGCATATAATTCCGAACATATTGAATGTTCCTTTAGCACTACTGAAACAGATAAAGATGCATTTAGTACAGATATATACCATACAAGTACAAACCAATATCCCGACCATAGTGTGGGTACAGAAACACTTGAAAGGAAGTCCATACCTCCCTATGTCTATTCCTATTTATTAACGGCTATTGTGGGACCAGATTATGTAGATGTAAAAAATGACGGCCCTACTGATGATGATTTTGGATATTGGGTGAAATTCGCGTATAATAGTAAAGGTGATTATCATTGGAGAGCACCATATACAGGAGCAAATTTTATCAGGAATGAATATTCCAAAAATAGTGACGACCTAGGTAGTTATATGTATGGAATAAGATATACTTATTATTTAGACGAAGCTAGCACTGCTACACATTCAGCAAAATTTACGCTAAATGAGAATAGAAATGATGGTAAAGAAGCCTCAGAAAATGAATTCACAAATGATTACAATCCCAGCAGTGATGTCAAGTCGTATAGTTTAAATAAAATAGAACTTTTCTCTAAAAATAATACATCTATACCTATTAAGACAGTACATTTCGGTTACGATAACTCTTTATGTAAGAATGTTCCCAATGCAATTGGCAATGAAGGTAAACTTACCCTGAAATCTTTGTATTTTACTTATGAAAAAAACTTAAGAGGTGCTGATAATAAATATAATTTTACCTATAGTACTATAAACCCAAATTATAATAACTCAAATTATGATAGATGGGGACATTATCAAAGTTTTGTTCCTAATGATATAGGCAATCTTAATTTTCCCTATACTTACCAGAACAAACAAAAGGCAGATGAAAATGCTTCTGCATGGTCATTGATAAAAATTTCTTTACCTACTGGTGCACAAATTCAAGTAGATTATGAAAGTGATGACTACGCATTTGTACAGAATCTACCTGCTACAGAAATGGTGCAAATTAGTTCTGCTAATACGGAACAACTAGGACCCAATTTATTTGCTTATAAAATTTATTTTCAACACGATGCTACTTGTACCACTCAAGAACAATTGAGAAGATATCTACCCCCTGCTGATGAGAAAGGAAATAGGCAACTTTATTTCAGAATCTTTACAAATCTGAGAAATAAAGGCGGAACTAATTACGAATATGTTACCGGGTATTTGGACATAGACAAAATTGACCCCATAGGATTTGAAAATAATATGGCATATATTAAAGTAATCAACATAACACTTGGCAAAAAAGACCATCTAAATAACCATCCATTACAAAAATCTGCATGGAACTATATGCAAATGAATAGACCTGACTTAGTGGGTGATGAATTTAATGATCCTTTAGGTGACAAAGAATTGTCTGGAAAAGAAAAAATGGGCATACTCACAAAAATGGCAGTTTCATTACTATCTTTTCCTGTTATAGGTCAAAATTTTTTAACAGAGGCAAACACTCACAATTATGGAAGTCTAATAGATATTGATTATACAAAGTCTTTTATTAAGTTGGGTGTTTTGGATGGAGTAAAATTGGGCGGTGGATCTAGGGTAAAAAAAATAACCATAAAAGAAGATCCTTTGAATAATGATGTACAGCTAGGACAGGTATATGAATATACTACTTCAGATCCAGCATACCCCAATCTGATAATATCTTCGGGCGTAGCTACAAACGAACCCTTTATTGGTGGTGATGAAACAGTATTGCGTTCAGCAAAAAAATGGTCGCAAAATATAGGACTAAGGACCTCTCAATTTTCATTTTTCGAGTTGCCGTATTGTTATTCACTATTTCCTTCCGCATCAATAGGCTATAGCAAAGTGACTGTAAAAAGTATTGCATCAGACAATGTAGCAAATTCACCTACGGATCCGGATACAAAATATAAGTTCACTACAGGCAAAAATATAAACGAATTCTATACATACAAAGACTTTCCTACAATTGTGGACTGTTCACCTTTGCAACGCACTTCTATCAATGGCATAGATTATGGCTCTAAAACATTAATAGAATATAATCCCCCTGCAATATCGAGATTGTTGGGCGTAAATAAATCTTTTTCATTAGGAGCTACACAAGGCTACTACATCGAAAATAATGATATGCATGGCAAACAGAAAAGAATAGAAAATTTTGCACAAACCAGTACTGGTAGTTTTGAAAGTGAACCCTTTAGTTCCATGGAGTATATCTATAATCTAGGACCACAAAAAATAGCTAATGGACGATTGGCAAATACATTAAATAGTGCAATACATACTATTGCATATTATGGCGACAATATAGTTAAAGATAAAATTTATGGTGTAGAAGCAGAACATTATATAGATGCACGCCATAGTATTTCTGAATCTTTTCATGTAAATGTAGATGTAAATCACAATGTATATACTATTCCAGTACCCGCAGATATAATTACAGTATTTATGTCTTCAACATATTATTATATGAATACAGCTACAATAGTCTCTACTAAAATTGTAAACAGAAGTGGAATCTTGCAAAAAATTATTGCCACACAAGACGGTGCTGTAGTAGAAACCCATAATAAGCTCTATGATGCTACTACCGGTTCAGTAGTATTAAGTTCACTGAATAATGAATTCGGCGAAAACTTATATAATTATAATATCCCTGCTCACATGGTTTATGAAAATATGGGTGCAGCTTACCAAAATGAAAATCTAATTCTTCAAGGTAAGATAAAATATAATGCCAATGAAAAAAATATCAAAGAATATACTTTCCTTCTCCAAAGTAATACGGATGAAATGAACAGACTATTCCAAGGAGATGAAATAGAAATATATACTATAGATAATGAAAATAAAAGAAAAATATTATCCATAGCTGTAATTACGAAGTTCATGAATGCTTCTGCTTTTTGTTTTGATATGGTCACTAGCAATGTCATACCTATTTCCTCAACAGAGAATTACTTCATTAGGATAATCCGCTCTGGGCGACGAAATATCCTTAATGCTTCTGCCGGTAATTATACCACATTAAAAATACCGCCGATACCTACGTCAAAAGTGCCCGAAAGTTGTAACCCTAATGAATAATGGATATGAAGTATAGCAATATCATTTTTATATTCCTGATTGAACTATTTTATACAGGAAATATTCCCAACTGCAAGGCTCAATCTTCAGATCTACTCCATGGAAAATCGTGGACAGATCCCATTCAAATTTGCAATAATCAGCGAGAGCCATTTATAACTGACAATAGTTATCATGATTGTATTAAAAATTCAACAGGCACAGTTAACTGTGGTTGTTTATCTAATGGTGATACGCGGTCTATGTGGTATAAATTGATAGTAGCTTCACCAGGAGTACTTGAGTTTGTGATAAATTCTGTCCCTGCGAATCTATCGGATTATGATTTCGCAGTATGGAAAGAACCTTCTGAAAATGATGGTCCTTCTGAAGAACCAGAAAGATGTAATTATAAAAATAGTACTAGCGCAACAGGATTAAAAGGAATTGATAATAATAATACCAATGACGCTATTGGAAACCCTTTTTCCAATAGTATCGAAGTTGAAGAAGGTGATGTTGTATATATTCTTATTAATAATAATGATAATAGTATAGGATATTCCATAGACTTTGACAATGAATCTTTAGGAATATTTACTACTGCCACCTTTGAATGTGATAATTCTAGTTGCAATAGCTGTAGTGATGCCGATTGTGGTACTTATGGTTATTATTCATTTTATAGTTATGTGAATAATACATACGAAATGGTTACGAATGGAGCTTGTCATAGTATAGGAATGTACAATCCTCATAATAACGCAGATAATAATGTTCATTCAGCTACTGTATGTGGTAAGTTCACATATAATCCTCCAAGTGGGAATACTACAGGTATCGGTCTGCCTGGTATAAGTGATGGACATTATTACATTTCCGGCAATAACAGTTCTGTAAAAGTAAGTTATTCGATTACTACTCAGGATTGTAATACTACTCTAAATTGTACGGCTACTAATGATACAACACAATTTACTTGCACAGAATTTACAACAGGTGGTACTTACACTATTTGTAAAACTGTGGAAGTTGATAACAACTCTACCA
Organism: Chitinophagales bacterium; assembly: GCA_044227665.1. Lineage (GTDB taxonomy): Bacteria > Bacteroidota > Bacteroidia > Chitinophagales > JADIYW01 > JBGAWK01. The sequence goes on from JBGAWK010000027.1 coordinate 15,812, forward strand.
TAAACGAAATATGTTTACCATATTGGTACACTTATGATGGTGGTGGTGGTGGTGGTTGTAGTGGAAATATTCTTGTAAACCCTTCTAATAAGACCTATTTCTGTGTAGGGGATAAAATACAACTTTTTTTAGAGAATTATTCTGGCAATTTAGAATACGTTTTCAATAATAGCATTTATTCTTTTGATATAACTAATTGCTCTTCTATTAATGGTTGTGAATTTGTATTTAGTAATAGTGGAATATACTATTTTAAATACTCAGAGGGTGGGGTGTGTTTGCAACATGCAGCGTTTTATGTAATTGACCAACTTCCTTTTGAAATTGTTAAATTTCCTCCTTGTATTGTATCAGATAATTGTCCTATAAGTTCTTATCAATTGAATAATTGTGAGAAATTTCCGGATTGTCTAGATTGTGATGCCAATTTTAATGGAAGTATATTCATTAATATTAGCAATTATTTAGTTGATTTTAATAGCGATCCTTCTAAATATAATTATGTAGCAAATCTATATAAATATGAGGATTTGAAATATGGATCTTTTGATCCAAATTCTTATGTAAATAAAGAATGTGACGATGAAGTTATTGGCAATGAAGCTTGTGGCAAATATTTGTATGCCTCTCAGATACTTGAATATTCTAAAATAAATGAAGTTTCGGGTATTAATTTTATTAATTTAGGTATTGGAAAATACAATGTGGAAGTTATCAGAAATCTTAAAAATAATAGTTCAGGGCTAGATCCTATACAGGGCTGTAACACATACTATAGTGAAGATATTTGCCTCGAATTGAATAGAATTGTAGAGATAGGTGATGACGCTATTCTATACTCTATGCCTAATAATCCTGTGAAGATACTAACAATAGAACCACAAAAAATTTTAGATTATATTCCTAAATATTCGAATTATACATGGTATAAAGTATGCAATGGAGATCAGCCAATAGCACATAGTGAGAAATTATCTTTAAAGGAAGGGGATGGTGGTTTATACTATTTAGAAGCTACTATTAATAATGGATGTACCGGCAAAGACTACGTACAGGTATCGGACTTAAACCTTCCCCACTCACTAGTTACAGATATTGACAAGGTAATTTCTGGTGGATACACAGAGTATGAGCACACATGGACACCAGTATTAGGCAGCATCCCATGGAATTCTACAGATGAGATTTCCAAATATATGCATACTAATCCATACTTATCGGGAATAGCAGGACTTTATAAGCCTTCCTCTTCCTTTGATTACCTGAATAAACGCGAAAGGACTACTGGTAGCAGTCCAAATCTTTCCAAAGTAACTGGTAATCCGGATGGTATATACAATAATATGCCTTTACCATTATACAACAATCCTTCCTTCCAAAGTTGTAATCCTTTATGGATAAAAAATAATGCTATTTCCAGTTATAATCCACAGAGTTTTGAGCTGGAGAGTAAAGACATACTAGGAAATAAAAGTGCTGCCATATATGGACTTAAGGGTACGCAACCCATAGCTGTGGCTTCCAATGCTGGATATAATGAAATTGCCTATGAGAATTTTGAAGAATTAACGGCTACAGCAACTAACCTTAATAATACGCCTAATAATTTCGAATTCGCTTTACATTATACAGAAGGTAATGTTCCTACTTATCAGGAATTTATTATCAGAAACGGCATGGCCAATCATGCAATGGTGGACAGAAATTTGAGTAGTGTATGTGGTACAGAGCCTTTTGTAGCTCACGTATTTGCAAGTACTATTCCTACAAGTATAGGACAAAAATCTGTGGGCACATATACTTCATCATATCAAACAAAACTTACAGATATACCTACTGAATTTATCAACCCACTTCATATAATTCAAGGTACTGGACTCTCCAAATATAAAATATTAGAGTTTGATAAAGGAGTACCCGGATTCAACCCAGATATCTATAATTGTAGCCCCTGGCAAGGAAAACTATTGCTAGAGACCACTTATTATATGAAGGGTCAAGATTTTACTTCTGCCGAAGTTTGTAATTCTATTGCACATACTGGTAATCAGTGTCTCAAAGTAAGCGAATCTACAACTCTCGTACATCCAGATATACATCTTATACCCAATACCAAATATGTATTTTCATGTTGGGTACATACTGACAACCACGATAATCTTACACCTGAATCCTTTTTCAACACTCCATTAATCAGGCTAGAATATAGTAATAGTAATGTACAACATATCCTATATCCTAGGGATAATACTATTAATGGCTGGCAAAGACTAGAAATTACCTTTGAAACGCCAATTGATCCTAAGGGATTTAAAACCACACTACTCTCTATGTCTAATGATGGTAATTCTGTATATTATGATGATATCAGAATTTTTCCTTTTAATGCCAATATGCAAACGTATGTATATGACCCTTCCAATTATAGACTATTGGCAACATTAGACCAAAATAATTATGCCACTTTTTATCAATATGATGAACAAGGCAATCTTTTCTCTACAAAAAAAGAAACAACTGAAGGTATAAAAACTCTTCAAACTTCAAATAGCTATATAAAAAAATAACTTCATGAAAATAGTAACTCTAAAATTATTATGCCTACAATTCAGTATCGCTGTATTTGTTTTTCTATTACCTACCTTGTCCATTGCAAGTAGCGACCCTATTATAGACTCTGCTCTTATGAAGTTATATACTTATAATAATTTGCATCAAGATTTTGAACTAGAATTTACGATATCTATTACTACGGATTCCTCAGAAACTCTGGTGACAGACACCTGCACCTTTCTGCGATACCAGCAATTCTATTATAGCAATTGTGATGGTGTGACAGAAATCATGAATGATAGCCTAATCATACAGATTGACCACAGAATAAAAAAAATTCGAGTATTTCCTTTAGATACATTACAATTAGTTGCTGACAGAGAATATGATTTAGGGCAAATTATGGGCACTATCTCCACCCTCGATTCTATAGAGCTAAGCGCTACTGATTCCACTCAAACTTTATTTATCAATACGGACTATGGATTCTACAAAGGAATGTCTTTTACAATTGACAGTGCTGGAAAAGTCCTAAAGTCTGTGTATTATATGCCTGATGAAAATTTTATCAATACATACACTTACTTGTATAATAAATTTGATACATTGATTCAATATAGAACCGAGTTTGATATTAGTCCCTATATAGAATTTAATGGTAATAATTACGTAGCAAATAGTAATTATGCAAGTTACACAGTACAAATATTGTCTGAACCATAATACACTTATTATGAAAAATTATTTTTTAAAAATATGCGTTTCAAATATTTTGCTTATTCTAAGCATTCTATCTCATAGTAATGTTAATGCTCAAAATTCCTTACCCACAGGTGATGATAAGAGCTATAAACTGAAAGTAACTTTAACAATAAATGTTCAGCAATTTAAGGAATACTGGTCTATTCACTTAAAAGATTCATATATTGAATTTCCAGAGAATACCACCTATATTTCATCACATTACAAAAGTGTAGAATATTGTACAAAAGATCAGGTAAAGATAGAATATGAACTAGAATTTTGCGCTGATGTAGCAGATAAAGACCTCAAAATCTGGTTAGAAGGAGACAAAAGAAAAGTGCGCGGATGTGGCAATGACAGAGACGGAAAAGCTTTTAGCGAGACGGAGAACATTAACATAACTTTAGTTCACGGTTTACAAACCAGCACACATATTATACTTTACGATTCAGGAGTAAGAAGGAGAAGAGATAAGAAAAAGCAAGTAGAGTGTACGATAGAGACATACCTCATCCAAGAACCCTGTCCAGCAATACCCATGTCGGAAAATTACCATATTTGCCAGAGTGATTTAAGACATTTTTTTGAGGATAATGATTTGGATGCAATTTTTTATGCTGAAAATGTAAAATTAAATAGCTCTTCCACAGCAGGACTTAATTCTATGACTTTTGATCCTGCTTCTGTAAAATGGTATTACGATCCAAATAGAGACAACATAGAGGAGTACGAAGTTTATAATCCAGCTCCAGCACCAAGCAAAGTGAAGCCTTTTGCTGATGGGGAAACCAATATTACGCTTCCCATTAATAGTGACTTATATGCTATTTTATCTAATCCCGATTTTGTTGGAATTACCAATAGTGAGGATCGCTATGTAAATATGGCTGTTTCCGTAATTACAAATTTAGGATGTGAACTTACTCATAAATTCAAACTACATTTAGACAAAGTACCCGTTATTACCTTCGATATAGAAGATAACCCCATAGTAAGTTGCACACCTGTAACTATACACCCTATATATACACCTACCGTCAGCAGTGAGGCACAAAATTTTGTAAAATACTATTGGTACAGAGATGGCGATGCCATACCTTTCTCATGTAATCAAGATGAAATACTATCCTATCCTGCATTATATACGCATAAAGCCGTAACCCCCGAGGGATGTATGGAATATCAAACAGTACATCTAAAACGAGATGAAAAGTATGTAGATATCATTGCACCCATTCAGCCATACATACATTCTGGCGAAGATAATATTACCTTATCTTTCACTTCAAATTTTACTTCTATATCAGAAAGTATTTGGAGTAAAAATGGTCAAATTATTTCTACAGCTAATAGTTTTGTGACAAATGTAGCCGGAGAATATTCTCTGAAAGTTACCGGTGATGGTGGATGTATGGCTGAAGATAAAGTTATCCTTTTGGAGGCAGAAAAAGATTACGGAGAAATATTGACCCATAATTTGATTGCTACCGTAAAGATTGCCGACATTGAGACCACACCTACCACCCTCATGGTTGCAGATTTAAATCCCTCTTACGACAGTAAAGATATCCTTATATACCAACCTCAATTGCGATTGGTATATGGTCATAATTTCAATGAAGCTTTAAATTCTAATTGGAAATTAAGTATTATTTCTTCCGGCAGTCCAATTTTGAATGTATATGATTTCCAAGTTTCCGGACAGAAACTTATGGATATAATACCTTTACCTACCTCATCTCCTACTCAGAATTCCTACACATATACTCTTGGCTTAGGCAATCTAAAAGCCGAAAATAATAATGGCACAATAATGAGTGTTTCTGACTTGCCCGACGATATTTATCTAGAATTATCCTTAAATATTCTACATATACCCTACCTTTCTTCTTCCGCTACCGTCAGCAACCTAAAAGGTATCTATGATCTAAGCAATCAAAAAGTGAACTTCTCCTGGTCTGCAAAGACCGAGGCACTTAGTTATGAATTAGAATTTGCCTATAGTGATGCAAAAACAGTGAATAGAGAACCCATAGATATTCTTTTCAAGAAGCGCAGTTGGAATGTCTTTACCAGTAATACCCAATATTCGCTAGATGCTACCTTCCCATCAGGAAGGTTATATTATCGCATCCGACCAGTTGGTATTCATATTGAAGACGGAAATGAAAATTACACACACCAAAAAATGGGGGATTGGACTTATCCTTCTATTCCTTATATTACGCTTACAGGTTTTGAAGAGAACAAATCCTGGAACAAGGTGACAACCTTTGCCGAAGAAGGAAAAAAGAAAGAAGTCATAACCTATAGTGACGGACTCCTTCGCAGTAAACAAGTATTGACTAATTTGAATTCAGAAAATATTACTTTATCTGCAGAAACATATTATGACCTAGAAGGGCGTCCTGTATTTAACACACTTCCTGCACCACTGGAAACTAATACCTTGTCTTATCAACAAACCCTTAACACTAAGAATGGTGCTACTATTACGCCTGCAACAATTAATGATATTAATAAAGATCCTAAACTAGATATAAATTCCGCTGCAGCCAAATATTATTCTCCACAAAATCCCTTCATAAATTGTATAAATAAAGATTTACTTCCTGATGCAAACGGGTACGTGGGCACTTTAGTACAATATATGCGGGATAATACGGGAAGAGTATTGGCACAATCAGGTGTAGGCGAACAATTTGCTATTAATACTACTACTAATCACTATACGAGATATTATTATACTACACCCTTACAACAAGAATTATATTTATTATTTGGCGCAAATATTGGAGATGCCAAATATTATGACAAAGTGGTGGCAATAGACCCTAATGGTCAGGCGAGTGTATCTTATAAAAATCAATCCGGAAAAGTAATTGCTACAGCGCTCAAAGGTGCTGCTCCTACAAACTTATTACCCTTGGAATCATTACAATCTTCATTGATGGAATATCATTTGGATAATAATTCTACTGACGGACTAAGTGTAACCCAGAAATTTGTAAACCTTGGAACTACAGAAAATTATTTCTTCAACTATTCAGCATTAGTCAAGAATTTTAACTCCCAAATTACTATCTATACCGACAATGGATACGAACATACTTTTGAAAAATGTCTGCATTGCTCTTATCATCTTGATATCAACATCATAGATCCCGATGGCATAGAAATCCCTCTTTATGCAATTACAGAAAGTGACTATATTAATCCTCCTACCTCCCTTTCCACTTTTACTTCGAGCAATCATATCCAAGAAGAATTGATAAATACAAGTGAACTCTGTGATAATTCCACACAGACAATTAAGAAGCTCTTTGCTGCAGAATTTACTAAGGAAGGTATATATACGTTACATAAAAATATTAAAGTTAATAATCATACTCTTTCTGAAAATATTAGTGAATATATTGCGAATGAAGAGACGGATCTGCGTTCAGAAATATTAGATTTTTATAAAGCTAATCTAATATTTCCGCCTTGCCCTTACGACAACCCTTTTTATTGTGAAGAATATTGCTTTTACGCACTAAAAGAACAATTTAAGGCTATCATCCACTCCGTAGTTTTTGATAGAGAAAATGCTCTTTCAGGAAAAGACCAGTTGACAAATCAGTTATATGTTTTGGATATTGATGATGAGTTAGAGACAAATATATTAAATCAATATGACAACCTTTACAATAGTTGTAAAGCCTTAGATATTGATTTAGAGTATAATGTCGAACGCTCTTGTGAAGGTTTGCGTTTGGCTATGCTTTCGCAACTTTCTCCCGATGGCTTTTATTTCTTAGCTTTAGCTCAGCCGGACGACCAAATTAAGCAAGAAGACATAGATGCAGCATATAGTGCTTTTAGTTCCTTAATATCATCTTCTGCTTTTGAAAATTTTAAAGTCAATCACAGTGGCTTGATTCCGGATTATGCAACACTTCCGGAAATTATGAATATCCTCAAAGTTAATTGGACATCAGAATTTGCCGAAGAACTCATAGAAGGTCACAGAGAATATCAGCATTATCTCAACTGTATGGACGAAGCAGGTATAAAAGCTTATATGCTAGATGTCACCAATTCTACTTTCTGTGAAGCCTTGGAAAAAGATTATGTTACAGATATTGGTGGTGTGTATAATTTTGACAAAACAAAAAATCCCATCTTCGAAACCGATTATTGGGAAAACCCTGAGGAAGTAGCTGATTTATTAGACAATATAAACGATGCCTATGATAAGTATTCATTATCCATGAATAACACATCTGTAGAAATTAAGGATGCCGATAATAATAATGTAAGTCTATGGGAATACTTGAATCCCAAAGAGGATAAGGTGTATCATGTTGCTTATAACGGAACTAATAAATTTATAAAAACCAGAGATTTATATTATAATCACATCAATCCAATACCCAATACTACAGATTGGAACAATGTATTTAACTGTCCCTCTACTGCAAATGTCGTGCAGGAACGATTTTGGTCAATATTTACCGGATTATATACATTTTTAATAGAAAAAAATTTAGAAGATTTTCATATAGATAAAGGAGACATCTATTATGAAGATAATTATGCGCTTCTAAAACCTGTACAAGGACAAATATCCTATGAATCTATACCTGCCACTGCATCTGTAACGGCTAAGAACCTCTATGCTTCACACCTGATACAACAAATTCAAATTAATTGCTCTAATTGTAACATCCCCACCAATGATATCAATACTGAAAATGATAACTATGATGTTTTGGTAAATATTCTTGTAGAACTCAGTGATGCAAATATTTCGGAGGAAAATCCCTTTGGACTGATAACTATAGATCAAATACAACAAAAAATATTAGATGAGGGCTATACTGCACTGGGAGCATCCTGTATATTGAGTAGTGACAATGACAATCCACAAGCTTGTAACCCGCTAGTATGTGATGCCTATTATATTGAAGAGGAAGAGGAAAATGAAGAGAATGCTATAACCATAAAAGTATTTGATGAAGAATGTTTTTTGGATTATCTCCATGCTTATAAAGATTATATAAACAAACAAACCAATCCCTATTCGCCACCATCCACATGTACAGATTATTATGGCACATTTACAGGGCCTAACCAAAGCTTAGATGTATCGGGATTTTCTGTAAAAGCGGGTCAGAGTGGGGAGTGCGATGACTGTATTAGGCACTTTGTATTAATTGACCCCAACGCCGAATCTCCTTGTAATATGTTTATCAGAAACGTCCAAATGAGACAACTTACTTACCCGGCACTCGGAGATTTTACCAAGGCAGAAGAACCTGCCCTTAATTTCCCTATCCTTTACAGAACCAATATGCAGAATAAGCAATATACAGGATATAAAGTAAGTGCAGATTATAAGTTGTGTCCCGATGGTATCCTTTGCAGCAATATACCCAATCCAGAAATACTGCATAGAGACTTGTATTTATATAGCATAAATTTCTACGACGACCCTGAGTGGATAGATGGTGATGCTTCCAATAATACAGACTTCAGCTCTGCTTGTTCCGGCAATACCATAAATAATGGATACATGTGCGGCACCAATAACTTGAATGACCTTCATTTTATTAATTGTCTTACAAATATATTCAATGGTAATTGTACAAACATCAGCGCCAATCATAGTTGCCAGAACAAGCTTTCGGTAAAAATGAAAAGAAATATTTCCAATCCATATTCTGTAGGACTAAGTGCCAGCTTGCCAAATATTGCCCAATTCGATGACAGAAAGTTGGAATTTGAGTTTGATATTATCAGAGCCAATAAGTGTAATGAGTATGCAAACAATTTCTTTACTTTTACTCAAATCCAAAATTATTTAAATAAATTAAAGAAGCTCTCTTTGGTAGTAAGCAGTGATGATGAACTTTCTACAAATTTACACGTATTTAATTTTGGCGACATTAATCCTGCTAATGGAAATTTTTCAGAGAATATTGACTATACAAATTTTGGTTCTATCTCCTCCGACCTATTCTCAGAAACCAGCACCCTGTCGGAGGAACAAAATATTGAACTCTCCAATACGCCAATACACTGTTCTTTTACTATTGATATTTCGGACTTAGATAATCCTGAGCATACCTATTTTGGGCTACTATATGATATTGACCCTATTTTCAATTTACAACTTTTGGAATTTGCAATCACCAACTTAAAAATTTCGCTAAGTAATGATGGCGGTGTTTCAGTGCCTGCTTGTGCCGCTTACGATCCTTTTATGAGAGATAAAAATATAGGCATCATTAATTCACCTTGTACAGAAGATGTGCAAGATCCCTCCTGCCCGAATCCTCTAGAGGACGAACAATATACCGATTTAGTAGAATCTACTTTCGGCCAGTTAATTTCCAATTGGACACAGTCCCTCTATCAGGGCTATTATGGTAATTGCCAGCAATTAGCAGGTGAATCCCTAAAATTCAAATCTACAGCCAATGAATATCACTATACCTTGTACTACTATGACAGAGCCGGCAATCTAATACAGACTGTGCCTCCTGAAGGTGTACAATTACTAAGCACATCTTTTATAGATGAAAACGGTAACTTACTTAATCCTACCCTTGTCAATAGTCACTCACTTACTACCGATTACAGATATAATACAAGAGGACAAATTGTAGAACAGCATACACCTGATGCCGGGAACTCTTCCTATTATTTTGATAGAAAAACCCAATTATTATATTCTCAAAATGACAAGCAATTTGCTAACAATGATTATAGTTATACCCTATATGATGGATTGGGTAGGACTATAGAAGTAGGTGAATGTAAGCTAAATGCTACACCTACTACAGAGGATTATATCCATAGAGAAGATCTCCTGATTATAGAAAAATCTCAGATTACAGAAACGCACTATGATGAAAGTGTACCTTTACAAAATGTGTCACAAAAGAACCTAAGAAACAGAGTTAGTGCCACAATTTATAAGGACAATAACTATACTTCTTATAATTCTGCCTATTATTACAACTATGATGAGGTAGGTAATGTAAAAACGCTTTACCAAAGTATAAATCTCATCCCTTATACTAACTATAGTTATAACATCGCATCTTATACCGATAGAATTTTGGCCAAGACCACTTATAAGTATGATCTCATAAGTGGCAAAGTCAACAAAGTGAAGTTTGAAGACATCACCTTCCAAGATAATCCTAGTGCGCAATCTATGGCCATGAATAATGGCTATCCCGACATCAGATCTTTTGAGCACTATTACCATTACGATGCCGATAATCGCATCACGCATGTATATTCTGATTATGACGACAACAAAGTATTGAATCTGGAGGCTCGATACTTCTACTATATGCACGGTATGCTTGCACGCATAGAATTAGGTCATGACAAAATTCAAGGTCAGGATTTTGTATATACGCTTCAGGGATGGATGAAAGGTACAGACATTGCCCATATCTATGGCAACTACAATAATAATATAAACAAATATATCCCTACCTTACAATCTTCTTTTGCACTACAATATTATGATGGAGACTATTTGTCCATAAACCCTAATCCTATTTTCACACCTCCAACTTTCGAGGCTCATAGTGATTTGTACAATGGAAATATCAAAGCCATGCAAACCCATATCGCTTCTCTTGCGACACCTAGCCATTGTTTCCAATATAAATATGACCAACTGAACCGCCTGCGCAATGCTACAGGATATCTGCCTACTAGTACTACACTTACACCTAGTGCCTACAATGAAAACCTTACTTATGATGCTAGTGGCAATATCCTAAACTTATTAAGATTTGCGCCTAAGCAAGGGGAGAAAACACTTATGGATAACCTACAATATCACTATCCTTCCGGCTCTAATCGCCTGCTCTATGTTCAGGATATAGATTTATATGACTATAATGGCAGCAATTATTCCTATAATCCTGACGCATTTAATGAAGATATTGATAATCAAAACTACGGGAATTACAACTATGATGCCATAGGGCAATTAGATGGTGATGAAAAAGAAGGATTGTCCATGCATTGGAATGTGTATGGTAAACTTTCCGAAACAACGAAACAAACGGCTAATAGTTATGAAACAACACAATATAAATATGACCCCACAGGAAATAGAATATCTAAATTATTTATTAACTATTATACTCCGAATGACAAAAATATAGAGTTTTATTTTCGTGATGCTCAAGGCAATACCCTATGTATTGCAGGTACTTCTACTAAAAACGATAAAGCCTCTACCAAAACAGACTACGCTATTTATGGCAGCAGCAGAGTAGGTATGATGTCTGTAATTGACGACAACTATACCGACAATACCCCTTCCAATGCTCCGCAGGGTATAGCCACCGGATATCGCGCCTATGAGCTTACCAATCACTTGGGTAATGTGCTCGCTACAGTACCGGACTTCAAATACAAATCCGGTGCCGAGCCGGCTTTCAAGACACTCACCCTTACCGCCAACGACTACTACCCCTTTGGCATGATTATGCCCGAGCGCACTTATGATCTCCACGACCAGGCGCTCATACCTGTAGCAGAAGACCCCGTGGAGTTGATGGCGCAGCAGGACACTACTGATGCCCAGAATACGGATCTCTGGACAAATACCCTCCATAAGCACGTCTTTAAAGATTTACTCACACCCCTAGGCACTATAAGCCATGACCAGAATCTCGGTGCTATACTACTGGAGGGATATGGCATCAGCCCTACTATTGCTGCTATTGACATTCATGTGTCGCCTAACTCGGCAAATACTATCTCTTACGACATACGCAATATGATGAATTCTGCTATGGGTTATACTTTGGTCATAGACAAAGCCAAAGCCTTACACTATGTTTATGACCCTGATTCCGTAACCTGCCATAACATCAATCAACAGAATCTATACCAGTCCTTCAAGGCTACACAGCCTATAACCTTTAGTGAGGATGATTCCACTTATAGTCTGTCATTTATTTCCGGAGATAGCAGCGATTATATCGTAGTATTTTTGCTGGACGAAAATACTAGTGACACTTCTTCGTTCTTGGTAGATAATGTCGTCGTCAGCACCCCCGATATGGACAGTTCCAATATTATACTTTCCGAAACCTATGGCAATGACAGCATAGGCTGGCAGAACCACCACCCTATGAACAATTTCCTATATACAGCAGAGCCGCCGCCTACCCTGCCTACGATATTTACCGACTCCTGTGGCATCGCTGCCACACAAGGCAAGCTGACATTATTCCCCCAATGGATATACAATGATCTGGATGGCGGCAATTATTTTGCTGTAGCCACTCATGATTTTGAGGTGGATACGACACAGAACTATGTCTTTACCTTTGCCACAGATGCCTTGCAGCCTGATTTGTATTATACTGTATTTGCTTTCAACCAAGGTAATCTTTTGGGTGAAAATGGCATGATTACTTATAACCTTTATGAATATAACAGCAATGACAGTATTGCCTACACCTTTGCTCCGGATAGCACCCATATTACTATCGTCGTAGGCATAAATCTAACGGCGCAGCCCACTACCGACAGCATGTTTTTGGATGACTATCTTCTGGCTGCCTATACTCAGGACAGCAGCACTACGGTGTTGGATACCTTGGCCTTCTATGATTTTGACGACGACGACCTTCACGGTATGCGCTCCTATATCCTGCCTACAGTCCCCGATACCACAGACTACACCTTAGG
>JBGAWK010000028.1:0-28677 GCA_044227665.1 Chitinophagales bacterium
ATAGCGAATTTAAGTGCTATCAATAATCATTTGATTACACAACAAGGTAGGTTTACACAGTGTATAATGGCAATGGAAGAATATTTTATTTGGAAGCATAAGTTTACTATACAAGAAAGTCATAAATCCAAACCCAAATATAACAGAATAGTCATGTATGATATTCCGAATTTAAAAAATTATTTTTCTACTAATGATCAAAGTAGAAATACTGCATTTCATATAAACTTACCTATTCATGAAACTTATAAATCGGCATTTAAACGAAAAGAAAAGAAATTTGTAGATGAAGAAATTAAACCAAATAAATACAAAACATTAGATGATTGTCCATATATGCTTAAAAAAACACTATTAGTATTTTTAAATCAAATGCATGATGAAATAAAAGTAAATAGTAAAAATACAGATACCGATAAACAAAAAGAAGAAAAGAGAAAGAACGCAGAAAGACAATTTTTCAAACAATTGTTTTTGGTAAAATAATTCGATTTTACACCACGCTCTTTGACATATTAGCTAACGAATAGAAACCCAAAAATGGGAAATAATAAACTAAATAATGTGTATTATGATGACTTTTTCAAAACAAAGATTAAGTAAAAACAAAGTATTGAAAAGTGTTTTGAATACATTAGGTTGTAACTGCTCACATTTTATAGAGTAAACACAACTGCTCAACTTAGCTGCCCTCGCCTCTAAGTGTTGTAACTGCTCACATTTTATAGAGTAAACACAACCATATCTTTATTGAACCATCTGAATTAAACGTTGTAACTGCTCACATTTTATAGAGTAAACACAACTTTGCGATTTGTAGTAGAGTTGTTTTAATGGTTGTAACTGCTCACATTTTATAGAGTAAACACAACTAGACCTGTGCTCTTCTATCTTATTTTCTAGTTGTAACTGCTCACATTTTATAGAGTAAACACAACACATGACAACTCTAGTTTTAAGGTTTTCAAGTTGTAACTGCTCACATTTTATAGAGTAAACACAACTGCCTCCTGTATTGTGTATCTCGGCATACTGTTGTAACTGCTCACATTTTATAGAGTAAACACAACTAGGAGTAATATTCATTAATCTAAAATGAAGTTGTAACTGCTCACATTTTATAGAGTAAACACAACTTGGGGCTTCATTTATGCCTTCAATTACATGTTGTAACTGCTCACATTTTATAGAGTAAACACAACATTTGTTTAATTGTAGTCATGCCTGAACCTGTTGTAACTGCTCACATTTTATAGAGTAAACACAACGTAACAGAAGTCATGTTAGGTCGAAGGTCGGTTGTAACTGCTCACATTTTATAGAGTAAACACAACCCTACGAAACTATTGAAAAGCTTGCGGATAGTTGTAACTGCTCACATTTTATAGAGTAAACACAACAGTCGTTGTATAGGTTTCTGTCAAATTCTTGTTGTAACTGCTCACATTTTATAGAGTAAACACAACTCTGTCATTCCACTAGGTTGAAAGAATTGCGTTGTAACTGCTCACATTTTATAGAGTAAACACAACAGCTGCTTCAGCCTGCTCTTGTAGTTCCATGTTGTAACTGCTCACATTTTATAGAGTAAACACAACATAAGTTTGGTAGAGGACGTATTGTAAGAAGTTGTAACTGCTCACATTTTATAGAGTAAACACAACGGGCTATAAAAACAATCTGCCGTCAATATTGTTGTAACTGCTCACATTTTATAGAGTAAACACAACCAAGAATATGGTAGTATAGGTAAGTTCGTCGTTGTAACTGCTCACATTTTATAGAGTAAACACAACAGAAGACTATACACTTTATTGTCTGTCAAAGTTGTAACTGCTCACATTTTATAGAGTAAACACAACGAAGATGTATCAGAGAGAGTGTCATTCAATGTTGTAACTGCTCACATTTTATAGAGTAAACACAACGTTTTTGGGATAATATATTAATGTTTTTTCGTTGTAACTGCTCACATTTTATAGAGTAAACACAACTCCCATTCAGCATGAGTTTTCAAACGCACAGTTGTAACTGCTCACATTTTATAGAGTAAACACAACGAGAGGAACGCCTCATTACCTATGAAACTAGTTGTAACTGCTCACATTTTATAGGGTAAACACAACTTATATTATCATCTGTTGAATATTGTTTTGGTTGTAACTGCCCACATTTTATAGGGTAAACACAACTGTTGTGTACCGAGATTGATACATGTGCAGGTTGTAACTGCCCATATTTTATAGGGTAAACACAACCAAACAAGGTAGAACATCAATCTTGGATTGGTTGTAACTGCTCACATTTTATTAGCGTAAATACAACTATCTTGTTTTCTATTGCTTAATTCGAGATAATGCAAGGCTTTTTGGAATATCTTGTATGTTCTATATAGTTGGATATAAGATAAAACAGAAGAAATTAATCACCCTTCCACCAGTACTGCCACTTCCGTAGGCATAGGCTGGAAGGTGGAAAATAGGGTATCTAGGATGGCTGCTTTGCCGTAGCTATGCCATAACCATAGAAAAGACTCGTGTCGTTCTTGGGGCTGCTGCTTAGGGAAAAGCTGTTTCAATATATTTTCGATTTGCTGGAGTTGAGTGTTGTTCTTTTGCTGTAAGCTTTTCGCAAGCCTCTGCACTATGGCTTCTCCTTGCTTATACATTTTTTGTTGCTCTGCCTTGAGCCATCCCGAAAGGGTAGGGTCTATTTGTAGGGCATGTGCCTGTAATGGCAGGAAAAGCTCCTGAATTTTTGTTTGCATGGCAGGGCTTAGATCTTGGATGTCGTACTGACCAGAAATATAGGCTTGCTTCAGTGTAAGGTAAGAAGAAAATACATCCATAACGGAGAAACCCAATTTTTTCCATTTTTTGGCAAGATGAGCAGGAATGACTAAGGCACTGTTGCGAAGAATGAGCTTAGGGAAAGGAACACCATAGTGTCCAAATAGCGATACTAATTGCAGCCAGTATGAAAGCTCGCCACCACCGCCTACATAAGCTATAGAAGGCAAAATCGTCTGCTGATACAGTGGTCGTAAGATGACATTAGGACTAAAATATTCAGGATGATTATGAATTTCAAGTAATAATTCTTCTTTTGTAAATAAAATGCTGGTATTGTTTATTTTATACAATTTATTATCCAAGATAATCCGTTCTCTGATATTGCCTTTACAGTAAAAAAAGTTGATGGGGCGCACATGACTTTGTATGGGATAATTATAGCTTTTTAATACTTCATTTTGTTTGACTACCCATTTTTCTGGTTCGTTTTGGAAGATATCGTTTTCCATAATGGGAATAAACATAGACTTAAAATCCTTGTCGTCGCCATCAGCGATAACTAAATTCTTGCCTTCAAATATTTTATAGATAAGAAATCGCTGTGCTTCTGCCAGGGTATCTTTGTGGTATGCCTCTTGCAATAGTGTGAGGATATCGCTGTCCTGCACTTGAAGGATATCTTGTAACGTAGCGATGAGCGGTGCTATACCTTCGGTATGCATACGTCCGCAGGCACCTGTTTGTGCCGTTTCCCAAGAGAGGGTCTTATTATATATGCTAAAATGCCGTATCTCTTCCAAGTCGTGATCTTCAGTTCCCATCACATATACAGGCACGAAAGTATTGTCAGGGAATTTTTGGGCTAAGGCTTTCGCCAGTAGGATAGAGGTTATGATTTTATAGACGACATATAGCGGTCCGGTAAATATATTTAGTTGATGCGCTGTAGTGATGCAGAATGTATTTTCTTTTTTTATTAATTCTATATTTATTTGAATTTCAGTATTTTCTATATAAAATCTATTTTGATAGTTTAATATATCTGCAATTGTATTTCTATCTTGTTTATGTAGGGATTTCTGTTCAATATGTGTCCTGAAGTGGTCGAGATTGTATTTGTATTCCGGCAATATTTCATCGGGCAACTTGCCCTGCATATAGTCTTTGATAAGTTGATTTAGGAAGGAAGTATCTGTGATTGGGTATTGATAGGTGTCGAACATCTTTGTAGAACTATGAATGAATAGAAAATGTTTGCAAATAATCTTGGGCAAGGTACATGCACCGGTGATGACCTTTGGGACAACTACGCCTGCCATACTTAGAGCAAGGCCTACAGTCTAAGTCTTCTTTTTCGATAAAGCTAATCATATTTCCATTTTTTTGTTCGGGTCTGAATCCCAATTTTGGCGTTGTCCCTCCCCAAAAGCTGACGATATCACAGCCCAAGGCTGCGGCGATATGCATCATTCCCGTATCTTGTGTATAGATACAAACAGCATTTTTCATGATATAGGCAGAGGTAGCAATATTTGTTTTTCCGCAAAGATTATAAGTGCATTTAGGTAATTTTTGATGTAGTTCCTCGGCATCAGCATTTACGTCACTTCCTCCTAAGATTACTGTGGGAACGTCAAAGCTTTTGATGATTTTTTCTACCTCTGTAATTGGCATACGTTTCGTAAAGTGTGTAGCACCCATGACCCATACATTGTAAATTTCAGGAAGGCTAAAAGGTAGGTAAGTATTATTTTTATCTATATGAAAATCAGTATATTGACCATCATAATTTATATCTAAGGTTTTAATGGCATTGAAATAACTTTCAACTATATTTTCGTTAGGAAGATATTTAGGATTCTTTGTCAGAACATACATTTGTTTTTGTATAGATTTTTTTTGCCATACATAAAATTTTGATTTGGATATGAGCATCCGCAAGCCTAAAGTGTAAAGCTTGTTTTGCAAATCTATTATCAAATCATAGTTTCTCGCAACCATGTTTTTTGCTGTATTTCTTATCGAACTAGTAGTAACCAATACATCAGAGATATGGGGTATTGCTTTGGCTACTTCCACGTAGGTGGGCTTAGTAAGAAAATCTATCTTTGAATATCCGGCATTGAACATACAACGAACTAAAGCACTAGTAAGCACTATATCTCCAATAGAGCTTAGCCTAATAATCAATACTTTAGTATGCTCAGGCATTGAACTTAAAAATAGCTTTCAATCGCTCGTCAGTAACGATATAGGTCGCTAACTTGCGCATCGTGTTTTCATCCAGATGGGGATAGGTGCTGATAATCTCATCTTCCATATTTTCCTCCATGGCATGGGTAAGCAAACCTTTCATCTGTATTTCACTCAATGCGGAGAATATTCCCGCCGTCAGGGATTTATCTGCAATATACTGGGCAATAAACAAGGCATCACGAGGAGAAGGCAGTACGGGAACTATCTCCAATACCTTATATTTAGGGGTGTATTCTACAAAGCCACTGATGACGACATGTTTGCTGGTTTTTACAAGTTGTACTACTAACTTTTTTAGTAAATCTGTAGGCAAGTCCCTGAGCAGGTCTTTGCTTTGTTCGGGAATCATGTGTTCTGCCGTCGTAGCCATAAATGGAACACTCAGGTGTTTCATGATACTAATCACATCTTTTATGGGAAGATGATAGCTGAGATTTGCCGTAATAGAAGGGCCTACTATGGTTTCGGCAACTTTTGCATTGATGATATTAGGCATAAATCCAGTGACTTTAGCCACTCGCTTCCATACTTCGTCGCGACGCATTTCTACGGTATCTACAATGAGTAGCCTGAGTTTTTCGAGGTCTTCGTCATCTATATTATGAAGGAAATCAATAGATTCTGTCTTTACGGAAAGAAGAGATGCAATCTTCTCCAGTTCTATATGTTTTTTTGACATGATGTAAAAATAAAATAAAGAAGAGAATAGAGCTATAAATAGTTGATTTTTATGACTATAAAAAATAAGCTATTTTTGTAGTATGAAATCTAAAGAGGAGATAGTGCAAAATTGGTTACCTAGATATACAGGTATCCCATTGGAGCAGTTTGGGCAGTATATTATTTTGACCAATTTTGATAAGTATATACACATGTTTGCCGATTTACACAACGTAAAAATTAAGGGACTAGAAAGTCCCATGAAAAGTGCTACCGCTGATAATATTACAATATTAAATTTCGGTATGGGTAGCTCCGTGGCTGCTACTGTTGTGGATTTGCTGAGTGCCATAAGACCTAAAGCTGTAGTATTTTTAGGAAAATGCGGAGGGCTGAAAAAGAAGAATAACTTAGGCGATTTTGTACTGCCAATAGCTGCTATTCGAGGAGAAGGAACTTCCAATGACTATTTTCCTGCCGAAGTTCCCGCCTTGCCTTCCTTTGCCTTGCAAAAGGCTATATCTACTTCTATACGCGAACACGATCAGGACTATTGGACGGGCACTGTTTATACTACCAATAGGCGTGTGTGGGAGCATGATGATGAATTTAAAGAATATCTACGCAAAATTAGGGCTATGGCTATAGATATGGA
Organism: Chitinophagales bacterium; assembly: GCA_044227665.1. Taxonomy (GTDB): domain Bacteria; phylum Bacteroidota; class Bacteroidia; order Chitinophagales; family JADIYW01; genus JBGAWK01. The sequence goes on from JBGAWK010000028.1 coordinate 6,364, forward strand.
AACGGCAACCTTATTCACAGTAGCTTTTGCCAATGAAATTCCCATAGGCGCATTATTGTTGGTGTCTGATCAACCTATGGTACCGGAAGGAGTGAAAACCGAAGAAAGCGACAGGAAAATTACGGAAAACTTTGTGGACTTACATTTGAGAATAGGCATAGAGTCACTAAAAAAACTCATGAATAGAGCTACTACTATCAAACATCTGAGGTTCGAGGAATAGCATGGCGCGAGTAGTGGTAGGATTATCGGGAGGCGTGGACTCTAGTGTGGCTGCACATCTACTTATAGAGCAAGGGCATGAAGTCATAGGTATGTATATGCGCAATTGGCACGATGATAGCGTTACACTCAATAATGAATGTCCATGGATAGAGGATAGTAACGATGCCTTGCAAGTGGCGGAACACTTAGGCATTCCCTTTCATACTATAGACCTTAGTATTGCTTACAAAGAACGAATAGTGGACTATATGTTCAGAGAATATGAACAGGGCAGAACGCCCAATCCCGATGTGCTTTGCAATAGAGAAATTAAGTTTGATGTATTTCTTAATGCTGCAATGGCATTAGGTGCTGATTATGTAGCTACGGGTCATTATTGTAGAAAAGTCGTAGATGAACAAGGCTTCTCGCATCTCCTTGCAGGAAAAGATGGCAATAAAGACCAAAGCTATTTTCTGTGTCAAATTTCTAAAGAGCAGTTGGATAAAGCAATGTTCCCTATAGGCACCTTGCTGAAATCCGAAGTTCGTGCTATAGCGGCAAAAATTGGATTGCCTACTGCTCAAAAGAAAGATTCGCAAGGACTATGTTTTGTAGGAAAGATAAGCTTGCCGGATTTTTTACAACAGCAACTTAAACCCAAGCTAGGCAATGTGGTATTGATAGAAGACGGGCAAGAGGCATTAAAAACGCCTGATTTTATTTACGATAAAATCGAAGATATAAAAATATTGGAAAAATTGACGCAAAAAATAGATTTTTCAAAACTAAAAAGCAGAATTATAGGACAACATAACGGGGCTCATTATTATACCATTGGACAAAGAAAAGGACTTAAAATTGGAGGTTTTGCACTGCCACTGTTTATTGTAGGTATAGATACGCTTTCCAATACGGTGTATGTAGGCGAAGGTGAGAAACATCAGGCCTTACTACGTCCGGCGTTATTTGTAAATAATAAAGATATTCATGAGTTGCAAATACTTACTTCAAGGGTATATCCCTCTCGGATACGCTATAGGCAGCCACTTGCTAATGCTGCTTTTTACGCTGTGGAAAAAGGTATGTATGTCGTTTTTGAGCAGCTTCAAAAGGGTATAGCACCGGGTCAATTTATCGCTTGGTATGAGGGTGAGGAATTAATAGGGTCAGGCGTAATACAATAATAGTTTATTTACCTATTGTAAAATAAAAATATTGCTATATTTGTGGCGGGCAAGTCTTATACGGTCAGCTCCTGCAAAATCCTCCAGGGTCGGAAGGCAGCAAAGGTATGCGGTTGTAGCGGCGCGATATGAGTAACTTGCCTTTTATTTTTTTGTTATGAAATTTTTTATAGATACGGCAAATCTCGACCAAATCAAAGAAGCAAATGACTTAGGTATTTTGGATGGTGTAACTACCAATCCGTCACTTATGGCTAAAGAAGGCATCACTGGCGAGAAAAATATCTTGAAGCATTATGAAAAAATATGTAAATTGGTAGATGGTGATGTGAGTGCTGAAGTTATAGCTACAGACTACGACGGCATGGTGCGTGAAGGCCTTATGCTATCCAAAATTCATGAAAACATAGTCGTAAAAATTCCTATGATAAAAGATGGAATCAAAGCGATAAAATATTTCTACGACGAAGAGATACCCACCAACTGTACCTTGGTATTCTCTCCCGGTCAGGCAATTATGGCAGCCAAAGCAGGTGCTACATATATTAGTCCATTCATAGGTCGCTTGGACGATGTAACTTATGATGGTATGGAACTGATATCGCAAATAAGCAAAATTTTTGCTATCCAAGTCTTTGAAACAGAAATACTGGCAGCATCTATACGCAATCCATTACATATAGTGAAATGTGCCGAAGCAGGTGCTGATGTGATTACGGCTCCTCTGAGTGCTATCGTAGGCTTGCTGAAACACCCTCTTACGGATATTGGGTTAGCCCAATTCTTAGCAGACCACAAGAAGGGTAATTCCTGATTTCTACTACCTTTATAAAATATTTGGTTTTATCTCAAAATAGGAGGTAATGCCTATATGTATTTAGAAAATTTGTATGCACGATAAAAAACTTATAGTAATTGCCGGTCCTACAGCCATAGGAAAGACTTCGCTAGCTATAAGTTTGGCTAAATATCTTAATACCGTAATAGTATCTGCCGATTCCAGACAAATATATCGAGAGATGAATATAGGCGTAGCCCGTCCCTCAAAAGAGCAATTGGCAGCAGTACCACATTATGGTATCGCTAATCATAGTATTCATCAACCTATAGATGTTGCTGTTTATGAAGAAGAAACTTTACAACTTTTGTCCCAGCTCTTCCTAAGATATGATTCTATTATTCTAGTGGGAGGTACAGGTATGTATATACATAGTATAGTGCATGGTATAGATGCCATTCCCGATATTCCCAAAGATATACGAGAAGAGGTAGAACGCAACTATCAAAGCAAAGGCATGACCTACCTTACCGATTTTTTACAAGATAAAAGTCCCGAAAGTTTGCACTATTTAGACGTAAAAAATCAGCGGAGACTCATACGCGCTGTCGAAGTCTTTATGTTTACAGGCAAGCCTTTACATACATTTCAAGTTGGAGCGTCTAAGCATAGAGATTTTGAGGTGCTGAAATTTTTATTAGTTACTGAAAAAAAAATACTAGAAGCCCGAATAAATGCAAGAGTTGAGCAAATGTTAGACGAAGGGTGGGAGGACGAGGCTAGGAATGTATGGATTTACAAAGATTTGAGAGCCTTAGATACCGTAGGCTACAGAGAATTTTTTGAGTATTTCGATGGGAAACTTACTAAAGAAGAATGTATAGAATGGATAAAAATTCGTACTCGTCAATATGCTAAACGTCAGATGACATGGTTCAAAAAGGATAAAGATTACCATTGGATAGAAGCAAATGATGATGCATTTGCGAATATTTGTCATTTACTAGATACTACAGTTCAATGATAAAAAGAGCAGCATCCTATTACTTTGGCGCCTATAGAGGAATACCACAGAATATATGGTGGCTGAGCATTGTAAATCTCATCAATAGGATGGGCACAATGGTATATCCCTTTATGACAATATATATGACACGTAAACTGGGTTATAGTATTTCGGAAGCAGGGTTAGTGATGGCATGTTTTGGAGTGGGTGGCATAGTCGGGAGTTATTTAGGTGGAAAACTTACAGATAAATACAATTTCTACGTGGTACAGTTTGGCACACTTTTGACTAGTGGCATCATATTTATTGTTTTAGGGTATATTACTCATTATTATGCGATATGTGTAGCTGCATTTATGCTAAGTGTGGCATCAGAAGCCTTTCGTCCTGCTAATATGACTGCAATTGGCTATTTTACTACGCCCGAAAATAATACTAAGTCCTTCTCGCTGAATAGGCTAGCATTTAATCTAGGATGGTCAGTAGGGGGAAGTCTTGGGGGCTTTGTTGCTGCTATAGATTATCACTTGCTATTTTGGTTGGATGGTCTCACTAGTATTTTTTCGGCTGTAGCTGTTTATTTATTCTTCCATAATCTTACTTTTTCGCATAAAAACAAAAGCAAAGTATTGACAGTTAAAGATAGTCCCCTGAACGATAGAATATTTATTTTCTTTTGTCTGAGTACTTTTGTTTTTGCTTCTCTGTTTTTTCAGCATTTTACGAACTTACCCGCATATTACAGGAATATTTACAATTTTAACGAAAGCTTTATTGGATTTCTGTTTACCCTCAATGGATTGATTATTGTGGTGATGGAGATGACTATAGTACATACACTAGAAAAGCGAAATCTAAAACAAAAATCTATACTTATAGGGCATCTAATGCATGGGATGGCTTTTCTATTTCTATTTCTATTTCTAGTGCCACTTACGATGACGGGAAGTGTTGTAGTAACTGTAACGATGACATTCAGCGAGATGTTGGCATTTCCGGTAATGTATGCTATATGGATACGCAGAACCAATGACCAAAATAGAGGTAGCTATGCAGGATGGAATGCTATGTCGTGGGCACTAGCACAGACTGTAGGGCCTTATGGCGGGGCACTCATAGCAGAACATTTTGGGTTCAAATGGCTGTGGCTATGTGTGGCAATAGGCTCTTGCGGTACTGCCTATTTTTTTTGGCGTTTGGCAAGGACATTGGCGTAATTTGGCTAGCTTATTCCTATACTTGAAGATACATAGTTATAACCATAGATATAGCAAGGCAGTAAATACTAGAATCTCATTGTCGGCAATAAAGGCTTTGCTGTAGCTTAGGTAATTTTTTTTTAACTAATGTAGGTTCGGGATAAGAAATAATATAGGTACAAAATACACAAATAAAAAATGAATACGTATTAGAAGTGCTTGTTTTCTTCGATGATTTTTAAAAAGGCTAAACCACCCACTAGGGCTTTTCTTGCTGTCCGATATTGCATAACCAGAACCTACGTTATTTTAATTTTAGACTTTCTTCTGAGATTCTATACTCCCAAAATATTTCTCCTTTTGCTGACTTGCATTGTAAGGTAAGTACTCTTTTACCCTGTATTCCCGAAACTATGATTTTGCCATAGTTATAATCATTCACTTGTGTGCCGCTTATTACTTTAGGGTTTGAGTTTTCCCATTTTGAAGTATTCTGAGGGTTTAGCCAGCTGGTAAGGGGCGAGGTAGTGAAATTATATAAGGGATACAGGTCGGGCTGGGTAAGTACTTGTAGATTGCCATGATGCCGATCTCCACTTACAAATACCACACCTTCAATCTTATTATTTTTCAGGGCTTCCATTAGCCTATTGTACTCAGCGGTGAATTTGGTATAAGTTTCGCCAGAAGTATTGGGGTTGATGACTTGATTGCCAATACATATTATCTTAAAAGTAGCTGTAGAGATGCTTAGTTTTTCTATCAGCCATTGTAGTTGAGTCTCACCGAGCATAGCCTCCCATTTTTTGGAAAAAAATCTATCATCTAGGAGGAAGACGTCCACATCCCCTTTATTTACTACGCAATAGTTTCCCGCTGTGAGCGTGCTGTCATAAGGATTGGGCCAGAAGGACTTGAATACTCGCTCCGAAGCATATTTATTTTTGAAGCTTCCATCACAGTTATTGGGGCCAAAATCATGATCGTCCCATATCGCATATTGCGGTGTGCCTGTAAGAAATTGTTGTAACTTGTCTTTTTTCTTGCGAATTTTTACCATTCTACGCACCATGAGTTTTTCCTTACGTGTTTCCAAGAGGTAATATACATTGTCACCCAGCCATACCATACCATCATTAGCATCTTTATGCATAGCTGTAAAAATATCTAGGGAGTTGCGGATTTTTACCGCCTTATAAATACCTGTACCTATAAAAGCACAAGACCCAAAAAGTAAGGTTATACTGTCATTCTCGTTATACTTCGGTAATGGAAAAGTATATGTCCCTAGCGTATTATTTTTTATGGCGAGTTCTATATCGCAATACTTGTCAAAATTATTATCGGGAATTTTTATACTAAAATTATTGATTTTTCTATATATACTTTTGTTACAATGCGTATAAGTAAGGGGCGTAGTACTATCTTTTACCTTTATTGTAATGTCTCTAGATGTTTTTATCAAAAAAGATAGGTAGAGATTTTTGGCGGAGTCAGTACTATATAGAGGTGGACATACTATTTTTTGGCTATAATTGTTTATATATATAAGCAAAAATGTAAATAACAGGGTATATCTCATTACAATATAATATTAGCTCATTAATGCTCTTACTCTCTGAAGTAACGAGGGATGGGAGTAGTGAAAAAATATATACAATGGATGTGGGTTGAGGTTGCTAAGGGTATTGGCGTGTAATTTTTTCAGTGCAGCTATCATAGATTCCCTGCCGGTAAAAACTTTGGCAAAGTTGTCAGCCTCATATTCATTTTTTCGGGAGATGATATTTGTGAGAATACCAGTAAGCAAGGAAATTGGGCTGTATAGCAGCGAGAATGCGATAAGTCCAATATGAAATACAGGATTAGAAACACCCAATGCCGCTGAAAATGACGGATGGCCTACACATAGAGAAAGTAGAAATAAAAGTATCCCTGTATTGATAATAGAGATAGCAATGCCTTTCTTTATATGATGTAGTTTGTAATGACCTACTTCATGAGCCAATATGCTTAGCAATTCATCGTCAGTATGGTCTTTGATGAGCGTATCATATAATACTATAGACTTTTTTGCGCCCAAGCCACTAAAATAGGCATTGGCTTTAGTACTGCGTTTTGAACCGTCTATTACAGAAATACGATGTAATGGAAACCCTACCTTTAGGGCAAGGTCGTCTATTTTTGTTTTGAGGGTGCCTTCATCCAATGGAGAAAGTTTGTTGAATATTGGAACAATAAGGCTTGAATAGAAAGCAGCCATAAACAGACTGAATAAAGAAATAAAAATCCAAGCATAAATCCAAAAGTTTTTGCCTGCAAAAGTATAGAAATAATAAATAGCGGTATATATAGCTCCACCAAGTACAGCACCTAATAGCAACCCTTTGACTTTGTCAGAAAAAAATGTCCCTAAAGACATCTTATTGAAGCCAAATTTTTCTTCTATGACAAAAATATTATATATACTCAAGGGCATAGCTAGCAGGTCTGAGGCTATGGCGATGCTGCCGAAATACAATAGACCTTGTAACAAAACATTTGCGGTAATATTTTCTACTATGGATTGTAAGAAAGAAAAACCTCCAAAAAAGAGCATGGATAACAAAATACTTGTACTAAACAATGAGGTAATTCTGCCTATTTTCTTTTTTTCTTTATTGTAGGCTTGTGCTTGGGCATATTTGTGCTCATCATAGATACCTGCTAATTCATCAGGTATAGGCTTCTCCCAAGATGTGGTATTGAGCTTGTCTAAATACCAGTCCAATACATAGTCTGCTATCAAAAACACAATTATCACCAACGTCAGCGTAGTCATCATTATACAAATATAAATCTTTGCAGGTATCAATACCAAATCCAACTATTATTGCGTAACATTGTTGCTAGATTATGGCAAACAAAATTAGTATAGGCATCTCTCCATGTCCCAATGATACCTATATTTTCTATGCGCTACTTAAAGGTATAGTAAGTGTTGAGCATATAGAGTTTGATATTTTCATGGAAGATGTAGAACAACTGAATCAGTGGGCATTAGAGGGAAAACTCGATGTCACCAAGCTCAGCTTTAGTGCTTATGCCCAAGTCTTACCGCACTACATATTATTAGATGCCGGAGCAGCATTGGGCAACGGCTGTGGCCCATTATTGATTAGCAAACAGCGTTTTTCGCTATCCTCTATAGGCGACGCCAAGATTGCTATTCCCGGAATTCATACTACCGCCTATTTCCTGCTGCGACTGTTATATCCCGATTTGCAGAACATCCAAATATGCGTATTCTCTGAAGTAGAGGATAAGATAGTGTCAGGTGAAGTAGATGCTGGACTTATTATTCATGAGAATAGATTTACCTATCAGGATAAGGGATTAGTGTCACTCGTGGACTTAGGAGAATATTGGGAAAATCTCACTTGGCTGCCTATACCCTTGGGCGGTATTGTTGCGAAGCGAAGTATAGCTAATGATACATTGAAAAATATAGAGCAAGCCATAAAAAAAAGCCTTGCCTATGCACATGACCATGAGGATGAGGTTCTCACTTATTGTGCGCAGTACGCTCAGACGATGTCGCGAGAGGTGATGCTACAGCATATAAGACTATACGTAAATGATTATTCTATGCAGTTAGGAGACACAGGAAAGACTGCCGTAAAAAGATTGTTAGATATGGCTGTAGAGCGGAATATGATGACCGATTATAGGCATAATATAGTACTTTGAAATATTTATAGTCCTTGAAATCTTGCTATATTTAGCTTGCATTTAGTGTAAATCTCAATACAGAAGATTTTAGTAGGCAGTCAATCTTATCAAAATATCTTTTGGATTACAAATAATAGGGAGAAATCTTCATTGCCACATTTTTAGGAGTCTTCTTATTTACAATGCAAGTAGTCGTTCTATTACCCAGTCATATTCGGGGTATTGGTGTTTTTCTAAATTTTCAATTCTCTTCTTTATTTCAGACTTAGACTTATAGTTTACATCTTTTAGATGTCTGAGAGATTTTATGGCTTTGAGAAAATATTGCCCATGGTAACCTATGCCTTTTTTACGCTTGATAAGGGTAGTTAGATTGATAAGTAATGTCTCTAATAGCTCTGTTGACCCAATATCGTAAAGTATTTTTATATGTAATATTTTGGCATTTAGCGACCATAGCTCATCACTAATATTTATTTGGTTAATAATTTTTAAAGCTTTCGTATAGTCTTTCTGTACATAGAGGACTCTGCAATAATTATAGTTATAGGTTTCTGTGGCAATGTCGCTCTGTAGATTTTTTTTGAATTTCTCTAATAACGCAAATGCTTTTTCAGGTTCTCTAAGTTTTAATGCTATAGTGATATAATTTGTATAAGTAAATTTGTTTATAATATTATTTTCTAAGAACACCCCATTTATTAGCCCCTCATCATATAACTCAAGAATAGGATACCCAAAATTATTTTCATTATTATTATACTTTTTTATACAAAAATTTAGAAGCATCAGCAGTACTTCTTTGTACTCTTGGACGCTAACCAATAGTTTGTAATGTGATAGATATTCTTTAGTATTGAAAAAATAGTTTTCTTGCTGTGTAATAAGGAGTTGATAGAGGCTATTGTATAGTTTTACTACAGGTAGATTGGCAATGTCATCATTTACTAATGTATCTAATATTGTCTTTATGGGGTCTAAGGTTCTTAGATGCTCTTTCAATTGGTTTTGCGCAAGATAAATACAGGTGTTTTTTAATATTTGTATTGCATATTGTGTGCTGAGGTTGTCCAATATTTCATAATAATCACCTGTGTTGTTTCTTTCTATTTCATTTTGAAGTATATATTTTGTTTCTATAAGATATTGATTTTCAAAATAGTATGATGCGTTCCGATATGGAAGAGCCTCTAAAATATTTTGAAATTTGAATATCTCTTTTTGCGCTACATTGTGATTTTTGAGGCGGATGAGTGATTGTATATAGTGTTTTTTTGTAGCTAGCGTGTCGGCTCTAAAATTAGATATGGCAAGAAATTGTTCCAATACATCTTTTGCTTCAGAATATAAGTGCCTCATTTTTAGGTCGTTGTAGTCATTTTTTGGAAATAAATGCTTGAATATTTTACGACTGCTACAATTGTTGTGATTGCAGTATTTTCTGCTAAATAAATATTTATATAAATTTATAATCAATTCGTTTTTTACAAATATTTCGGACAATATATATTTTTTTAATTCTGAAATATCTTCCTTATTAAGAGATAAATATAGTTGAATAAAGATATTTTTGTGCTTTATATTTTCCATAATATGCAGACAAATGTATTATTTTTTATATTTATTTACCCCTTATGTCCATATAAATTTGTATCTATAATTATTAACTTTAAAACATAGTATTATGAAAAAATTATTTAAAACTATTTATGGCAGTATCATAGTAGCAGCCATGACACTTACTTCTTGCTTGCCTAACAATGGTGGGAATACACCAAACAGTAATAATAAAATCAAGAAGTCATACAAGATAGTACAAGATAATATCAATGGTGTAAATAGGAACGTAGCAGGTAAAACAGTAGCTGTTGGTGACGAAAGACGTAGATATATCTTTAATTCCTTGGGTAATCTTACGCAGGAAGAACATGCTTTAGATTTGATGAATAACAATTGGTGGATGGACTATGTAAGGAAAATTTCCTACAATTCAAATAGTATTGATATTGATGAAAAATACTATAGTATTTTAGGAGGTGGATTTGCCTTTCAGAAAAATTATATTTATTACTTCAATACAAATAATAATAGGGTAGATAGTGTAATATATACCACAGAAATTATGGATAAATATGTATATGTCTTTGATTATGATGCGCTTGGAAGAATACAGCAAATAGAGATGTCTGGAAGTTCCACAAATATAGAGAATGGAAATATTGTACCACTTACGGGAGCAATAGTCAAAGATTTTCTATTTAGCGGCAATGCAATTATTTCATATAATCATTATTTGGAAATAGATAGCCTTACAGCTGAAAATTACTATGGAGTATTAAAAGATACTACGGTAGTCGCTCATTTTACTATCAACTATAGCAGTACTCCTATGCCTAATGCGAATTTCAATTTCCCATTATTGGAATATTTGAATGGGGGTCTATATTATCTTGCTACCTCCAATGGCTTGAATTTCCTTTCTTTATTAGGATTGAATATGGGCTCACAGCAACAAAACTATCTCATTAATACCCTTACTTTTGATAGCTATATTCCAAATGTAGGTGTCAATACTTTGCAATTTGAATTCACTACCGACTCTTTAGATAGAATTACCTATCAATCTATCAGGAATCAAGAACTTGAAGCCTCATACGGAATCTATAAGTACGAATATTAAGTATATTAAACGCTTAGCTCCCTCTTTGACTATATAAATCTACCAGCGTTCAGAAGGTCGTGTAATCCTCCTATACACGACCTTCTGTATTTATATTTAGTAATGTATGAGGGATTATGACTTATACATTGTTATACCGTCATACTATGCCAATAGCTTTATATCCAACTTTAGATTTCTAGTTTATTCATAGCAGATAATACGATTTAGGAGAGTTTGAATAATAATGATACTCCCATTTGAGCCTCCTCCTACGTTCATAATGACGATGGGTTTACATTTCAGCATAATGCTACTTACTCAAAACTCAATCATCACAATGTATATAAAATTAGGATTCTTGCTTCTATTTTATTACTACCCTTATCCTATACCTTCCACGCTATTTCAAATACTTTTTTGCGCCTGCTGAAAGGTACAACATCCCCAAGCTGAGCATATATACAATAATCTTTTGAGATATAGGTTGAAATGTGGGGCTATCACTAATGCGTGGACCTTTGAAAAGAATAAAAATGTAAATACATAACATTACAGCATCGAAGAGCAACAGCATAAAGTAGCGATTCGGCAACTCCTCATGGTGATAGACGAGAAACGATATACTCAAGCATAAGGGCACTAAAAGTATAAAGGCAATCCTTACTGATAGCAGATGCTGGGGAAAGTAGAGGTCGTATGGGGTAGCTGCCACTGCCAACAGAAATATGCTGAAAGAATATGCGGATATCAATGCAGTATAATAAGCAATAGGGAAGGATTTGGACTCTTGTAAACGCAATAAGAAAGGCCTGATAAAAATACTTAACCCGCTAGACAACAACAATATTGCGAAACAAAATAGCGCTTGTGAAGGCATATTGGAGGTGCCTACAAAAGTATGCGCTCTTCCTAGGTCGCTGAAAAAATTTCTGAAAAAATCATAAGGTATAGCTTCATGAATATGGTATGAACCCCCACGATATACCAGCATCGCCAACAAGGTAAGTAATAGAAAAGATAGATTTGCCCAAAATAAAATAGAAAAAGGATGTAGTTTTTTTAGTGACATCTTCCAAATTTAACGGATAATTTGATATTCATCCTATACTTTTGTGCTAATAAATTTGTAAAGATGAGATTTCTATTCCTAGCCTTATTCAGTACCTTCATTCTATGTTCATGCAAAAAAGATGAAGATCAAGCCGCAAAAGACGATAAAATTATTCAAGAATATCTTGCTAAAAATAGCCTTACTGCTACTAAGACAGCCTCGGGGTTATACTATATCATTACTGCGGAAGGTATAGGCATCTCTCCGGTGCTTACCTCCGACATCAAGGTATATTACAAGGGCTACCTTACAGATGGTACCGTCTTCGATGAGACTACCGGCGACTATAGAATTTTTACGCTGGGCGAACTCATCACAGGATGGCAAGAAGGATTACAACTTATAAAGGAAGGTGGTAAGATTACGCTCTTTGTGCCTTCTAAGTTGGGCTATGGCAGCAACTCCACTGGCAAGATTCCAGCCAATTCGGTATTGATATTCGAGATAGAACTCCTCGATATAATATAGGTCTTATTACCAGATTTTCACACGTGAAGAATCCGGAATGTACATCTTGTGTGAAGGTTTTACCTCGAAGGCCTCATAAAATTCAGGAATATTGGCAAAAGGTGCATTAATTCGCAAGTGCGTGGGTGCATGTACATCTGTAAGTATTTTTTCCGACAGATATTCTTTGGTGTGGTGATACATCCATCCTAAGGCATATCCTAGGAAGAACCTTTGCAGGGGAGTGTAGCCACCAATAATTTTATTTTCCTTATAGGCTTGTGTTTGCATAAAAGCATCCAATCCCAATCTTATGCCACCAAGGTCTGCGATATTTTCTCCTAGCGTAGCTTCCCCATTTACAGACATGCCGTTTACCTTAAAATTATTGAACTGCTCCACCAGGCGTTGTGATTTTACCTGGAATTTCAGCTCATCATCTGTAGTCCACCAATTGTTGAGGTTGCCTTTTTCGTCGAATTGTCGCCCTTCATCATCAAAGCCATGTGTAATCTCATGGCCTATGGTAGAGGCACCGGCATAGCCATATACCATAGCATCATCGGCATCGGCATCTTCAATGCCAGGAATAAGGAAAATTCCAGCAGGAAGCACTATCTCATTATTGGAAGGATTGTAATAGGCATTGTAGGTCTGCGGTGTCATATCCCATTCGGCTCTATCTACAGGCTTATTCAGCTTGGATACTTCATAATTGTGCCACCATAGATTTACCGACATCATATTGTCACAATACGATTTTCTGCCTATCTGCATAGAAGAGAAGTCTTTCCACTTGTCAGGATAACCTACTTTCATCTTCACGGCTTCCAATTTTTGTAAAGCCTTTTGCTTTGTGACTTCGCTCATCCAGTCCAGATTTTTGATGCGGACTTTGTATACCTTGATTACATTTTGCACCATATTTTCGTAGCGTTTCTTAGCTTCGGCGGGAAAGTAGTCTTTAACGAATTGCTGTCCTAATATTTCTCCCATAGCATCTTCTTCCGCTATCAATATGCGTTTCCACCGAGGAAGCTGTTCCTTTTGTCCCGATATTTTTTTACCGTAAAAATTAAATCTTTCTTCCTGAACTGCTTTATTCAAATATTTTGCATAAGCATTCAGCGTTTTGAACTTCATATATGCCTTTAACGCATCCAAAGCGCTATTATCAGAAAATATAGTTTGTAATTGTGCCAAAAATTCTGGTTGTCCGACAATCACCTCTTGTGTGCCAGAAGCACCCAAAGCATCCAAATAAGTTCGCCATGCGAAGGCAGGGTATTTTTGTTGTAAATCACCAGCAGTCATTTTATTATAGTTGGCATAAGGGTCGCGCAAATCTTCAAGCTCTCGAGATGATTTTGCCAATTTTTCTTCTAAAGAAAAAATGTTTACTGGAGAGATAGCTAAATACTTACATATAGCAGGTATATAGTTGTCTCTATAAGTATCTCTGATATCCTTTGTGTTTTCATCTGAAGGAAAATAATAATCTTTGTCTGGTAATCCTATACCCCCTTGATAAAAATATAGGGCATTCTTGTCACTATTTTTAGCATCCTGATAGATGTATGCATCGAAGAATACGCCTACACCTATGGAATGGAGATAAGCTACTAGGGGAGCAGCATCTTCTATATCTTTGAGTGCATCAATTTTAGAAAATATAGGCTGGAGAGGCGATAAACCTAATTTCTCTATGGTAATAGTATCCATTCCAGCATAGTAAAAGTCTCCAATTTTCTGTTCATTGCTACCTTTAGCTGCCTTAGATTTTAGAGCTTTTTCGTTGATGGCTCTTACCTTCTCTCGGATGTCTTCATCTATGAGGTCGCCTATACCCCAGGAACTATAGGCGGCGGGTATGGGATTTTGCTTATACCACAATCCATTGGCAAACATATTGAAATCATCGCCGGGATGTACAAGTGTATCTATATGCGAAGCCAAAACATCCGGTTTCTTATTTTGTTGCAGATATTTGCAGCTACTACATACCAATAAAATTATGATTGTCGAAAATATTTTTTTCATGAAGTAAAAATAGGGGATTTTTTTTACAGAGATATATCAAAAGCCAAACTCACCTTCGAGGATATGTTCATATTCCTGCATAGTGAGGGAAACATAGCTTTTATTGGAGACTACAAATACTTTCTCTGTAAATTCGGTGATGTGGTATGCTTCCATCTTGAGGTGACTCTTTATATGCTTAAAAGTGTCGGTGGTAAGGGTGTGTGGGGCTATGCGCACGAATAAGGGTATGGCATAAGGTGGTAGCTCTAAGGCTAATTTTTCATATAATAAAGGTATAATATTTTCGTCAGATGATGCAGTAAGTGTAATGCAAGCCATACCTGCTTTTCCATTGTGGTGGGGTATCTCTACGCCATATACTATGCTTTCTGCTATTCCCGAAACCTGATTTATGATACCTTCAACCTCTTGCGTAGATACATTTTCTCCTTTCCAGCGAAAAGTGTCTCCCAATCTATCTACAAATTGCACATGATTCCAGCCCATCTCCCTCACCATATCTCCAGTATTGAACCATGCATCACCCTTTTGAAATACGTTGCGCAAAATTGTCTTTTCTGTCTTGCTGGCTTCAGTATAGCCATCATAAGGGTATCTATCCGTAATAGCTCCTAATAGCAATCCTGTGCCATTGGTCTTGACTTTTTTCAAAAAACCTTTTTTGTCTTTCACAGGAGTTTCCTTCTCCGTATCATATTCCACTACCGCATATTCAGTGATAGAAAATCCCATGGTCGCCTCCATGTTAAAGATGTTGAAAAAAGCTATATTTCCCTCACTGGAACCGTAGAATTCCATAATTTGTTCGATACCAAACCTGTTTTTGAATGTATTCCAAATATCGGGGCGCATACCGTTTCCTATCATCTTGGTGAGCGTGTTGTTTGCTTCATCGGGATGTAAGGGACTATTCAGCAGATACTTACACATTTCACCTACATACCCAAATGTTGTGGCCTTATAGTATGCAATATCTTGCCAAAATTCGCTGACACTAAACCTCTTCTTGATAATCATTGCTGCGCCTCCCGATATCACGGACGACCAGCATACAAGCATGGCGGTAGCGTGAAATAATGGCAATGGCACATACATGATATCTTTGGGCGTGAGTCGCAGGCTGGCAAGTCCAAAGGCACTATACCCCTTGAACCAACGTCCATGGGTCATCACAGAAGCTTTGGGAAGACCCGTAGTGCCAGAGGTGTAAATATATAAGAAAGGCGTATGTGCATAAATATCATCGTGTATCACTGGTTCACTATCCAAAAATGAGGTGCTTTGTATATCAAAAATTGGAAATAAGGGCAGGTCATCAGTCTCTTCAAGAGGTACTACATGTGTGGAATCTTTATAGGTGCAAACTTCCTCTTTGATGTCCATAAATGCCGGCATACACTCTTCTCCAATCAATAGTAGGGTAGGGTTCACTAAGGTAATGCTATGCACTAGTGGCTGCTTGCGTTGTGCCGTATTCAGCAAGGCAGCTATACCGCCTATCTTTGAAAGTGCCATGACTGTTGCCATTAATTCTGGGCGGTTTTCCATGCCTATTACTACTACATCACCCTTTTTTATTCCTAAAGATTGCAAATTGCGTGCAAGTCTATTTACCCAATTGTGGAATTGCAGATAAGTCCATTTTTTGTCTTTGTAATAAATACAAATATTTTGAGGATACCTTGATGCCGCTTTAGCAAATACTTCTCCTACGGATATTTTACTGTTTTTATTTACCGTAAAATTATTGACTATTGCTGTAGCAATCTTTGGGACATCCCACAATAAAGCAGGGATTTTAGGTAAGATGTTCCAAAGATGTATTGTCTTTTGCCGCTGAGATTTTGCTGCCATAGCATATTATTTCAATTCTGCGGAAGACTTATTCAGCAATCTGCGAGCAATGATAAGCTGTTGAATCTGCTGAGTACCTTCGAAGATATCCAAAATCTTGGAATCACGAGCCCATTTTTCTATCAGTTCTTTGTAGGAGTAGCCTAGCGCACCACAAAGTTCTATACATTTCAAGGCAAGACTATTGGTGATTCTTGCTGCTTTAGCTTTACATATAGATGCTTCCAAGGAATTCGGCTTGCGATTGTCGGCCATCCAAGCGGCTCTAAGGGTAAGAAGCCTCGCAGCTTCATATTCTGCCTCCATTCTATATATCTCTGCTTCTACGGCTTTTACATTATTGATAGGGGTTTTGTAATCGAGGTGTATGCTGTCGCCAAGAATTTCTTTGGTTCGTTCTATGGCTGCCTCAGCAACGCCATTGGCCATAGAGGCTACAAAGGGGCGTGTGTTGTCAAAAGTCTCCATCACCCCACCAAAGCCCTTTTTGATATCAATATCGGGACTTCCTAAGAGATTGGATGCGGGTACTCTGCAATCTGTGAAGACGATGGCCGCAGTATCGGATGCCTTGATGCCCAATTTTTTTTCCAAACGGACTACTTCCATTCCGGGTGTGCCTTTTTCTACTACGAAAGACTTTATCGCTGCTTTGCCTATTTTCTTATCCAAAGTAGCCCACACTACTACGGCATTACATCTGTCTCCTGCTGTTACGAATATCTTTTCTCCATTGAGGATATAATCATCGCCGTCTTTTACGGCAGTAGTAGTTATGGCGGAGGAGTCAGAGCCGCAGTTGGGTTCTGTAATAGCCATAGCCGCCCAAGATTTGCCAAATTTTTCTAGTTGCTCTGTATTGGCTACTGCGCCTATGGCAGCATTGCCGAGACCTTGTCCCGGTATAGAGAGCAATAGCCCTACATCACCATAGCACATGGCTTGGATGTTGATACAATTAGCCATATTTGCACCGTTGCGCACTTGTCCTTCTGTGCTTGTATCTTTTTTGGGGGCAGCACCGCCGAGCGAGCCATCCATGCCTTCGTTTAGCCCATTCAGTCCTGCTGCCAGCAAATCTAGTTCTACAGGGTAGGCATGCTCTTCCATGTCATATTTTCTGGATATAGGTCTAAAAATATTCTTGGCAGCCATCATGGCTATATTGTGTATGGAGTTATATTTTTTTGGAATTTCTAAATTCATTTCTAAATTATTTATATTGAAAATTTAAAGGTGCATACCATTTGGGGCAATAGCTACAGATCTAAGGTCTCGATACCATCTTTCTACAGGGAAATCTTTGATATAGCCATGACCTCCTAGGAGCTGTACCCCGTTGCTGCCTATCTGCATAGCTTTATCGCTACATAATACATGGGCGAGATATGCGTCCTTCCCAAAATCTTTGCCTTGTTCCGCACGTGCGGCAGCACGCTGTGTGAGCATACGCATACTATCTACTTCTATTTTTATGTCTGCAATCATGAAGGCTACAGCCTGACGATTACTTATGGGCTCACCAAAAGCATGCCTGTCATTGGCATAGGTGATGACATAGTCCAATACCGCCTGACAGCAGCCTACGGCCATGGCGCACCACCCTAGCTTGCTGTAGCTGAGAAACTCATCGTAGTGGAAGTCGTCATCGCCTAATACCGCACTTTTATCTACAGCTACCTTGTCCAAGGTTAGTGTGCATAAGCCGGCAGCTTTTAATCCCATGTACGGCTCTTCTGCTATGCTTACTCCATTTGCGGTAGCATCAATGATAAACACAAAATTTTTGTTGTCGGGTGTAGCTGCTGAAACCAAAAAAAATGTAGCATCTTTCCCTATGGAAACCATAGATTTTGTGCCACTTACTATGTATTTATCGTCACTTTTGAATGCTTTCGTTTGTAAAGAATAGGGGTTAAATAGGGGCTGTGGCTCTTGTAGTGCCATGGATGCTTTGATAGGCACATCTTTTAGAAATTGCGGCAAAAGCTCTTGCTGTTGTGCGGCACTGCCCCAGCGTACCAAGGCATTTAGCACACTGTGGGAAGAATAAAAATATACAGCCTGCCCAAGGTCGCCATAGGCTAGGGTTTCTGCCATGAGCATTTGTGTTACAGTAGCTCTATCCTTCATGAGACCTCCCGAACTTTCTGGAACTTGCATGAAGGATAGCTGCATGTTATTATATTCATCAATTAAATCTTGAGGTATGATGCCTTCCTCGTCTATTTTCTCTGCACGCAGTCGCATCTGATCGGCGAAGGCATGTACAGTTTCTTGTATCATTATCTGTTCCTCATTATAGGTGAGGTCGAAGAGGTCGCTAGCTTGTACAGGCTCTAATTGTTGACGAGGTTGACCTGCAATATTTTTATATAATTTGGTAACTTTATCGGCGGTTTTTACGCCATTCTTAGTGCCGAGATATACCCATCTTTCTGTAAATTTTCTAAGATTTATCTTTTTTGCAATATCAGTGTCTAGAACTTGATTAAAAAAAGTAAAATATTCTCCTAGCGAATCTTTATTTTTCTTTGCCTTCATTTTTTTGTGAAATATTTATATAAAAATAATCAAGCATACGTACCTTTTATGAAGGTCAATATTAAATCATCATTATGCGTTGAAAATGTTGGTTTTGAAAAAATAATAACATTTCAATATTCTACTGTGGTCTTAATAGTTTTTTATTTCTAATTATCTTAGAATCTAAGATTTATATTGAATATGAAAAAATATTGCAAACTATTTCTTCTATTACCTGTATGCATGGCAATAGTTATTTTGGGATGGCTGATATTCCGAAAAGATATGATATTGGAAAAGGCGGCAGTAAAAGAAAGATATACGCTTCTTACTTCTCATTTCATGTCATGGGAAGGTGCTGAAATACATTATACAGATCATGGCTCGGGAATACCACTACTAATGATACATGGGCTAGGTGGTAGTATTTGGGATTTCAGATACCTAGATAGTGCCTTTTATGAAAAGTATAGAGTAATAAGAGTAGATATGCCGGGATTTGGACTTTCTGATTATCCTGAGAATTCCCCATCTATGGTAGATACTTATAATGATTATTTTAAGTGGCTTATAGATACGTTGCATTTGGACTCCATGTATGTGATGGGCAATTCGATGGGAGGGATGATGGCATGGAATATTGCAAATACGTATCCCGAAAAGGTGAGAAAACTTATACTATTCAATAGTGCCGGATATGATATACCTGCGACATTAAAAGCTACTAACGCCTACATGCTGCGTCATAACTTGTTACAATGGTATCTAAAAAAAGGTATTCCAAAAACCATCACAAAAAGAGGTATGCATAGGACTTTGTACAATAGTTCACCACTCATGACGGAGGAAAATATTCAGCGCTTCAATGATATGTGGAATCGTGAAGGCAACTTGGAACATATTATTAGAGTAGCCTGTACAGATGATTATCCTTCTTCCGATAGTATAAAAAATGTGCAATGTCCTACTTTGATTATTTGGGGAAAATATGATATCATCATTCCTGTAAAATATGCTTACAACTTCAAGAATGATATAAAGAATAGTACATTAATCGTTTATGATTCTTGTGGGCACGTACCTATGTTGGAAGCACCGGATAGGGTAATCAAAGATGTTACTGTTTTTTTAGAGAAAAACTAATGCGGTAGTTTTTCTCTCACTTTACCATAGCACCAAGTACCAAATATAGCACTTAGTAATGTGACGATGACTACAGTAGCACCTGTTCCTATCTGTGCATATAAGGGTCCGGGGCAGGCGCCTGTAATGCCCCATCCTAAACCAAATAGTAGTCCACCAAAAATTTGTCCCTTATTTAGGGGCTTCTTATGGAAGTCTATTTTTTCGCCATAGATGGTTTTTATCTTAAATTTTTTGATTAAAGCTACAGAGATAAGTCCTACTGTTACTGCACTTCCTATCACGCCATACATGTGAAAAGATTGGAATCGGAACATTTCCTGAATACGATACCACGATATTATTTCTGCTTTTACTAATACAATGCCGAAAAGTATGCCTATGCCTACATATTTGATATTGTGATACCACTTGTGCTCCAGTTCACTTTCATTGACACACATGGTGTCCAAAGAGCGTATTTCAAAATCGGTATTATTTTCCATACTATAAGATATTTATAAACTCAGTAAAAATGGTACTATAAACCAGGCAGAAATAAATCCGCCAATCATAAAGCATATCGTAGCAATGAGCGACGGTAATTGTAGTGTAGATAATCCCATAATAGAATGTCCGCTGGTGCAGCCTCCAGCATATCTGGTGCCGAAGCCTACTAGAAATCCGCCAAGTATCATAAATAGGAGTCCTTTTAGCGTCCATAAATTTTCCCATGAGAAAATTTGTGTAGGTATAAGTCCTGTAATTTCGGTGATTCCATGACTATGAAGTTCTTTAGCAAGATTAGGATGTATGACAATGGGAGCATCATTGAGGAGTAGGCTTCCTGCAATATATCCACCTATAAATACACCCAGTACAAAGCACAGATTCCATATTTCCTTTTTCCATTGGTAATTGAAATATGGGATTCCTGCCGGCACACATGCCGCACAAATATGCCGCATAGAAGATGAAATGCCAAAAGCCTTATTCCCAACGATAAGGAGTAATGGCACAAACAATCCTATTAGAGGTCCCGCCACATACCACGGCCATGGTTCTTTAAGTAATGAAATAATATCCATAATAATACTAGATATATTGATGTATGACCTTTAAGACTTCGTGCTTGGGCAAAGCCCCACTTTGTCGCCATAGGGGCTTTCCATTTTTGAATATTATCATGGTAGGGACACTCTGAATGCCATACTGCCTCGCTACCAGCGGATTTTTGTCTATATCTATTTTTAGAATTTTGACGGTGTCACCTACTTCTGATTTAATATCTCTAAGTACGGGTGTCATCATCTTGCAGGGGCCGCACCATTCAGCAAAGAAGTCCACTAGCACCGGCTTCTCTCCAGCAATCAACGCTCCAAATTTCATTCTTTATGCTTAGCAGTATTTATTTTTAACGGCACGTATAGAGGACAAAATCCTACAAATGCTGACAATAAAAAGGTGACGGCAAATACCAATAATACGATGCCAAAAGTACCATGAATGATACCTTTGTAGTACAAAAATCCAATTACTAGAGCTAATACTATACGCAAAGCCCTGTCTAATGTTCCCATGTTTACTTTCATGATGTCTATTTTTTTGTTAAGATAATAAATAGTTCTGTATTTTTTCTTGGCGTGATGCTATTATAGCATTTTTCCATATTTTTTATAACGAAATTTTTTTCAAAAAGTTTTCGGTATTCATTCTCGCTGCCACCATAGGGAGGTAGTGGGGAGTCGAAGTCTTTGTCAAACAGCAGCCCCACTATTTTGCCACCATCCCTCAATAGATTATAGGCATGTGATACGTAGGCATGTCTTTGCTCAGGAGGTAAAGCACAGAAAAATGTTTGCTCCAGAAGAATATCATATTGCCCTTGGTGGTGAAAGAAATCACCTTCTATGACATTAATAGTCTCAAGGGTTTTAAATTTTTCCTTTAGCCGTATGACGACCTCTGGAGCAATATCTAATAGTGTGATGTCCGAAAAACCTAGTGCTAAAAGATGCTCTGCTTCATAAGCATTTCCGCAGCCGGGAATCAGGATTTTGGCATCTTTTACCGTATATTGGTCAAAATATGCCGATAAGGGTGTAGATATACTGCCAATATCCCAGCCCGTCAATTTATTTTTCCATAGATTGTCCCAAAACTTTTTATCTAAAGAAATCTCCATACGTTGATTATTTGACGATTATTTTATTTCTGCCTAAGATGACTTTGCCTTCTTCCTCCAATTGTTTGAGCAATCTCGAGACTACTACTCGTGCAGTTCCGAGTTCTCCTGCCAGCTGCTCATGTGTAGTATTTATAATTTTGTTGCCTAAGAGTTCGGATTTTTTATGCAGCAATAATAATAGCCGCTCGTCAACTTTCTTGAATGCTATGGCATTGATGACGGTGAGTAATTCCTCAAAGCGCTGATGGTAGAGTTTGAAGATATATTCTAGCCACT
>JBGAWK010000029.1:0-28557 GCA_044227665.1 Chitinophagales bacterium
TCTATAAATGGCTCATTATGGAAGTGTACTGCTGCGCTCATCCCATTGGAAATAGCTGCCGGCAATACCCATCCTCCATTATAGTCTATATGTTCTCCAATAAGATTCACTCTACCGGGAGCAAAAAAGAAGTTTTCTGCTTTGCAGTGGAAGCTATTACTAAAGTTTTTGGCTAAAGTATCAATGGGAAGCATCAGAATGTTTTTTTAGGGCTTGCCGTAAATGTACTATGCTGTCTTCTACACATACGGTATTGGCGGCTGCCCAAGCACCCATTTCAGAGGAAGCATAATATTTGATGACATTATCGGCACGCCAAGGAGGATAATATTCAATATGTAATCTATAAAAATCTTTTTGATATTCAAATTCATCTTCATTTACAGCACCTTGATGGATACACATCATATAGGGAAAAATCTTGTCATAAAGCGAATCGTAAGTGCCATTGATGGCTTTCATCATCTGCGCAAGTTCCAGCATGGCATCCTCTGCTAATTCATGGATATAGAGTGCAGGAGTTTTGGAAATGATAAATAGTCCAAAAGGGTAATCTGTAAAATAAGGAAGTCCTACCCAAAAATATTTGCCATCTATGAGTGTACGCTGATGTGCCAAACATTCTGCTGCAAGTATATCGTCAAAAAGATTCTTTTTATGTTCGAGAAAATACCTTTTACATTGCTGTAGTTCTGTTTTAATTTTTAGGGGTAAAAAAGAATAGGCATACAACTGACCATGTGGGTGTGGCATCGTTACCCCTACGGCTTCTCCCCTATTTTCGAAAGGAAAAACATATTTTATCCTTGTATCTTGTGTATATTTCTGCGTTTGTATGGCCCAGAGGGCAATGAGCTTGACAACATGGGCATCACTCAGTTGCCGCAAAGTAATATCATGCTTGGGCGAATACAAAATCACATCACAGTTACCTATAGACGATATATTGTGATAGGGCGTAATATCAGTTTTAATTATAGGCAGAGGAGTTGTTGCCAATGCAGGAAAATCATTGGGATATATAAGAACATCATAATCTTGGGGCACATTCTTGCCCTCGCCCGGACAGAAAGGACACCATCCTTTGGGCATATTGGGACGATGCTGGCGATGTGCTGCCACCATAGTGTAGGTACCCAACAAAGGATTGTAACGCAATTCCTGCATAGCTGCAAATATGCGTGTATTTCTTTTTACTTCAAAAAGGAATTACAAAAAAACACTATAGTTTGTCGAGATACTTGGAATGTAATTGCTTGAGCAAACTCTTTTGGCTATTAAAATTTACCTCATCGCCAATATTATGGTAGATTTTAGCTAAAAGAAAAATGACGTAATCATCTTTAGCATCAAAAGAGGTTGCTTTATTTAATGTTTCTATAGCTTTTTCATACGACTGACTGTAATAGTAGGCATAGCCCAATTCCACCCAAAAGTCTTTCTTTCCTGGCATCATAGTTGTAGCGGTATCCAAATATTTTATGGCATTTACAAAATCTTTTTTATGATTGTAAAGCCATCCTACCTTGAAATACACACCTGCATCTTTGGTTTTATTTTCTATGCCAGCAAGATAGTAGTACAATGCTTTTTCATAGCTCTGAATGGTAAGATTGCTGAAGTACATATCGCCAATTTTGACTGGATAATCTGGGTTCAATGGGTCTATCTGAGTGGCCGTATAGATATTGTCTAAGGCTAAATAGGTATTCTCTGTTTTGAAAAATGTCATTCCCAATTCAAAATAAGCATCAGCAAACTGTTTTTTGTTATTTATGGCTTCTTTCAAATAATATTTTGCATTCTCATAATCGCCATTAACATGATAGATACATCCGGCTTCATAATAAGACTCCGCCACATATAGATTATTGGCTATGCAGTATTTAAATTGTCCCAAAGCTTTAGGCTCATCTTTCATTTCTTTCCATGTCAGCCCCAGCTGGTAGTTGACATCGGGATGATTACGATTTTGCGCCAATAATTTTTGATACAATAATACAGCTTCTTCACCTTTGTCCATTTTCCTAAGCGTATAAGCATATTCTGTGGCTATTTTTTCATTCCATCCATACTTTAAAAAATCATCGGCAATGGATGCTGCTTGAGAGTAATTTTCTATGGCATTGGCACACCATACAGCGTAGTAGGCATAATCTACATTCTGCGTTTCCTTGCCTAGTGCTTCTTTAAAGTAAAATAGAGCCTTTGCATACTCTTTGTTATTGTACGCCTCTACGGCTGCGTCTTCGGGGCTTCCTTGTCCATATATCCATGATATGGATACGCCTATTAGCATACATGACAGATAAAAAATTCTTGACATTTTCATATTGACTATCAAATATATTCAATAATTTACTATATGTATTCACTAGGGCAGCTATTTTCTTATGTATTTAATTTTATTTAAGTAAAATCTTATCAATACATTACAGTCTAATACTAAAACATCAATATCCACATATTAAGCCTTAAAATTCAATAATTTACATGCAATGTGGAATGAATGGTTATTAGATACAGGGTGTAATGCTTACTTTTGTCGCAATTAATTGTATCGTTTAGATGAATGCAACATTCAAAAAATTAAATCTTATCATTGGCTGGTTGGTTTTTGGCGTAGCCTTATATGTATATTGTTCTACTGCTGAGTCTTCTGTAAGCCTTTGGGATTGTGGAGAATTTATTTCTGGAGCCCACAAGTTACAGGTAGTACACCCTCCCGGTGCCCCCTTATTCTTGATATTGGGAAGGATTTTTACGCTTTTTGCAGGTGATGATGTTACCAAGGTAGCATTGATGATGAACTATTTTTCTGCTATGGCTACAGCCTTTGCAATACTTTTCTTATTTTGGATAATCACAGGAATAGCTCAGCGGATAGTAGTAACACACCACGATCCTGAGCATGAGCTTACTTTGGGGTCTATGCTTGCGATACTAGGGTCTGGAGTAGTAGGTGCCCTTGCCTGTACCTTTAGCGATACAATTTGGTTTTCCGCAGTAGAAGGCGAAGTATATGCCTTGTCTATGTTTTTTATTTCTATAGTATTTTGGGCAGTAATGCGCTGGGAATCCGCAGTAGATGACGATCCTTATGCTAATAAGTGGCTGGTTTTTGCCTCTTTTATGATAGGACTTTCTATAGGTGTGCATTTGCTGAGCTTACTGGTTATCCCTATTGCCGTAATCATATATGTATTGAAAAAACATGGTTTTTCTTGGGTGCGGTTTGTCTTCTCAGGAATAGTAGGATTAGTCATTCTTGGTATTGTACAGGTAGGTATCATCCAAGTAGTAACATCCTTCGCAGGAAGCATAGAAAAATTTCTTGTAAATTCATTGGGACTTCCTTTCAATTCGGGATTGGTCTTAACTTATATCCTGATATTTGCAGCATTAGTATTTGGAATTTACAAGTCACATAAGATAAAACATGGAGGTCTTCACCTTGCCATGACTTGTTTATTAGTGATATTTCTAGGTTTTTCTTCTTATGCTATGGTGCCGATACGTGCCGCTGCCAACTTGCCTATCAATATGAATGATCCTAGGGATGCGTTCAGTTTGCTCTCCTATCTGAACCGTGAGCAGTATGGTGACCGGCCTCTCCTTTATGGACCTTTATATACGGCACAGCCTTCAGGAAGAAAAGATAATGGTCCTATTTATTTTCGTGATGATGTAAGTAAAAATTATGGCATCAAAGGTCAGAAAGTAGAATATACCTACGATGATGCCGACAAAGTATTTTTCCCTCGTATGGGTCCCACCAATGATGGCGAAAATGCTGCATCTTTGTATAATTTTTGGACGGGGAGTTCGGGACAGCCTACAATGGCAGATAATATCACTTATTTCATAAGCTACCAGATGCGTTATATGTATTGGAGATATTTCTTTTGGAACTTTGCTGGCAGGCAGGATGACTACCAAGGCACTCCAGATAATAGTATGATAAATGGCAACTGGATTTCAGGGATTTCTGTGCTAGATAATGCTAGAGGGGTAAGCCAAGACAATCTGCCCCCACAAATTAGCAATGCCAAAGCACGCAATAAATACTACTTACTACCTTTTCTTTTTGGCATTATAGGCTTACTGTTTTTATTTAATAAAAATAGAAATGACTTTATCACCACTGGATTGTTATTCTTAATTACAGGGGTGTTTTTGATAATATATACCAACTCACCACCCCGAGAACCACGGGAAAGAGATTATGTACTCGTAGGTTCTTATTTTACCTTTTGTATATGGATAGGATTATCGGTACTTGCTATCTATGATATATTAAAAGATAAAATTACGGGTATCGCGGCAGCTCCTTTGGCGACATTATTGTGTATTTCTGCTCCCATATTTATGGCAAAAGGCGGCTGGGACGACCACAACCGTAGTGATAGATATATGGCTAGAGATTTTGCTAAAAACTACCTCAACAGTTGCCCGCCCAATGCTCTACTGATTACAGCAGGAGACAATGATACTTATCCACTATGGTATGCTCAGGAAGTAGAGGGCATACGTACCGATGTGCGCATAGTCAATACCAGTTTGTTACAAATAGATTGGTATATAGACTATCTACATAGAGCCGCTAATAAGTCTGCGCCTCTACCTTTTCTTTCTGAATTCACAGCAGAAAAATATAGAGGAGATACTCGCAATTTTGTTTCTTTCATGAACAATGGCTCTCTAAATCCGGATATGCCCGTAGATATCAAGAAATTTTGTAGCTTCATTCTAAGTGAAGACCCAAATGCTAAAGCACAAACCAGTGGTGGCGAAACGGTAAATTATATGCCTACCAAAACGCTAAGAATACCTGTAAATAAAGAGGCTGTAATAAAAAACAACGTAGTACCCGCTAAATTCAAAGATTATATTGCAGATGAAATTGTTTGGAACTTAGGAAAGGAGTATTTAGTAAAAGATGACATCGCCATGTTGATGTTTATTGCAGGCAATGAAGATTGGAGTCGTCCTATATGTTTTGCCAACACAGTACCACCTGATTCCTATATGGGCTTGCAGAAATATTTGGTTCAGGAAGGTCTCGTATATCGTTTTATTCCTGTACAATTTGCACAAAACCAACAAGGTGCCATCGTTGCCAATACTGACAAATACTATGATTTAGTGATGAATAAATATCAATTTGGGGACATGGATAAGCATGAAATGTTTGTAGATGAAAACTCAGCACGTATTGCAAATGTACTTAGAGGTTCCATGATAAAACTGGCTGACGACCTCAGCAGACAGGGGGCTAAGGATAGCACCAAGAAAGTTTTGGACAAAGTAATCAGCAGTTTTAAATACGAAAATATCAACTACTACTCTCCTTACAACAATATGTTTAACCTATACAACTTGCAGATGTCAGAAATTTATCTCAGAACATTTGGATATCAAGGGGGTAAAAAATTTATAGACAGGCTTGTCAGTGACATGAAAGTATGTTACGAATTTTATAGGACACCTAACGAATTTGCCCAATATTTTGGTAGTGAAAAAGCCGCTGTCGAAGATATGGTAGTACGCTTAAAAACCATGTGTAGAATATATAATCAACAGGAACTCTTGGCTAAGCTGAACAAGGATTTCCCTGGAATAAACGAAAGTCAACCTCAAGTACTGCCACCTACACCTAACTAATATATTATGGCTATATACGCATCAGAAATCACATCAGAGAATCACGTAGCAGACAACCCCATACACCAAAGGCTTCTAAAAGCCTATTATGAAGCCTTACCCTTTGTAAAGGGTACGCTCTTGGAAATAGGCTGTGGCGAAGGCAGAGGCATAGAACTTTTAGCCCCCAAAGCTGATAAGTATATTGCCATAGATAAAATAGGTGAAATATTTGACTATATTTTAAAAAAGCATCCGGAAATTGAGTTTCATAATATTCTAGTACCACCCATTACACCTATTGCAGATAATAGCATAGATACATTAGTAACGTTTCAAGTGATAGAACATATCAAAGACGATGACCAGTATGTAAAAGAAATATACAGAGTATTGAAGCCCGGCGGCAAAGCAATAATTTCTACTCCTAATATTAATCTCAGCCTTACCCGTAATCCTTGGCACGAACGTGAATATACACCTCAGCAATTCCGTGAACTTTGCGCTAAGTACTTTGCAGATATAAAAGCTTTTGGTATTTCAGGAAATGAGAAGGTATGGCAATACTTTGAAGAAAACAAAAAGTCTGTTGCCAAAATTACAAAGTGGGATATTTTCAATCTCCAATACAAGCTGCCAAACAGTGTACTTAGAATACCCTACGACATCCTTAATAGAAGGAATAGGAACAAATTACGCAGTGGCAATACAGCACTTTCCGATAATATTTCACTTCGAGACTACAATCTGTCACAGGACTTAGACCGATGCTTTGACTTATTTTATGTTTTGACAAAATAATCCTTTTATGGCTAAATCTCTTTAGCTCATTCTATATAACAGTTTGACATAAATACCGAATAATACCAACGAAACAACATAGATTATAAATTCTGATTTTATTGTCCAAGTCACTTGAGACACAGCGATAAATCCCTTTATGGCAAAGTGGTATTCCTTTTTAGCAGTTCCTCACTACCTTTGAAAGGCTTTTCAATGTCATTTCTATATAACAACTATGCTATACATTTTGTGAATCATCCTTTGTAAACTAATTCTAGCCCCCTCCTTTTTGAGGATATAGTATTCTAGTTTTTCTACAAACTCCTACATGCTACATTCTCAGTCTCTTACAAATAATCCTCCATGGGTGGACAGGTGCAAATCAGGTTTCTATCGCCGTATGTATTGTCTATACGTGCTACCGAAGGCCAAAACTTATGTACTTTTACTAGTGGCGTAGGATATGCAGCCATGCCTCGAGAATAGATATGATTCCAGTCGTTAGCGGTGAGTTCCTGCGCAGTATGTGGAGCTTGTACCAGTGGATTATCTTCTATCGTAGTCTTACCTTCTATAATTTCCTGAATCTCAGCACGTATCGAAATCATAGCATCACAAAATCTATCCAACTCATAGAGTCCTTCACTCTCGGTAGGCTCTATCATGAGTGTGCCGGGTACAGGGAATGCTACCGTCGGTGCGTGGAAGCCATAGTCCATCAGCCGTTTTGCAATATCTATGGCATCTATACCTGTATCTTTTTTGTAAGGACGGATGTCCAAAATAAATTCATGTGCTACTGTTCCATTCTTGCCGGAATACAAGATAGGATAATGTTTCTGGAGGATACTTTTGAGATAGTTGGCATTGAGAATAGCATATTGCGTAGCCTTTTTCAATCCACTGTCGCCCAGCATCTTGATATAGGCATAGGAAATCAACAATATACTGGCACTACCGAAGGGGGTAGCCGAGATAGCATGTATAGGCTTGCTACCTCCTGTAGGATATAGGGGATGTGAAGGCAAATACGGTGCCAAATCGGCTTTCACTCCTATGGGCCCCATACCTGGACCTCCTCCGCCATGCGGTATCGCAAAGGTTTTATGTAAATTCAGGTGACAAACATCTGCCCCTATGATACCAGGAGCTGTAAGCCCTACTTGCGCATTCATATTGGCACCATCCATATATACTTTTCCGCCATGGGCATGTATAATATCGCACATCTCTCCAACTCCTTCCTCAAATACGCCATGTGTAGAAGGGTAGGTAATCATCAGACAAGACAGCCTTGAGCTATATTGCTCAGCTTTAAGGCGCAAGTCCTTAATGTCTATATTGCCCATGTCATCACAATTTACAACCACGACTTCCATATCTGCCATCGCGGCACTGGCAGGGTTTGTTCCGTGCGCTGACTGTGGGATGAGGGCAACATTGCGTTCTGCATTGCCCTTGTCGAGATGATATGCCCGAATTACCATAAGTCCGGCGTATTCTCCTTGGGCTCCAGAATTGGGCTGCAAGGAGACAGCATCAAATGAGGTGATAGCTGCTAATGCTTTCTCCAGCTCTTGAATAATCTCTAGATACCCCTGCGTCTGCGAGGAAGGAGCAAAAGGATGTATATTGGCAAAGGCATTCCAACTTAATGCCTGCATTTCTATGGTAGCATTTAATTTCATAGTGCATGAACCTAAAGGTATCATAGAGCCACACAATGATAAGTCTTTGGATTCCAGTCTTTTAATATATCTAAGCATTTCGGTCTCTGAATGAAATGTATTGAAAACCGGATGCTCAAGAATAGTAGATGTCCGCTGTAGTGTATTTGGAATACAAATATTTAAATCAAATCTTGAAATATCTATATTTATTTCATTGATATTAAATATTTTAATCAATAATAATAAATCTTCATTTGTCGTAGTTTCATCTACAGATATACTAAAAATCCCTTTACCATAAGTATAGATATTTACAGCATTAGTTTCTAACCTTTGATATATTTTCTCTATACTATCTTCAGGAACAGACAGGGTAACGGTATCAAAAAAATGGTCGTATTTCACTATATATCCTAAAGACTTTAAGGCACTAGCCAATAGGCGGGCTTTATCGTGTATGTACGCTGCTATTGCTCTGATACCTTCTGCCCCATGATAGACGGCATACATTGAAGCCATAATTGCTAGCAATGCTTGTGCAGTACATATATTAGAGGTAGCCTTTTCTCTTTTGATATGCTGCTCGCGGGTTTGCAATGCCATACGTAAGGCTTTATTCCCCATCTTATCAAGGGAGACACCAATGATTCTTCCCGGAATATGACGGGTAAACTCCTCTGTACATGCCATATAGGCGGCATGAGGACCGCCATATCCCATAGGCACTCCAAAGCGTTGTGTGCTGCCTACAGCAACATCTGCACCTAACTCCCCGGGGGGCGTAAGCATTGCCAATGCCATAATATCTGCGGCCATAACGGTATATACTCCTTCGGATTTGGCAGTCGCAAATATTCCCCTATAATCTATAATTTCGCCTTGACATGTAGGATATTGAACTACTAATGCGAAGTAGTTTTCTTTGGCATTGAATTCCTCAAGGCTGCCTATTACGACTTCAATACCCTTGGGTATTGCTCTGCCTGTGACTACATCAATAGTCTGAGGGAATACAGATGCTTCTATAAAAATTTTATTTACCAAATTACCCTTGGATTTTCTGTTGCGAAGCTCAAATGTCATGTGCATGGCTTCTGCTACTGCCGTAGCCTCATCCAATAACGAAGCATTGGCAATAGGCATGGCGGTGAGGCTGCACACCATCGTCTGGAAGTTGAGTAAGGCCTCTAATCTTCCTTGCGATATTTCAGCTTGATAAGGTGTGTATTGGGTGTACCAACCAGGATTTTCAAAAATATTTCTAAGTATCACTCCTGGCGTATGCGTACCATAGTAGCCCATCCCTATGAAATTGGTGCAAACTACATTTTTTGCTGCTTTTTGCTGTAATAATTTTAATAATTCTGTCTCAGACAAGGCTTCCCCTACTCCGATATTGCCATCCCTGACAATACTAGAAGGAACAGTTTTTGAAATGAGTTCTTCTATAGAGTCCACCCCAATTTCTTTCAGCATTTTTGAGGTTTCCTCCTTATTTGGTCCGATATGTCTATGTACAAATTTCATGAAATATTTATTATCTGCAAATATAAATTTTGATACTGGTGAAATATTTGTTATCGGTTATTTTGTGGAGATATTATGCCTAATGTTGATTATTATGCTAATTTAAGCCTGAATTTATACTATATAAATCCACATAAACCTTACCTTTGTAAAAAAATCACTACAGATGATTTTCCATTGGAATGTAGAACCTGAAATATTTAGAATAGGTCCTTTTGCACTCAGATATTATAGCATGATGTTCGGGCTGGCATTTTTTAGTAATTATATTTTATTAGAAAAAATATTCAAAAAAGAACAAAAAGATGTGGCTCTTTTGGATGATTTGCTTATGTATATATTCATCGCTGTAGTAGTGGGCTCTAGGTTGGCACATTGTATATTTTATGGCTATGATGACTCTTTGGGTTATAATGTTTATTTTCATAATCCTATAGAGATACTTAAAGTTTGGGAAGGGGGCTTAGCAAGTCATGGGGCATTGATAGGTATTGTGATAGCGGTATATTTATTTGTAAGAAAACATAGGGACGTTACATTTTTTTGGGTAATAGATAGAATTTGTGTGGTGGCGGCTCTGTCTTGTGGTTTTATTCGCATAGGGAATTTCTTTAACTCAGAGATTGTAGGGAATTATACGGATGGGAGCTGGGGGGTGGTTTTTCAGCAACTGGGTGAAACAGCACCCAGAATTCCCGTGATGCTCTTTGAGTCTTTTAGTTATTTTCTTTTTTTTGTATGGGCTTATTGGTACTATTATAAGAAAGATGGAAAGCTAGTTCCGGGCATGATGCTTGCGACATTTTTTGTAGTAATGTTGACTTTTAGATTTTTTTGGGAATTTTTCAAAGAAAGTGAAATCCTATTTATGGGCATGAATCACGGTCAGCTATTGAGTATCCCAATTATTATGGCTGGTATTGTTCTCTATTTTTATGTAAACAAAAAATATGCTGTGGCTTAAAGTATGGACAGCACTTAAAATGGAAGCTGTTACAGAATGGAGAAATAAAACGGCTATTTCGGGATTATTTGTATATGTAGCTTCTGCGAGTTATTTAGTCTATATTATTTTCAATGGCAAGATTACCACGCCCACATATATTGCTACCTTTTGGCTTTTGGTATTATTTGTAACTATCAATGCGGTAGGAAAGAGTATGAGCCATAATCTCAATGAGCAATATTACTTTTTGCGCCAGCACATTACACCTACGTTGTTGATAGTATGTAAATTGATTTATAATGCATTTATCATATTATGCACTACACTACTTATACAATCCTTGTTTCAGTTATTTTACCCTAGTGCTATCAGCAACCCATTGAGATATTTGCTTATAGCTGTATTGGGAGCGTATGGGCTTTCTAATATTTTTACACTGCTTTCTGCCATCAGTGCAGGCAGCCATAATGTATCTTTAGTAGCTATTCTAGGATTTCCTGTCGTACTGCCGTTGCTGCTGCTCATCGTAAGGCTGTCGGGTTTTGCAGACTTCATGCCTGATGAGAAAGATTATTTATTCAATCTGTATGCTATTATCATACTAGATATAATTACCATTATTTTAGCCATTATTTTATTTACATTTTTATGGAAAGAATAGATAAAGTGCCGACTGTGTTTTATGCCAACTGGTGGAAGTTGCTTAGTATCGTCCTCTTGCTATATGCAATATTTATGGGTTTCTTTGGCAAAATTCCCGCTTTGGATATTTTAGATCACTCCATCAGGAATTTATATTTCCATGTCCCTATGTGGTTTTCTATGATGTTTCTGCTATGTGTCAATTTAGTATATTCATTATTATATCTCAATAATTTGAAATTTAGGAATGATATGATAGCCCAAAGTGCGGCTTTAGTAGCTTTTATCTTCGGGATATGTGGGCTGCTTACGGGGTCTGTGTGGGCAAAGTCCACTTGGGGCGCATGGTGGGTATTCCAAGAAGTAAAATTAAATGGTGCCGCCGCTGGCATGTTAATCTATGCTGCCTATTTCATCTTACGCAACGCCATTACCGATGAACAAAAAAGGGCTAGAGTCTCTGCCGTATATTCTATATTTGCCTTTGTGATGTATATGGTGATGATTAATGTCATTCCGCGCATAGCTAATTCATCCTTACATCCCGGAAATGGGGGTAATCCCGGCTTCAATGCTTATGACTTGGACAACAATCTACGTCTGGTTTTTTATCCTTCCGTACTAGGATGGCTATTATTTTCCTGTTGGATTACTACTATTGTAATCAGGATACGTTTTTTGGAGTGGCGTAAAGAGATGGCATAGTCAAATAATACACCATGAGATATATTGGCGACATTCCACATCCTTTTATTAAAATTTCTCTTTTTAAGATGGACAATAAATATAGCCTAAAGATGGAGATGGGCATGTATGAGCAGACCTATAAATGGAGGGATATAGATGGATTACAGACTCCTGAGCATATCTCTAAGATAATAGATGAAGAATTCTTAGTATCATGTATAACCCATTTCAAAGAAATGCAGCAGAATTTTGGGGCTACATTGAAAAGAAATATACCCTAAATTTAGGATATTAGTGGAGGTTAGGGGAGTCGAACCCCTGACCTTTAGACTGCCAGTCTAACGCTCTAGCCAACTGAGCTAAACCCCCTACACCCACACGCTTTCGCAGAATTTGGAATGCAAAAGTACGTGTTTTTTATTTTTAGCTATATTAAAATTTAATAAAATTAGCCATATATATTTTAGAATCATCAGTAAGCATAAGCCTATAGTTGCCAGAGGTAAGTTTCGAGACATCAATTCGGGAATCTTTTACAGTGCCTTCCACAACTTGCTCGGCAACAGCATTATATATAGAATAGCTTAGATTATTGTATTTCAAGAATATATATTGACTGCCAACTGGATTAGGATATACTGTAAATACTTCTGTGATATTATTTCGTACAGGAGTACTGGTATGTACTCCTCGCATAAATGTCCAATTTTTGTGTGTACTACTGCATTCTGTGCCTACCGACATCCTTACTCCCTGTATTTCACTGGTAAATGTGTAAGTAGTGGCACTGCCAATTTCTACATAATTAATGACGGTATCGTAATACTGTACATAATACTTTTGTGCTTCGGGAGAAGCGTCCCAAGAAAGCGTATAATTGTTTCCCGTTTGTAATATTTGCAGATTTTTCACAGTATCACACACTATAGAAGCAGGAATATCTTGCTGCTTGAAGAAGTTCCATCCCTCATTGTTTACGCTGATATCTTGGTTTGTATTGCCTACAGGCAAAAATTGTGATGTACCCGCCCATGTATGTCCTCCATTTATGACTTTATTAAATATAAGAGTCCTATCACAGTCCTTGAAAATATATTGCTCTACCTGACAGCCATCGGAAGTATTTGCGTTAGGAACTTTAATTATTACTGTATCCTGATTACACCCCTGCTGCTCCCTCCAGAAAGATACGACAGTAGGTATAGACGGAAAGTTTCCAGGAATCCCTGAGTAAGAAGTTACAGGATCCTCATTGCCATTAAAAATCATTTTAGCAATATTCCTCGACGGCACACAAGAATTATAATTTTCATACACCATACTTGCCACCACAGGCACTATGGCAGCGATACGGTTAGGGGCATCACAAGCCATTTTATAGCACATAAAGCCTCCTGCCGAATATCCAGTAAGATATACTCTCGACGCATCAGCGTGATAGACTGCTACTGCATAGTCTATCAACTTGCCTAAAAATCCTACATCATCTACATCAGAGCTCACGCCGAAGAAAGTGCCAGAATTCCAGCGTCTGTCTATACCTTGCGGATAGATAACAATGCAGCGTGCAGTATCTGAGAGTTTATCCATTTCCGTATAATCCCTTTGCCAGTCATTGGTCATCAGAAAGCCATGCATATTGACAATAAGCGGAAGTTGCTCCCCTTGCCATCCCACGGGCGTTTTAACTATAAATGTCCTTAACTTACCTTGATGTCTAAGGTAATCAATATCTATTGCAAACATTGTAAAAAAGACACCTAAAAACAGAATTGAAATAATAATTTTTTTCATGAAAAATGGATTTGCTTTACAAATGTAGTTAATCTACAGATATGGAGGAGTTCTCCATTATCATTGGTGTTTTTTATCTCCCATACATGGGTATTTCTACCTAGATGGATAGCACGCGCCGTAGCATAAACATAGCCACTAGCTATACTTTTGAGGTGGTTGCCATTTACTTCCAAGCCTAGCGCATACTCTTTGCTATTATCTAAGCATAGATTAGAAGCTAGGCTGCCTACTGATTCTGCGAGTACGACGTGGGCGCCGCCGTGTAGTATGCCTATAGGATTATGAGTATCTGGGGTTACAGGCATACGAGCTACAATATAGTCCTCTCCTTTTTCTACATAATCTATCTTCAGATGAGACATAAGTGTTCTTCCTTGCCCACTATTCAAAACATCTAAGTTGAAATCATATTTCCAAATCATACCTGCTACATTAATTATTCTATAAAAATACATTCAAATCTTTGTATAAAAACACATAATCGTATTTTTGTCACCTAATGCATGAAAAAATAATCATTCTCGACTTCGGCTCTCAATATACCCAATTGATAGCAAGGAGAATTAGGGAATGTAATGTTTACTGTGAAATTGTCCCTTATAACAGAGCTTTTGAATTAACTTCCAATATAAAAGGTATCATATTTTCTGGCAGTCCTTTTTCCGTAAATGATGAGAATGCCCTAAAAATAGATTCCGATTTATATGTAGGGAAAATACCGGTATTAGGTATCTGCTATGGTGCTCAGTTATTGGCGCAGCAGCATGGCGGTATAGTAGCAAAGTCTGACAAAAGAGAGTACGGTCGCTCATTTTTACACAATATTGTTGCGCACCCCTTATTTGAAGGGATGGAAGAAATGGATGAAGTGTGGATGTCTCATGGCGACTCTATATTGGAGCTGCCCTCCCATTGCCAGATATTATCTGCTACACATAATATCCCTATCGCTGCTTATCAATTTAAAGACTCTGACACCTACTGCTTGCAATTCCACCCCGAGGTTACTCATTCCACCAAAGGCTTACAGCTAATAAAGAATTTTGTAGAGAAGATATGTGGCTGCCATTGTGATTGGTCTCCGGCCTCGTTTATAGAAGAAACTGTGGCTGATATTAGAGGTACAGTAGGTGAAGACAAAGTAGTACTCGGACTTTCCGGCGGCGTGGACTCTAGTGTGGCAGCCTTATTGTTACACAAAGCCATAGGTACACAGCTATACTGCATCTTTATCAACAACGGACTACTGAGGCTTCACGAGTACGAGTCCGTATTAGAAAGCTATCAGGGACTTGGGCTTCAGGTCATAGGTATAGATGCTTCGGAAGAATTCTATGCTGCACTAAAAAATCTGGAAGAACCCGAAGCCAAAAGAAAAGCTATAGGTAAGACCTTTATAGAAGTATTTGACAAGGCTGCCCACGAGATAAAAGAGGTGAAGTGGCTGGCACAGGGTACCATCTATCCTGATATTATAGAATCTATATCTGTACACGGTCCTTCTGCCAAAATAAAATCTCATCATAATGTAGGAGGCTTGCCCGAAAAGATGCACTTGAAAATTATAGAACCCCTCAATAAGCTCTTTAAGGATGAAGTACGAAGGATAGGTAAAGCCTTACAATTGCCTGACAACATCTTACATCGCCATCCTTTCCCGGGACCAGGATTGGCAATTCGCATACTTGGGGACGTTACAGCAGCTCGTGTACATCTGCTACAGCAAGCTGATAATATATTTATTGGAACTTTAAAGGCATGGAATTTGTATAATACTGTATGGCAAGCCGGAGTGATATTACTGCCTGTACATTCTGTAGGTGTAATGGGAGACGAACGCACTTATGAACAAGTAGTAGCATTACGAGCGGTGAGTTCTATGGATGGCATGACTGCCGATTGGTGTCATCTTCCGTACGAATTTCTTGCCCATGTATCGAATGATATAATTAATAATGTAAAAGGAATAAACAGAGTAGTATATGACATTAGCTCTAAGCCACCAGCCACTATCGAATGGGAATAAAAGTTTTCTACTTATAGTACTATTACTAATAATACTATTTTCCTGTAAGGCAAAGCCTCCACAAAAAAGCCCTAATTCTACAGAAATTACGCCAATAGTATTAGATACTTCGAGTATTTCTTCCAAGATTATGGCGATAGAAAAATCCATACTCGAAAATGAGAAAAAAAGAATCTCTGACAGTATATCCAATACACTATTACTCAATGAGGATTTTCAGACTTCAGAAAAAATGCCTATACCACCTTCTCTTAACGATATAGATACTATTGCCGTACAGCATAATGACGACCTTCAAATCAAAGCAAAACCCCGAGGAGACTTTTTGAATATTGCTTTAATACTTCCATTCAATAATGCACAAGTGCCGCTGAACTATTCTCTTTTCAATATTGATACCAACAAAGTCTTGGACGACAGAACAAAAATGGCTTTGGAATACTATCACGGCTTTAAAATGGCTTATAATCACCATAAAAAACTGGGACTAAAAGCAAATATTTATGTATTAGATGACAATAATGACGAGAATAAGATAAATCAATTATTGGAGGACAGACCATTTCCCTATGTAGATATTATCGTAGGCCCCGTGTATAATAAAAATTTGAAAATCATGGCAGATTATGCGCTAAAAAATAATATCCCGATCATCTCTCCACTGTCTTCTGTAACCTATAATACTAAGTCAAACCCCTATTATTTTATTGCCAACACTCCAAATGAAGGATACTTCAAGTTTGCCACCGACTTCATATCTACAGATTTCCAAAATTTACCTATTGATATTATTTACGACCCAGTAGATTCACTAGGCAATATAGCTTTAGACTATTTTTCAAAACACCTGAATGTACGTAAGATACCCTTTAAAATAGGTAAGACAGATTCTGTATCTACATGGTATAATGTTACAGATGGGACAGAGCGCGTCGTCATTATTCCTTCATTTAAGGAATCTTTTGCAAAATATATAGTGGGAAGACTGGAAGACCAAAAGCTAAATCTACATATCGTAGGTATGCATACGTGGTATAAAATGAAAGGCTTGGACTTTGGGGACAACTACCCTCATGAGGTATTTGTGACATCTGGCACTTATACTTCTAATAAAAGTCTGCTTGAAAGTATAAATACCAAGTATAGTACATTATACAACAAATCCGCTACTGATTATGTATATCAAGGATATGACCTATTTAACTATATATTTAGCTTGTATGTAAATAACGATTTATATAGCCCAACGCCTTCCTCATCCTTACTTAATAACAGCATAATGTACAATTATGACTTTGTCCCGATGATGGAAGGAGCAGATTCAATTAATTTTTATTACAATGAAAATATAACCTTATTGAAATTAGGTACTTTTGGCTTTTCTAAAGTCAGCAGATGATACGCATACGATATTTCCTACTCTTTATTTGTTTTTTTGCCAATCATGTTCAAGCAAATTTTAATATTGAACTTATAAGTAACGTTGCGTATCCTTCGAATGAAGAAGGTAGTAGTTGCTGGCATTACAATGCGCCTAACGGCAAAGAATATGCTATAATGGGCACTACACAAGGGACTAGAATTTATGACATAACAATTCCTGAATCACCCGTCCTAATAGACTTTTATGAATCCAAAGCTGTCAATTTTTGGAGAGAAATGAAAGTTTTTGGCAACTATGCATACATAGTCCAAGATAATAGCACACAATTTGAAGGTCTTCTGATAGCAGATTTGACCCATATTGAAGATACCATCATCTATTATGACTACAAAGGTCATGACGGAAGACTGGGTAAAGGTCGTTCTATATGGATAGATGAAAAAGGATATATGTACATCAATGGTGGCACCTACAATACAGTAGCCATATACAACCTAAAACCTAACCCTACAAATCCTCTTTACATTAGCACTTTGCCCGGCGAATATGTCCATGATTGCTATGTAAGAGGGGACTCTCTATATGCTGCTAATATCTATGATGGACATATTACGATTTGGAATATTGAAAACAGAAATACGCCTTTTATTATTAACACATTTAAAACTCCAAAGTCTAACTCTCATAATTGTTGGCTTTCTGATAACGGAAAGACATTATTTGCTACAGACGAAATCATGGCATCTTCTATATCTGTTTTTGATATAAGTGATTATAGTGATATAAAATTTATTCAACAATTCAAAGTGCGGCAAAATGCTGCCTCTATAGTGCATAATGTACATATATTGGATGATTTCATCGTAGCCTCCTATTATACTGATGGCGTAATCATCGTAGATGCTTCAGACCCTAAGGACTTAGTATTGACAGGGCAATATGACACCTATCTTGCTAATAATAGCAGCAACTATAATGGATGCTGGGAAGCAGACCCTTATACCACTTCAGGCAATATAGTAGTTTCAGATATAGACAATGGTATGTTTATATTAAAACCACAATATATAAGAGCTGCGAGATTTAGAGGAACCGTAAGAAACAGCATTACTTTTGACACCCTAATCAATGCTAAGATTGAAGCTCAAGAAATATCTTTGGTGAAATATTCCGATTTCAATGGGGCTTTCAAGATTTCCAGAGTAGATTCTGGAGATCTTACGTTTATAGTTTCTGCTGCCGGATTTTATCCTGATACCGTATTCGTACATTTTGCAAATGGAGAGATATTTTATCAAGATATTTACTTAGTACCTCTGAATACTCCTGTACGAGACAATGATTTATCGCAAAAATGTAATCTGTATATTACAAAAAATGACCTATGTGTCAATACTACGCTTCATGACAGCTATGCCTTAGATATATATACTACTTCAGGGCAAAATGTATATAAATACTTTGTAAGCGGCTCTAGGAATTTCCCTATTTCGGACTTGCCGAAAGGCATATATTTTGTAAAGGTATCCACCGATGACGGTAGGATATACACAAAATCACTCTCTATTTATTAACATTCTTATTAATACCCTTTTGCGCTATAAAAAACTCTAAAAAAGGCGTATATTTGCCCCCTAAATTATTTTTAGGAATATAGTCTAAATTATGCAAGGAAAAAATTTATTCGTAGCAGTACTTACAGCTTTATTGATAGGGATTTGTGGATACCAGCTGTTATTCACATGGAAAACTGCACAGATAGAAAATAAAGCTCAGGCATTGGCAGAAAAGTCTGTCAAAGCACAATCTCCCGAAAAATTATTTCCTGGAGATGCCTATGCTCAGTTGATTTATGAGGATTCTATAAAAAATGTTCAGCGTAGCGTAAAGAACAACTATTTGGATTCCATTTCGAATCAAAAAGTTTTTTTAGGTCTCACCTATAATAAAGTCAAAGAAAAACAACTCAACTTAGGTCTCGACCTAAAAGGAGGGATGTCGGTAGTATTACAGGTATCTGTAAGAGAATTATTATACTCACTATCCGACAAGAGCAATGATGCCGAATTTACTAAGGCACTGGACATGGCTGACAAAGAGGCTATGACTTCTACACAGGATTATATCACATTATTCCTGAAAGCTTTCAAAGCCGTAAATCCTAATGGAAAATTAGCCACCATCTTCTCTAACAGAGTAAATGGGGACAAAATCAATTACAATGACTCAGATGCCAAAGTAGAAGAATTTTTGAGGGCTACAGCCAAGTCTTCTATAGAGACTACGTATAATATTATTAATACTAGGGTTGACAATTTTGGTGTCTCCTCACCCAATGTAAACCTCGAGCCTTCGAGAGGTAGAATATTAGTGGAATTG
Organism: Chitinophagales bacterium; assembly: GCA_044227665.1. GTDB lineage: Bacteria > Bacteroidota > Bacteroidia > Chitinophagales > JADIYW01 > JBGAWK01. The sequence goes on from JBGAWK010000029.1 coordinate 19,485, forward strand.
GCAGGCGTAGATAATCCAGCAAGGGTGCGCAAACTCTTGCAAGCCAATGCAGTTTTAGAGTTTTGGGAAACTTATACAGCCCAGCAATTAGGATCAAGTATGAATTCTGCCAATAATGCATTGAAAGATTATTTGGCATTGACAAAAGGTGAAAAAGTTGACAGTACCGACAATCAAAATACGATCATTGATGACCTGTTATCTTCAGACTCTTCCTCTAAAACAAACACCGCTGCTACCGCGAAAAACCCAAAAGATTCCAATGCCATAAAAGCTGCTGATGAAGCTAAGATAAAAGCAGAAAATCCCCTATTTATAGTGTTAAATCCTGCAGTTGACAACCAAAATAGGTTCATGGAATCTCCTGTAGTAGGTTATTCCAAAGCCAGAGATACAAGCTTGGTAAACACTTATCTAAATATTGCAGATGTAAAAAATACATTCCCTCCTGATGTGGAGTTTATGTGGAGTGCAAAGCCCGCTGGCGAAAGCACCAATGTATATGAACTTTATGCTATCAGAAAGCCTTTTGGCAAGCAAGAAGCAGAACTTACAGGCGAGAGTGTTACTAACTCCCGTAATGATATAGACCAGATGGGTAAACCTACAGTATATATGACTATGAATAATAGCGGCTCTCGGAAGTGGGCAGATATGACTGGCAGAAATGTAGGTAAGTTTGTAGCAATAACAGTGGACAAACAAGTGTATTCTGCTCCTGTAGTTCAAAACAAAATTGATGGTGGCAGCACGCAAATTCAAGGCTCATTCACTGTAGAAGAAGCCGGAGATTTAGCGAAGATATTGAATATTGGTAAATTACCCGTATCCGCAAAGATTGTAGAAGAGGAGACCGTAGGTGCCACCTTAGGCAAGGAAGCTATTCGCGCAGGTCTGCTTTCCATGTTGGCAGCTATAGTGATTATCATGGCGTTCATGGTGTTCTTCTATAGTAGTGCTGGTATAGTTGCCAATATAGCCTTATTGGTGAACGTATTCTTATTGATAGGTATATTAGCAAGCTTTGGCTTCACACTCACACTGCCCGGAATAGCAGGTATAGTACTTACCTTGGGTATGGCTGTAGATGCCAACGTGATTATCAATGAAAGGATAAAAGAAGAATTACGTGCAGGAAAATCCCTTCCAGTAGCTATACCTGAGGGTTTCAAACATTCCTTATCTGCCATCTTGGACGGCAACATTACCACCTTACTTACGGCATTAATTCTATTGTTTATAGGATTAGGTCCCGTAAAAGGATTTGCCATTACCCTTACATTTGGTATCCTTACTACATTATTTACAGCACTACTAGTAGCTCAGGCAATTATTGCCTGGCGAATGGATAAAGGGGATAAAGTACAAGTGCAGACACCATTTACAGCAGGATTCTTACAGAATATACATTTTGACTTTATCGGCAAAAGAAAGATTACTTATACCCTATCCTCAATATTTATATTGATAGGTATATCATCCTTCATCTTGAGAGGTTTCGAAATGGGCGTAGACTTCAAAGGTGGCCGCCAATATAAAGTTAGATTTGAAAAATCTGTAAATAATGATTTAATCAAAAAGGAATTGGATGCCCAATTCAATGGAGGTACTATAGTAAAAACCGTAGGAAGCAGCAATCAAATCAAGGTAACTACTTCCTATAGAATAAATGAGTCGGGTAAAGAAATTGACAATGAAATTGAACATAAATTATTCACCTCTCTACAGCCACAATTGAAAGAAGGTACTGATTTTGAGACCTTCAAAAAATATAATATCATGAGTTCTATGAAGATAGAACCAAGTATATCGTCAGATATGAAGCGAAGCGCAATTTGGGCGACACTCCTATCCCTAGTAGTAATCTTTGCTTATGTCTTAATACGTTTCAGGACTATAGGCTATTCTACTGGTGCCATAGCAGCTACAGCTCATGATGCTTTTGTTGTAGTCTCCTTATTCTCATTGCTATATGGCTTGTTACCCTTCTCTATGGAAGTAGATCAAGCCTTTATCGCTGCCATCTTGACCTTAGTAGGATATTCGGTGAATGATACCGTGATTATCTTTGACAGATTAAGGGAATACTTGGGTGATCCTAAACTCAAGCATCAGGACGTAAAACAGACTATGAACGATGCTATCAATAGTACACTTTCTCGTACATTCAACACGGCAATGACGGTATTGTTGGTATCATTAATCCTCTTTATTTTTGGAGGTGAAAGTATTCGTGGATTCTCTTTTGCGCTTACTATAGGCGTAATTGTAGGTACTTATTCTTCAATTTTTATTGCATCCCCTATCATGTATGATGTCAATAATGGGTTGGCAAAAAGAAATAAACCCGAGACTGTAAAAATATAACGCATATCCTTATGCAAATCCGCTATCCTTTTCCATACCACATGCCTGTACAGTGGGGAGATATGGATGCATTGGGTCATATTAATAATGTACTATATATACGATATTTTGAGACCTCACGCATAGCATTTTTTAATGGCTCAGAAATTTGGCATGAACTGGAAAAGGAAGGATTATATATCATCCTTGCGAAGATAGATTGCAATTACAAAGTACCTATAGTCTTCCCCGACACCATTACCGTACAAAGTGGTATAATAAGTATAGGGAACTCCAGTATCACAGTACACCAGCAAGTAATATCCCACAAATATGGGCTTGCCGCAGAAGGCAATGCCGTGGTAGTATGTATGGATAAAAATTTGCACAAAGCTACGCCCATACCTATGCATATACGGAAGATTATAGAAGAAAAATACTTACCTTAGACTAAAAGGTAACATTTTATGGATATAGGAGCATCATTATCTCAGTCGTTTAATTCATATTTTGCCACCATAGATTTTCGCAAATCTCCTAAAAACCTATATCTACCCATAGATTATTTCCTGCAAATAGGAGGCAAAAGACTAAGACCCTATTCCTTACTATTAGCATATTACAGCAGAGACAGAAAGATAGATACCGCACTACCTGCGGCGGCGGCAATAGAATTATTCCACAACTTTACACTCATTCATGATGATGTAATGGACAAAGCACATATACGGAGAGGGTTTGAAACGGTACATGAAAAGTATAGCCTAAATACAGCAATACTTAGTGGCGATGCCCTCCTGCTGCAAGCTTACCACCAGATGCTCATGACACCACAAGAATATTGGTATGAGGTTATACCCATATTCAATAAAATGGCTACAGATGTTTGTGAAGGTCAACAGCTAGATATGGACTTCGAGAAGAGCCCATTTGTTTCTGAAGAAGAATATCTTCACATGATAGGACTCAAAACATCCGTATTAATAGCTGCCGCCATGCAAATAGGCGCAATCATTGGTGGGGCTTCTATATCGCAGTCTAAGTACTACTATAATTTTGCATACTATTTAGGCGTAGCCTTCCAAATTCAGGACGACATCCTAGATTGCTTTGGAAAAGAAGAACTTATAGGCAAAAAAAATGGGGGCGATATTCTCAATAACAAGAAAACAATTCTAACTACATATACACTTTCGATTGATAACACCTACAAAGATGTATTATTTTGCTCCTACCCTACGGAAGAAGACAAAATTACCCACATAAAACAATTATATATTATAAGTGGGGCATATACCAAAGCCATAGCATTGCGTAATAATTTACTACAGAAGGGATTGGACTATCTAAGTATGCTTCATCTTACAGATGAAGTGCGCCCCCTATTTGAGGAACTAGTAAATCAACTTATTATTAGGGAGTTTTAAATATTCCTACATGTAATTGCTAAGTTTTCGATATTTCATAAGGCTTTCAAAATAAATTTACTGATTTATTCTAGTTTTAAGCCAATTAATTTTAAAACACTACATAATAAAATTATAGAACTATAAAATACCCATGAACACTTAATAAATAGTTAGCTATTATTTTGTCCAACCGACACCGAAAAATGAAGAACACGAAAAAACATATATTTACTTCTGAAAGACTTGGGTTTAGAAATTGGAACTTAACCGACATTGACAAAATGCACGAAATAAATTCTGACGAAAAAGTGATGGAATTTTTCCCGAAAATTCTAACCAAAAAACAAACGAATGAATTTATTGAACGAATGAAAACTCAATTTCAAGACAAAGGATTTTGTTACTTCGCAGTTGACAAGCTTGAAGACAATGAGTTTATTGGTTTTATCGGACTTTCCGAACAAACTTACGAGGCTGAATTCACACCTTGTGTTGACATCGGGTGGAGAATAAAAAGTAGTGAATGGAATAAAGGGTATGCGTCAGAAGGTGCAAAAAAATGTCTTGAATATGCTTTGAGCAATCTGAAAATTGAAAATATATTTTCAATTGCACCGAAAATTAACACAAAATCCGAACACATTATGACAAAAATCGGAATGAAAAAACAATTTGAATTTGAACATTCTTTGCTGACAAACGACGACAGACTTAAAATTTGTGTATTATATAAAACTGAAAAGAAATAAAAAAAGTTTACAGTTTTTTGGTTTAATCCTGAAATACATTGATCTTAATCTAAAATCTTATGAGATGTTTGAAGGGACAGATTTATTGGCTATTGAAGGAATGGGTTTTTCAACTGTACTTTCTTTAATGAGTGAAGTGGGTATAGAAGTCATCAAAAAATTCCCATCAGCCAAACACTTTTGCTCATGGCTTAGGCTGGCTCCCAACAACAAAGGAAGTGGCGGAAAAGTACTCGCTAGTAAAGTACCCAATGGAAGTAATCGTCTAAAAATAGCACGCCGTAATGCCGCTAATGCCATTGGCAATCTAAAAGATTCAACACCATTAAGAGACCTTTTTCAAAGGATACATTTTAGAAAAGGTAGAGTGTCTGCCGTAAGTGCTACAGCGCAAAAATTGGCTGTAATCATCTGGAACATGGCAGTAAAAGGAGTTCAATATATCAACCCCAAAGGATATTTGTTTTTAGACCAAAAAAGAACTTAGGAATTGTCAAAAGAATTCAAAAACAAATTGATAAATTTGCTCTGACTAATGAGGACTTTAAAATTTCAACTATTTGATATACAGGTATATAAAATTACGTTAGTCAGAACCCTTTGGCGAAAGTGCTAAGATGAAATTTATTACAATAAATAATGGACTTATTTACAAGTAAAACAAAAAAAGTATAACCTTACATCCGCAAATATTATTCGACAATGGAAATGATTTATGCCTTACCAGCTTTTGGACTTTTACTACTTGTTGAATTTCTATATGGTTATGTTAAAAAGCGAAATACCTATCATGACTTGAAAGACACAGTTGCAAGTCTTAGCTTAGGCATAACACAGGTTATTGTATCAGTTATCCTCGCTTCAACTTTGTTGAAAATAGATAATCTACTCTACAAACACAGACTGTTTGAATTTGGTAACGCATGGTATGAATTAGTCTTACTCTTTTTACTCATGGAATTTTCGTTTTATTGGTGGCATCGTGCTTCGCATCGTATTCGATTTTTTTGGGCTAATCATGTTAATCATCATTCTAGTAAAGAGTATAACTTTTCCACTGCACTCAGACAACCCGTTTTCTCACCAATTTTACGACCTCTTTTTTACTTTTATATTCCTTGGCTTGGCTTTGACCCTCAATTATTAATCATTATGGGTTCTGTAAGTTTAGTTTGGGGTGTTTGGTCGCACACTAAGCATATAGGCAAACTCGGATTTTTAGAATACATTATTGTAACACCTTCAGCTCACCGTGTTCATCACGGAAAAAATGCGGAGTATATTGATAAAAATTATGGTGGTGTTTTTATTTTCTGGGACATTCTGTTTGGCACCTTTGAAAAGGAAGTGACGCCTGTAGAGTATGGAATTACAAAAGATATAAACTCCTATAATTATTTTACGATAATCTTTCATGAATGGAAAGCTTGGTATAAAGATGTTATTCAATCAAAATCCCTCCATGAAGCATTCAACCACACGTTTCGTCCACCTCGCTAATCTTATTAAGTTATCTAATTTATTAATAACTGTCAGATTAAATTTAAACTTCTACACATATAGTCCTCACACATATTCTGCAAGCATAAGGATAAAATCACCACACAGGCATCCTAGACCACCATCCCGAGAACTCCATAGCACCTAAAATGTTCGGTTTCGCTCAACCGGAGTTTATCTCATATCTGATGATTTTGATGGTGTTCGATGAGTATTAGTTCATGGCATGCCCTGCGTGCGCCACGAAACTCTAGCTGTTAGTGGCAGTTATTTTTTATCCATTGTGTTGTTGCTTTTGCGTCTTTCCAAGTTTCTGCAACTGCTCCATCGGTTTCTTGTCCTGTAAATTCTTCATAATTTTCTAAAATTGACTTTGCTTTTTCATTTCCAAGTAATGTCAACACTTCTAATTTACCAATCTCTAATTCCCATTCTTTGCTATGTCCTTTTCCTTTTACCAATGAGTTCAGAAAGATTTTTGCATCATTTTTGTCAATAGTGAATTTTTCAAGCTTTGCTTTACTTCCTGTTGTGAATATTTTATTGTCTTTAATCGTAATAATTTCTTCTCCAATTTGAATTAAATTCCAAGTCCAATTCTTTCCTGTTGGCAAATATTTTAATTCTTGGATTATCAAACTGTCTTTCTTTTCTTGTAATCTGCAAATTTGCATTGCATCATATTCAGTTAATGCCTTCCCTGTTTTACATTCAAATACATTGAATTCAGAAATAATTGTTCCTTCCATTTCTTTGTCAACAAAACCACAAACTGAAATATTTTGTCCATTCGTAAAATTGATTATCAAAGTTGCAGTGTCTCCTTTTTTTGAACCAATACCCTCAAAGCAATTACAAGTATTTTTTATGAGTTTCGTTTCTGTTTTTGTTGATTTATTTTCAGGCTTTTTTGTCTCTGTCTTGTTGTTACAAGAAAAAGTCAAAATGCAAATGAATATTATTGTAAGTCTAAATACTGTCATTTCGTGAGGTCTGGTATAATTGCCAGTAACGTCAGTCTGTAAAAAAAACTTCCGTCAGTTTTTTTGTAACAAAAATATACATTTTGTGTAAAAGTAGTAAGCTAACGGTAGAACCTATACTGGGTACGCTCATCAATTTTTTGAATATGAGGCGGCTCAATAGCCGAGGCATGGCGAGTGCCAACAAGCACGTTCTGCTCAGCGCAATGTGTTATAACCTCAAAAAGTTGATGAAGTTCGACCGCCCCAAAGTGCCTATTGTTACAAACGCTCTGCACAAAGTGACGGTAACAGCAGGGGAACTTTTGCATTTTTTAAAACAGGTTTGCCAAACGCATATTTTTCAATTTTAAGCCCCTCAATTATTACGCTTAGAAAATTCTTTATCGAAACCAAAGCCGTCTCAAAATGCCTCTAATGAAGTCGTTGCTACACTGAAAAATCAGCTTTTTTACATCTAGGGGGAGGGGCAACAGCTACCCTTGTTATGCGTTCGTTATTCTCTTTTGTAAGGTTTTAATAACAAGTTTAGAACTATGAGCATAATATCTCTTAAAGTTGCTCTTTGCTTTGTCATTGTTTCAACCTTTAGCTCCACTTGAATTTCATCGTCTTTATTACTTAGAACCTCGTCAAAATTTAAAAAAAATGTATCGCATATTTTTTTGAATTCTCGCTTGTATGTTTCTATTGGGGCTGCATATGGAGAATTGGGGTGAATATTTTTTGCAATCTCTGTGATTAGCAAATAGAAATCTTCGTAACATTTTAATTCAACTGTCCATAAAAACTGAAGTTGACTCTGAGTAAAATCAGAACCATCTTCAGTTCGCATTGTTTCATTCATGTTTAATCGAAGTAGGATGTCACTAATCCGATGCAGATAGGGAAATGTATACTCTCTCTCAAAATATGCACTTTTCAAGCTGCTTCTAAACTGTCCTAAATCCTTTCTGATGTCATCCCATATATCCTTGTTAATAGGTTTGTCTTTAGGCAAGGAAAAGCTAATTATTTCTTTGTCCAATGAAAGCGTTGACTTGCTATCATACAGAATATCATTTATCCATCCGCAATATCCAATCTCGGTGCTGTCATTGTAAGCAACTAATAAAGTCGGTGTTGGGTTGTGAATCCAGTATAGCAAAGTGCTTCTCTTTACACCATTAATTTTGATTTCGCTTTCGTTCTCTTTAAAATTTGCACTGCTCTTAATCTGCACTCTAAATTCAATTCCATTAATTTCACCTTTGTCAAGCACAACGACCAATCCGTCAACTCCAATATCCTCTGAAGGTGTTTGGAATACCCACTCACTTGGTAATTGGCTTTGAAACCACCTTTCACCCTTTCTCCCTATGATATTTGAAACTGTCTGATTAGGCATAACTCATATTGACGCAAAACGGCAGTCTGTGAAAAAACTTGCGTCAGTTTTTTTGTAACAAAAATATACATTTTGTGTAAAAGTAGTAAGCTATATGCTTAGATTTCTATAGGCTATTTTGTATATTTATATAGTAAAAATCACGAATTTATATGCCTGAGATATATGGTAAAGACAGACAACAGCTAAGCTTTAGCTCGCTAGAAGATCGCATCCTATCAGACAATGCCGTCCGCTTCATAGATGCGTTCGTAGAAAAGATAGACCTACAAAAGCTAGGCGTAGCCGTATCTACGATCAAAGAAGAAGGGCGTCCACGTTTTCTGGAAAAATACTATCTAAAGCTGTATCTGTATGGCTATATCAATGGCATCCGCAGCAGCAGAAGATTGGCAGCAGAATGTGTCCGCAATATAGAAGTACAATGGCTTCTGCACGATACCACGCCCAACTACCACAGCATCGCCGACTTCCGCAAAGACAATGCCCGATGTCTACGCAACCTTTTCAAGCTGTACGTACTATTGCTCAAAGATGCCTCGCTGATAGGAGGTAAGGAAGTGGCCATAGATGGCACAAAATCTCGTGCTAGCAACAGCAAGAAGAACAACTACAACCAAAAGAAAATAGACAGACACCTAGCATATATAGATGCCAAGAGCCAAGCCTACCTCAAGGAGCTGGAAGCCCATGACATTG
>JBGAWK010000002.1:0-23803 GCA_044227665.1 Chitinophagales bacterium
CTACTTGTACCTATTTTAAAAATTATTGGAGTGGTAAAAAAAGTAGTATTTATACAGCATACCACATATGAAATCATGTCATATTCAGAGAAATTATTGAGCAGTTTTTTTATTCATATTGCAGATAATGTCATTTTTCTCAATGATAAGAGTTTAATGTATTTTTCTAAGAAACACAATTCATGTTTGTATAAAATGTTTTTAATTCCTAATGGTGTAAATTATAACATATTCAATATTTGTGAGACACAAAATCCAAATGGATTCTTTAATATTGGCATGATTTCAAGAATGTCAATTCATAAGGATTTTGATACACTCATTTTGGCATACAAGAAGTTAAATATTAATCATCAAAATATACAACTAAGTATAGGTGGGGATGGTCCTGAAAAGGACAGGATATTAAGATTAATTGATAATGAAGGACTTAGGGATAGTATAAATTTTTTAGGTCTTTTAAGTCAAGAAGAAAGTATTAATTTTTACCGAGATGTAGATGTTTTTATTTTATCATCCAAGAGTGAAACTTTTGGCATGGTGATACTAGAAGCGATGGCTTGTGGTATTCCAGTTATAGGTTCGAATGTCAACGGCATTAATTTTATTATCAAAGATAATGTTAATGGATTATTGTTTGAGAGAGGAAACGTGGATGAGTTGGTGGCTAAAATACTGCTTTTAAAGAACGATGCTGCTTTGCGTAAAAGAATTGCAGATGCAGGATACCTTACTGCAACACAAACATTCTCAATGGAAAATATGTTCAACAACTACAATAAATTATTGGATTAATTATGCTAAGTCAGAAGCTAAGTCAAAAAATGCTGCAAAAGCTATCTCCACAGCAGATACAGCTGATGAAATTGTTGCAGATACCTACTTCAAATTTGGAACAACGCATAAAAGAAGAGTTGGAGATAAACCCAGCACTAGAAGAGAGCTTTGAAGACTATGAACATCCACATGAAGACCTCAATGAGCCACAAGAGTTAGGAGAGACAGAAGAGGATTATATGGGGAATGAAAGTGTAGATAGTGACGATTTAGACTTGTCGGAATATATGCAGGAAGAGGTGAAGTATGACTATAAGGATGAACCTGACGAGTATGCAGATGAAGAAAGGAAGACCTTTCCTCATGCCGTCGGCAAATCTTTCCATGATTATCTCACAGAGCAACTTCATTTACAAGATTTGGATGAGCGAGAATACCAAATCGCAGATCAGCTTGTAGGAACTATTGACGATGACGGCTATATACGTCGCGAATTGGATGCTATCGTTGATGATTTATCATTTTCACGAGGAATATTGGTGTCTGAAGCTGAAGTTGAGGAAGTATTATTCGTAATTCAGCGTTTTGATCCGCCAGGGGTAGGGGCTCGTAGCCTGCAAGAATGTTTGCTTCTGCAACTACGCAGAAAGGAGCATACAACTTATACCAATATGGCTACCAGAGTGATAGAAAATTACTTTGAGGCGTTTACAAAAAAGCATTATGAGAAATTGCAACGCAGCCTCAATATAGAGGAAGAAGTATTGAAGGAGGTATTAGAAGAGATATTAAAGCTTAATCCAAAACCTGGTGGGAATACCGACATTGTATCTGTAAATCAACAGGTTATAATTCCTGATTTTACTATAGAAAATAATAATGGAATCATAGATGTATTTCTAAATGGCAAAAATGCCCCCGACCTACGTATTAGTGAGTCTTTCAAAGATATGATGCAGGATTATACTAAGAGTAAAGTAAAAGATAAAAAACAGAAGGAAGCCATATTGTTTATAAAGCAAAAGATTGATTCTGCTAAGTGGTTTATAGACGCCATTAAGCAAAGGCAGCATACGCTACTGGCTACCATGAACTCTATTGTGGATTACCAGAAGGAATATTTTTTGAGTGGCGATGAGTCTAAGCTTAGACCTATGATACTAAAGGATATTGCAGAACTTACAGGCTTAGATATATCTACAGTATCAAGAGTGGCAAATAGTAAGTATGCACAAACAGAATTCGGCATTTATGCCCTTAAATATTTCTTTTCCGAAGGATTGCAGACAGACTCGGGGGAGGAGGTGTCAACGAGGGAGGTGAAACGCATCCTTGCCGAGCTTATTGGAGCAGAGAATAAAGCCAAACCCCTCTCGGATGAGCAACTCACGGATATGCTGAAGGAGAAAGGCTATAATATTGCTCGCCGTACCGTAGCAAAGTATCGCGAGCAAATGGAGATTCCGGTAGCAAGACTAAGAAAATCATTGTAATGCTCAGGATAATAGCAAATATGGTATCTACGGTATTACATCCCTTATTGATACCTACCTTAGCCACTATTTTATTTTTTTATGTAGATAAATATGCTTACGGACATATAGCAAATAAGGAATTGTATTTTCTCATCATATTTATTAACTCTTTTGCATTTCCGATGGTATGTATTAGTCTCATGAAGGTATTGGGATTTATCAGCAGCTTAAAGATGGAAGATAAGCAGGAGCGCACTTTGCCATTTATTGCTACAATGATATTTTATATATGGACGTTTATGATAGTGAAAAACAAACTTAATTTCCCAATCTCTTATATACTTTTTAATCTTGGTGCTTTGGTAAGTTTGTGCTTGGCTTTCGTGGTCAATATCTTTCATAAAACGAGCATACACATGGCAGCAATGGGAGGTCTTCTATTTGCTGTTACTTTACAACTTTTTTCTACCACAGCGCAATGGAATTATCCTTTCGCTATTATTGTTATTCTTAGTGGCTTAGTGGCAAGCAGTCGCTTATATCTTAAAGCACATACATCTATACAAATCTATACGGGATTTCTTGTCGGTATTATAGGACAAATTTCGGCACTAATTATAGCCAATTTCTTATGGTAAAAGTTGTAGCTGCCCGTCGGCAACAAAGATGGCGTGGATGCCATCATTTTTTACAGAATAGCGTTCTAAATCTAAATTATTGATGATGCCACTCACCCAGGAACTTTGGCTCTGATAATTATTTATCTGCTCTTGTGCCTCTATTTTTGCCAAGAAAAGATCTTCCTTTACATCTATTTTCAATAGATTATTCAGCACTTCTAATAGTATATGATGGTAACGCCAATTAATATATTTGATAATCCAGTTTTTTGTAATTATATCGAAATTAAGGGCTTCTGTGTGTACAAGAAATTTCTCGGAGCGATAGCGTACCAGTCCTTGGAGTAACATAGTACCCTTCCCCTCTACCGTAAGCCAGCTATTGCTATAGCGACCCCAGAAAGGAATGTCCGCCAGTATCTTGCCTTGATGCTCCTTGATAATAAAATCTTCCAGTATCAGGGTGACGGTATCATCTAAGAGTAGATATTTTTTATTAGAGAAATGGTAGTTTAAAAAATTTCTTATATTCTGGTAGTCTAAGGTCGCATTTATTACTACCTGAAAGGTGTAATCTTCGGGTTTCGTATTGAATCCCATATTAAAGAAATTCAGTGCTTTTGATATTCTCTTGTTAATAATATTTTCGAGATATGCCTTGAAATGGAGGCGTATATTGGCGGTATCTACTTCAAAGGAACTCTCTCCTTCATATACCTCTATATCCTTGCCTGTCACTAATTGGCGCATCTTCTTACTGAACAGGTGTTCGCGCATCTGGCGAAAGGCAGACATCACCATTTCCGGTGCTATTAATTTATCTAATACCGACACAAGTGTAAAAATACATCAAAGGGACTATTCTTATCAATAATTATGTATGACTTGTAAGTTTTTGCCTGCTTGTAGAATGCGTTAAGCGTATCCTCGCCTAGGTTGGGGCTCTCATTTATGCGTGACATGTAGTGCGGAGAGCATAATCTAGACTTATATTTTACTATACCTTGTTTGTATTTCACGTTGAGTAAATCCATCGTTCTTTGCAGCGTAGGAATATGTGGATTTGATGGCACAATACCCAGCAGCTTCCTGTCTCATCTCATAGTCTGACAATAGTATATCGAAGGCTATCTCTTTTTTGGCTCACGTGCCTCACTAAGTGCTAAATAGGGAACTTGATATTTTTTTGTAAAATAATAAACCAAAATATATAAGTACTATAGTCCAAAGTACTGCTACAAATCTATGATCAAAAAATACCGTATCGTAATTGTGTAAACCTAAATACCGCAAATTCTTTTCAAGATTTGCAAAATAGGCAATAGTAAGCAGCAGATAAAGAAAATATTGTCTATTGTAAAGTGCAACGCCCATACCCATAATGACTGCCGGATGGATATATCGCTCATGCATTTCTGTATTGCAATAGAAAAATAAAATACCTATAAGTGTACCTGCCAATAATACAGTATCCCATTGCAATAGATTTTTGAATTTATTTCTATAAAAAAGTTGCATGCAATAGGGGAGCAGCACGAGAGCGGATGAGCTACAAAAAAGGATTAACCCCCATAATTTGTAAGTTATACCCAAAAATGTACCCAAATTGCTGACCTTCATCAATTGATAGTGATGTATCTTGGGAAAGAAGAACATCCAGATATTAAAAGCATTCATACTGATAGCAGGATAATAGCCTACAGAGTGGATAATGGTATGCCATACCTTATTTATAGTGCCATTGAGAATAAAAGGCATCACAATGATGCCCTGCATTGCTAGAGCAGCTATAATCCCTACAATAAATTTGGGAATAAATTTCTTTTCGGGGTAAGATTGTAACAGAACCAAAAACACCAATGGGACAAAGACGATACCCTGAAGTTTAGAGTTGACACAAAATACCAAGAAAATTAAAGAAGTGACAGTCCAATTTTTTGCAGCAGCGTATAAAGATACTATAGCAAAAAAAGTATATACGGCATCCACCTGCCCCCAAAGCAAAGTATTGAAGAGTAGCGCAATATTGAGGAATAATGCCAAAAAATAAGCCTGTCTATTTCTATGCCTGAATAGAGTGAAAATGAAAAACAGTACAGCACCAAAGTCGAAAAGCAGAATAAATCCTTTGAAGAAATATATTTCCTGATAGAATCTCTCCACGCCTCCCATGAGCACATGTACAGCCCATAGAAAATACATAAACAGAGGCATATAGTTGGCACCATTATCATAGCCATGAGCAATGCCGTCACGACCTATCACATCCGTCCAGTTGCGCCAGCAGTCCATATCCGAAGTAAAGTAATTACAAGGAGGCGATAGCAAAGCGAGGGTAAAAAACACCATCACATACAGGCATACTTCTTTTCTGATATCTATGGTTTCCCCCATTTTTAGATAAAATCTATGGTAATATTTTGTAGTAATTCAGTGCTAAGACTTTTGGCTACAGGACAAGCCAGTGCCGCCATTTTCAGGATTTCCTTTTCTTTGTCATCGTATTGATCGCCCGGTATAGTAAGATGTACAACTATTTCGCTAATACGGCGAGGGTCGGAAGCCATAATCTTTTCCACCTCTGCATACATACCCATAGGGTCTTTATTCCAAGTACGTGCCTTAATGCCCACTATTGTCATCATACAGGAAGCTAATGCGGTAGCCACCAAATCTGTGGGAGAGAATTTTTCACCCCTACCATGATTGTCAGTAGGTGCGTCGGTAAGCAGGGTATGTTGTGACGCAATATGAACGGCTTCGGTGCGCAAATCTCCTAGATATGTTACCTTTGATGTCATAAAATTATAATTTTAATAAACTAAATGCTTACTTTGTGCGTCTAATGTATGGCTATTTTCTGTATATGACTAAGCTTGTGGCAAAATATTTATCTATCCCGATAGTACTATTATTTTGGGATGTTATGTACGCACAGAATACAGGAAGTGAGAAGCAGCCTTTACGCAGGGTAGATGTAGAGAACAGAATAGTGTATAAGGAATCTTGGGAAGCGGGCTTTCACCTTCGCACCGACGGATGGCGTATCTTTACCAATATCTATAAATCTAGAAATTATTTTAGAGGAAAAATATTTAGCGTAGATGTAGGTGCTTATAAGCATCCCAAGCAGGTGCGCCAAACTAAAGACCCATTTGGTGGCGGCTTAATCAATACTAGTGGACTAAAACCTTTTGTCTATGGCAAGCAAAATTCACTTTTTGCCATACATGGCTATGCAGGACAAAAATTTCTTCTAGCAGAGAAGGCGAAGCGTCATGGCGTAATGCTGAATTTATACTACCAAGGTGGAGCAGGTATCGGAATCCTTAAGCCTTATGCTTTGCAGGTATGGACAGTTCCCACTGATGATATCTACGAAGTGGTGACTTACGACCCCAATTCAGACAATAGGTTTCTGAATATTGATTATATACGCGGAGGTGCTGGATTTGGGAAAGGGTGGAAGCTCAAGTTCAGACCTTCATTGGGAATAAAGGCAGGACTCCAATTCGACTGGTCGAGTCAGGAAAAATTCATTAAAGCAGTGGACTTCGGGGTGAGTGCCGATTTTTACTTTGGCAAAGTTCCTATAATGGTTACTGAAGAAAATAAATTTTTATTTGTAAATGCTTATGCAGGCTTTGCTCTAGGCAAAAAAAGATAATATTTTAAATAGTATAGATGACTACTTCAAACCCTACGACTACTCGAAAGCCCTCATGGCTGAAAGTACGTGTGCCTGTAGGCGAGAATTACAAAAAAGTAAAGCATATTGTAGATAGTCACCAATTGCATACGATATGTCAGAGTGGCAATTGTCCTAATATGGGCGAATGTTGGGGTGAAGGCACCGCCACATTTATGATATTGGGCAATGTATGTACGCGTTCCTGCTCCTTTTGCGCTGTGGCTACAGGACGGCCGCATTGGGTAGATCATGAAGAGCCGGAACGCGTGGCAAGAGCCATACAGATTATGGGAGTAAAACATGCTGTAATCACGTCGGTAAATAGGGACGAACTGCCAGATAAGGGTGCAAAGATTTGGCATGATACAGTGGTGTGGACGAAAAGGTTAAATCCTGCTACTACCATAGAGACACTCATCCCCGATACGAAAGGCGATTGGGAGGCACTATATACCATGATAAGCGCAGGTCAGGAAGTGGTGTCGCATAATATGGAGACCGTGGCATCGCTATATCGCAGTGTACGACCTCAAGCCAAATATGAACGCAGCTTGCAGCAGCTACGCCTTACTAAAGATTATGGCAAAAGAACCAAAAGTGGCATCATGCTGGGACTGGGAGAAACCGCTGAAGAGTTGTATGCCGCCATGGATGACCTTGCTGCTCACGGCTTAGATATTCTTACATTAGGGCAATACCTACAGCCTACAAAGTTACATCGCCCTGTGCATCGCTTTGTGACACCCGAGGAATTTTTGTCATATAAAGAGGAAGGACTGCGCCGAGGCATAAAATATGTGGAAAGTGGCCCTATGGTGCGTTCCTCCTACCATGCAGAACGCCACGTGCTGGTCTGAAGGACAGCAAGCCCAAAACAAGGGATAATCCAAACGATTGAAGCCACCAAACTTTTTTATTGCGCCTGAAGTTAAACAAATCAACTGCATCATTCGGATAATGACGGCAATGAAATTTGAGAAAAAACGGATGCTAATAAATAAGGGTTCGGTGGACTTGTAAGCCTACAATGAACCTACCGTTAAACAGTGTGCCTACCTTGGGTAGCTTCCTATAGCACACTTCAAAATGCTATATTCTCACCAAGACGTAATTTCTGTACTGAGTCAAGGATAGTTCAAAATTTATAGATTGTTTTTTCTATGCTACGCATTGAAATTTATCTCAGAATAACTATATCTTCTATTGTCGGTATTGGGTTAAAGTAGTGCCGCAACCCCTGGTAAGGTCTTGCCTTCGAAGAATTCTAGCATGGCACCACCACCAGTAGATACAAAACTTACTTTGTCAGAAAGATGAAATTTGTTTACGGCCGCAACACTATCACCACCGCCTACCAAGCTGAATGTACCCTTGGCGGTAGCATCTGCTACGGCAAAAGCTATGGCTTCTGTGCCTTTGGAAAAGTTGTCCATCTCAAATACGCCCATAGGTCCGTTCCACAAGATTGTCCCTGACGATAGAATCACATTTTTGAAGTCTGATATGGCGCGACTACCTATGTCTAAGCCCATCCAGTCATCAGGAATATTGTCGCTGTCTGTGAGTAGGGTATTTGCGTTATTGTCAAATGCGCTGGCAGCGATACTGTCTGCCGGGAGATATATATTTACGTGTTTCTCTTTTGCCTTTTGTAGTATATTCTTAGCCACCGCTACTTTGTCTTCTTCACACAAAGAGTTGCCGATACTGCCTCCCATTGCCTTGAAAAAAGTATAGGCCATACCTCCTCCTATGATGATATTATTTGCTATGGAGATGAGATTCTCTAGTATCAGGATCTTGTCAGAAACTTTTGCACCTCCCAGTATGGCAGTAAGCGGACGTTCGGGATGCTGTAATACTTTTTGGGCATTGTGTACTTCGGCAGCCATCAGATAGCCAAAACATTTATGCTCTCTGTCAAAAGAGTGAGCTACTAGAGTGGTGCTGGCATGGGCTCTATGTGCTGTGCCAAAAGCATCGTTCACATATATATCGCCGTGTTTGGCAAGTAATTTTGCAAAATCCTCTCCTCCTTTTTCTTCTTCCTTGTGGAATCGGGTGTTTTCTAGCAATAATACTTGTCCCTCTTTCAATGCAGAACTTGTAGCAAAAGCATCGTTACCTATACAATCTTCAGCAAATAATACTTCCGTAGCCAATAGTTTTGAAAGATGGGGTACAAGATGGCGCAAGGTAAATTTATTTATATTCAAAGAGCCATCTTCATTTAGTTTCTTGAGTGGGCGACCTAGATGCGACATCAGTACTACACTACCGCCGTCATCCAATACTTTGTTTATAGTGGGCAAAGCCGCTCTCATGCGAGTGTCGTCTGTAATGATATATTCGCTATTCAAAGGAACATTAAAATCCACTCTGATTAAGGCCCGTTTTCCAGCAAAATTTATATGTTCTATGGTTGTCATGATATAAAATATGCAGTAAAGATAAATTCTGTTTTTTTTACAAATAATTATAATGGAAAATCTAATTTTATCGTTGTATTAAAAAGAAGCATTTTATATGAATACGCTATGTATAGATATAGGGAACACAAACACTAAAGTGGGAATTTTTTCTGAAGGAAAAATTATTGAAAAGCAATTACTCAAAGATACTATGGATGCTACGCATACAGATGCACTTATTAGACAATACCATATTACAAAAGCGATACTTAGTGCTACAAGAGACTTTACCGAGGATCTAGAGATGATATTGGAGAAACTACCGGTATTTTATAGACTAAGTAATAGGCTAAAGTTACCATTTACTAATAAATATACCACTCCGGATACCTTGGGTAGGGATCGCTTGGCAGTAGTAGCGGCAGTACAATCGCTTCATCCATATAGTAATGTGTTGGCAATAGATGTGGGGACATGTATTACTGTGGATGCTGTAGATAAAGAAGGTAACTATTATGGAGGAAGTATCCATCCTGGATTGCAAATGCGCTTAAAGGCTATGCACCACTTCACTGGAAGGCTGCCAGAGGTGCATCTTCACGCCTATGATTCGCTGTGGGGAACGAGTTCGGAAACTTCTATATTGGCAGGGGCGGTATGTGGTGCTATAGCAGAAATTGATACCGTTATAGACCATTATCAGGGTCATTATGATGATTTAATCGTATATATTACTGGCGGTGATATGGAATATTTTGTCAATAACCTTAAAAATAAGATATTTGCACATCCTGATTTGGTATTGAAGGGACTTTACGAAATTTTAGAATGTAATGCAAAGAAATAAAATATTATGCTCCGCAGCTTTTTTGACACTGATATTGCCTGCTTTGGCACAAGAGCCATCACTATACTCCAGATATGGATTGGGGATACCTATAGAAAATAACTTTGCACCCTCTGCACAAATCGGGGGACTAAATGCCGCATACCGTCATGCTGAAGGTGTAAATTATAATAATCCTGCATCATATACTGAGAATGCAGTCACTTCATTGGAGGTAGGCTTTACCGGCGTAGCTAAATTTGTCAAAAATTCTGACACACGACAGCGCTTGGGTGGGTTTCAGAATAGTTACCTTGCTATATCTTATCCTGTAAATAAATATTGGGCTATGAGTGCTGGATTAGTACCCTTATTCCATAAAGAATATATTATAAGAGATACCGTATTCCTAAATGATGAGTATAAAGTCAGAAAAGAATATGATGGTATAGGGAATATATATAACTTTTACTGGGGAAATGGTTTCAAATATAAAGGGGCAAGTGTAGGATTCAATATGGGATATATGTTTGGCAAAGTATCCAACTATAGCTTGGCTTATACTTTGGACGGCAACTTTATAGATAATGACGGCTATGCTACTTTTATCAACACAGACTTGAGAGTAAAGTCATTCACCTATAATTTGGGGGCGCAATATGAAGTGAAGATACATACAGACTCCAATGCCTACAATCAAGGTAAAAAGCCATTGTTTATAACCCTTGGAGTTTCAGGCTATCCCAGATATAGACTGGGTAAGCAATCAACTATAGACGACAAAGTACTTACGATAGATAATTTTCTTCTTACATATAGAGGAAGTAACCAAGACTTAGAAGACTTTAATAAGGAAGTCATTACCGTAAATTCTGCCTATATAGATACGTTTAGCAATATTCAGGATAAAAAAATCAGAGTAGAGATACCAGGTAAGATTAACATAGGAACTATGTTTACGGACAAAAAACATTATAAAGCAGGTATAGACTTTGGCTATCAGCCTTGGAGTCGCTATTCTGGCTATGAAAATAATGATGCCTCTGTACTATATAATAGCTACAGGATAGGTATGGGGGGCGAATATTTACCTGCTATGGGCGCCAATAACGGGATATTTAAACGCTTAAAATATAGGATGGGATTCTACTACAACAAAACGAATGTTACCCTTCGTAATACGCCCATAAAAGAGTTTGGCATCAATTTTGGATTGGGCATACCCGTACTAATGCAAATACCAGATGAAAACGGATTTATGCAACGAACCAGCGTATATGCTTTCCACCTCGGGGTGGAGGCAGGAGCCAGAGGCACTACACAGAATCAGCTCATCAGAGAAAATTTTGTCAGGGTCAACTTTGGAGTCAACTTCAATGACAGGTGGTTCATCAGAAGAAAATTCTTATAATTATATTTTCAATTCAAAAATGATAAAAACTTTTGTAATTCTTTTAGGATGGGTGTGTGGTCTTGCAGTATATGCGGGCACATGTCCGGATGGTGGTAATATGGCGACAGAAAGAGATAAAAACTACTCGTTGTATAGAGAATTTTTTAAGCAAAAACAATATGGCGATGCACTACCCTATTGGAAGTGGGTGTATGCCAATGCTCCCGGAATTCGCAAGCAGACATATATTGACGGGGTAGATATGTACACTGCTGCTTATAAGGCTGCCGCAGACGAAGTCCTCAAAGCCAAATATTTTGACACCATAATACAAATATATGACAAGCGTATAGAGTGCTTCGGCGAAGCCTCGTTTGTGACAGGTCGTAAGGCATACGACATTGCAACGCTCAAGCCGACAATAGGTGGATATAGCGATGCGAGAATATTGTACGAGAAAGCTTTTGCCCAAAATTACAATGAACTCACGCCATATATGTTTAATCAGTATATGAGTATATTATTGAATCTACGTGGTGCAGTTCAAGGTATAGATGATGCCTATGCCATAGAAAAATACAATGCTATCATCGCACAGGCAGATAAAAAAATTGCAGACCCTAATACAAAAGATGTCGCAGATTTTACAAAATTAAAATCAGACTTGGCTAATCTGTATGACCAATATCTCAAGCCTAAAGGGCCTGTAAAACCGTGGTATGACGGTATGACCGTATCAGAGCAGATAGCTATATTGAATACGCAACTGAAGAGCAATCCTGCGGATATCAAGAATGTGAAGGATATATATGATAAAGTGCGCCGTTCCAAAGACCTTCAGGACTCTACGATTCGCTCAGAAATAGAAATAGCGTTATTTAATATAGAGCCGAACACTGAATTGGCAACATCCATAGGCTATAGATATTATACATTAAGTAAAAACTATAAAGAAGCTATTACCTATTTTTCCAAGGCTATGGACTTGGATACCTCTATGACAAACAAAGCGCAATATGCGATGACAGTCGCAGATTGTTATTATCGCCTGAATAAATTCACAGAATCTAGAGAAGCCGCACGTAGAGCAATATCTTACAACCCTAATATGGGACAGGCCTATTATTGGATTGGCGTATTGTATGCATCTAGTGGCAAATTATGTGGTCCCGGTACCGGCTTCGAAAGCCAAAAAGTATTATGGCCAGCATTCGACTATTTTTATAAAGCAAAAGAAGTAGATCCCTCAGTAGCTGCAGATTGCGATAAATTTATTGCTGATTACAAGCCATTTTTGCCTTCAAAAGAAGATATACTAAAGAGGAAACTTAAAGAAGGCCAGCAGTATAATGTAGGATGCTGGATAAATGAATCTGGTACAGTAAGGGCTAAGAAATAATAGGAAACTCTAGGTCTTTATCTTTATTCCTCTCCCAAATTTGCTAGAATAGAACTATTTCTACTTTGCTGCAAAAATCGTTGAAAGTAAACTTGCAAAGTGTAAATCAATAGATTCAGCCAAGATGAATCATCTATTTTGATGAGTACTTACTTTAGAGCCAAATGAACATTATCATACTGAAATTCATTATTGCGGCAGCAAGGGCTTTGTGCCCATTGTGAGTATAAACACGCTAATTAATAATAGTAGAGTTACTAATATAGCCTAGAAAAAGAGGGCTGTATTAGGCGGAAATAGCTGTAGTATTAGGCTACTACCAATACGGAGGGTGAACAGAAAGACTTCATCATAGTATTCTCCAAGTATTGTTCTATATATATTTCATCTCCGGTCTTGGCATAATTGAGCACCTTTTGAATCTCGAACTGATTGAGTTTTACAAAACGCAGAAATATAGGTGGTTGGTTGGGTTTGTTGATATTGGTTTTTAGGATAAGGTTAAAACTAACTTTCTTGTCCAAGCTATTTTCTACCGTAATAGTGCCTTTGAATTCTTTGCCTACAAAGGCACCGCTGACGATGGGCTTATTGTTAAATAGCACCTGTATGCAAGAATTAGGATTCTCCTGAGACGTAGTAGGAAAAGTATTGGGCAAATCCATAGCCGTAATGCTTCCTAGTCCTAGGAATATAGTGAATATGAAAAGGAATGTTTTTTTCATAAAATTTATAATCTTTATCTAAATTTATATATAAACACATTCTATTCCTAGATAGTTCTTTGTAGATAGGAAATTTTTAACTTTTGATAAGAGAAAGCTTATAAACTTGTTAAAGTTTTAAAAACCAGATATACATTTAATATGGCAATTACAATCGCAACAAAACCTGCTAAAATTCTAATCCAAATAGGATTGACAAATTGATGCATCAGCCGCTTGTCGGAAGTGAAGATTACTAAAGGTATGATAGCAAAGCTCAACTGTAGTGATAGTACAACTTGACTATATACCAGCATATCTGTGGTATGGCTGCTACCGGTGCTAAGCACTATGATTACGGCAGGTATCAATGCTATCAAGCGTGTTACGATTCTTCTAATCCAGGGCTTCAGGCGTATGTTCATGAACCCTTCCATCACTATCTGTCCAGCTATAGTACCAGTGAGTGTAGAGTTTTGCCCTGCCGCCAGCAGTGCTAGTGCAAAAACTGTAGGTGCCAGTGCACTGCCTAGTGTGTCTTCTAGAAGGATGTAGGCTTTGTCAATTTCATCTACATCGGTAAGCCCATGAATATGAAATGCCGATGCTGCAAGTATCAGGATGGAAGCATTTATAAAAAAGGCAAGAAAGAGGGAGAAAGTAGAGTCTAAAGTGCCCCATTTTATAGCGTCTTTTTTTCCTGCTACATCCATATCATAAGCGCGTGTTTGGATGATACTGGAATGTAAGTAGAGGTTGTGTGGCATTACCGTTGCCCCCAAGATGCCTATGGCAATGAGCAACATGCCGGGATTGTTGAGGATTTCTGCCGTAGGTATCAAGTGTCTCGTAGCTTTTGCCCATTCTGGTGACGACAGTGCCAGTTCGTAAATAAAGCAACAGCTAATAATAAAAATCAATGAGATGATAATCATTTCCAGATAGCGAAACTTCTTTTCCTGCAAGAATAAGATGACAAATACATCAGCAGTAGTGATAAGGATGCCTGCAATCAGAGGTATGCCAAAGAGTAGCTGTAAGGCTATGGCGGAGCCTATAAGTTCTGCCAAGTCTGTGGCAGCAATAGCTATTTCTGCTAGTATCCACAACAAGATATTGATAGGCTTGGGGAGCGAATTTCGGCATGCTTGTGCCAAGTCCATGCCTGTAGCTATGCCAAGTTTCAGGGCGAGGTGCTGCATCAGCATTGCGATGAGGTTAGAGATAAGTATCACGCTTAGCAGCGTATAGCCATATCTTGCTCCGCCCACGATATCTGTAGCCCAGTTGCCAGGATCCATATATCCTACAGCTACCATCAGTCCAGGACCTACGAATGCAAGCCACTTCCTAACTATGGATTTACCCTTAGGTATAGGAATAGTTCTGTATGCTTCTGATAAGCTGTGATTATCTTTCATCTGGCTTTATGCCGACAAATATAATGCTTGCAGACTGATATTGTTAAAATTTGAAGATGACAACAATGGTCAAGATTTTTTCTCCTCAGGTTTTTCTTTTTTTATATCAAAATCTATTGCGCCTTTTATTTTGTTTTTTTCTAAGACAAAAGATAAAAGATCCTCCACATTTTCGATGTAATGGAATTGTACACCCTTAATATATTCTACATTGATTTCTTCTACATCTTTTTGGTTAAGTGGACACATCACAATATGGTGTATGCCGGCACGCTTTGCTGCCAGTACTTTTTCTTTGATGCCACCTACAGGAAGAATTTTCCCTCTTAGCGTTATCTCTCCTGTCATAGAAAGATACGGTATGATGCGCCTCTGTGTAAATAGCGAAGCTAATGCAGAAAGCATAGCTATCCCTGCGGAAGGTCCGTCCTTGGGTATGGCGCCTTCTGGAACGTGGATATGGATGTTCCAGTCTGCGAAGGCTTCTTTGGGGATTCCTAAATCTTCCGCTTTAGATTCTAAAATAGTAAGGGCTGTACGTATGGACTCTTTCATGACATTGCCCAGATTGCCCGTAATATTTAATATACCTTTACCTTTGGTAGCTTTGGCCTCTATAAACAGGATGTCGCCACCTACAGATGTCCATGCCATGCCTATGGATACGCCCGCAGGCAAGTCACGAGTGTATTCGTCATTATTGTA
Organism: Chitinophagales bacterium; assembly: GCA_044227665.1. Classification (GTDB taxonomy): domain Bacteria; phylum Bacteroidota; class Bacteroidia; order Chitinophagales; family JADIYW01; genus JBGAWK01. Next base: position 15,423 of record JBGAWK010000002.1, read on the forward strand.
TTTGGGCTTGCCCAAAATCCCCGAGAGCATATCCTTGTGAATGGTAAGCGACGAGGCTTCTTCCATAGCTATCTTCTTGGCTACATGGCGCATAAGCGAAGCTATCTGCCTATCCAGCTCTCTTACTCCCGATTCACGAGTGTAGTCGTGGATGAGGGCGGAAATCGTAAGCTTCGGAATTTTTATCTGCTCTTTCTTCAGTCCATGCAGCTCTCGTTGTTTGCTGATGAGGTGCTTTACGGCAATCTCCGTTTTTTCCTCTACAGAATATCCGCTTAATTGGATGATTTCCATGCGATCGCGCAAGGCAGGCTGTATGGTACTCAGGCTATTGGCGGTAGCTATGAACATGACCTTAGAAAGGTCATATTCCAATTCTAGGAAGTTGTCATAAAAAGTACTGTTTTGCTCAGGGTCTAGCACCTCCAGCAATGCCGAGGAGGGGTCGCCGCGGAAGTCTTTGCCTACCTTGTCTATCTCATCGAGGATGAATACAGGATTTGAGGACTGAACTTTCTTTAAGCTTTGGATGATGCGACCCGGCATTGCACCAATGTAGGTCTTACGGTGTCCGCGGATTTCACTTTCATCATGCAGGCCACCTAGGGCTACACGTACATACTTCCTGTCTACGGCTTTCGCTACAGACTTACCCAAAGATGTTTTTCCTACCCCGGGAGGTCCTACGAAACACAATATCGGAGACTTCATATCTCCTTTTAGCTTGATTACGGCAAGATATTCTAATATTCTGTCTTTAATTTTGTCCAAGCCGTAATGGTCATCATCCAATATTTTTTTGGCTCTATTCAGATTGAAATTATCTAGGGTGTGTTCATTCCATGGCAACTCCAGTACTAACTCCAACCAATTGAGAATGACAGAATATTCCGCAGCGGCAGGATTTATGCGTTGTAGCTTATTTATTTCTTTGTCGAAGGTGTCAGAGACGGTCTTTCCCCATTTCTTTTCCTTAGATTTTTCACGCATTCTGGCTATCTCCTGAGCAAACGTGTCACCGCCTAGCTCTTCCTGTATGGCTCGTAGTTGTTGGTGTAGGAAGTAATCTCTCTGTTGTTTGTCAATATCGTTTTTTGTCTTGGCGTGAATATTCATCTTCAATTCCAAAAGCTGAATCTCATTATGCAAATGCTCCAATACCTTTTGAATACGGTTTTCAATATTGGACAGCTCCAAGATTTCTTGCTTATGCTTATTGTCAATAGGAATATTTGAAGCGATAAAATGGGTAAGAAATTTTATGTTAGTTATGTTGTTTAACATAATTTTTGCCTCATTAGGCAAGTTGGGTGATAAGTCAATAATCTTTACGGCCAACTCCTTCATAGAAGTCATCAAAGCCTTGATTTGTTTTTTATCCACGATGTCGTTTTCGGAGAGTAGGACTAGGGTGCTTTCTAAGAAATTTTCATTAGCCACACTTTCTGCCCACTCAAATCTTCTGATGCCTTGGATAATAAGCGTATTGCCGCCATCAGGCATTTTTATCAATTTTATGATGCGAGCTATAGTACCTATCTTGTGCAGATCGCTAAATTCTGGTTCGTCGTTTTGAGTGTCTTTTTGCGTCACTACGCCTATCAGCTTGTTGCCTTTGTATGCCTTTTTGACAGCCCGAAGTGATTTTTCTCTACCCACAGATATAGGTATGACCACACCTGGGAATAGTACATTGTTACGCAAAGGAAGTATAGGCAGAACCTCTGGTATCACTATATCATTATCCTGACTTTCTTCATCTATAGAAATAATCGGCATCATGTCCATATCTTCGTCAAACATACTTTGTTGCGTTTAAAATTTTAAAAATAGGCACAAAGTTAATACGACAAAATGACTGTCCTCATCAAAATATAGCACCGTATCCTAAAAAGTCAATATCTATGCCAAAGGGATATTTGTGGCTATGTGTCACATTTATTTTGGGTCGCTAATTAGATAGCGTTTAGATACAATGAAATGGATAATTATGTGTATGTGTTGTTTGTTTAGCCAAGCTCCTAATTAATTGATACGGCTTTTTGCCTATACAATATTGTCAGATTCCATATTTAGGCTACTTACAATCAAATATTTCTTTATGTAAGACCACTGACCTCTCCCGAATTTCGGTCAGAAGGAGGTGGTAAAAGAATAAAATATTTTATAACGCCAAAAAAAGAGATAGAACACAAAAAATATCATTAAAAAGCATAAGGAAAACCCAGTTTAGGACTATGTATGTACTAACGATTTATAGTAGGATTAAACCAAAAAGCCGAAAACTTTTTATCGTAATACGCCTCAAAAATTAACACCATATTTTAAATCTATTGCTTTGATTTTTGTACCTTTGCGCAAAATTTAATACTACTATCATGATTTTTGATTTAGAAATGATTAAGAAGGTTTATGCGGAATTTCCCGCAAAAGTGGATAAGGCTAAATCCCTGTTGAACAGACCTTTGACCTTGGCAGAAAAAATATTGTTTGCCCATCTCCACGAGTCACAAAATTTGGAAGACTTTCAACGTGGCAAATCTTATGTGGACTTTGCTCCCGACAGAGTAGCTATGCAAGATGCTACGGCACAGATGGCGCTACTCCAGTTTATGCAGGCAGGACGCAAGAAGGTAGCCGTACCTTCTACAGTACATGCCGACCACCTAATACAAGCCAAAATTGGCGCAGATAAAGACCTGCAAGATGCTATAAATAAGAATAATGAAGTATATAACTTCTTGTCCTCTGTATCTAATAAGTATGGCATAGGCTTCTGGAAACCCGGTGCCGGAATTATACATCAGGTAGTTTTGGAAAACTATGCATTCCCGGGTGGTATGATGATAGGTACTGACTCGCATACTGTAAACGCTGGTGGGCTTGGGATGATAGCCATAGGAGTAGGGGGTGCAGATGCTGTAGATGTAATGGCTGCAATGCCGTGGGAGCTGAAATGGCCCAAATTGATAGGTGTAAAATTGACTGGCAAATTGAGTGGATGGACATCCCCTAAAGATGTAATACTTAAAGTGGCAGGTATTCTTACCGTTAAAGGCGGTACAGGATGTATAGTAGAGTATTTTGGTGAAGGTGTAACTGCAATGTCATGTACAGGAAAAGGTACTATCGCCAATATGGGTGCCGAGATAGGTGCTACTACTTCTACCTTTGGCTATGATGAAAGCATGTCACGTTACTTAGCAGGTACAGGCAGGGCAGAAGTAGCTAAGTTAGCAGACGAAATCAAATCTTATCTTAATGCGGATTCCGAATGTTATGAAAATCCTGAGAAATATTTCGATCAGGTGATAGAAATAAATCTTTCTGAATTAGAGCCACATCTGAATGGTCCATTTACTCCTGATTTGGCAACGCCGATTTCTAAGATGAAAGAAGAAGCTCAAAAAAATGGATGGCCTTTGGAAGTAGAGGTAGGATTAATAGGTTCTTGTACCAATTCATCTTATGAAGATATCTCCAGAGCAGCATCTTTGGCAAAGCAAGTAAAAGAAAAAAATCTAAAATCTAAGGCTCAGTTTACGATTACTCCAGGCTCTGAGCAGGTGAGATATACAATCGAACGCGATGGCTTCATTAAATTATTTGACGAAATTGGCGCTAATGTTTTTGCCAACGCATGTGGGCCTTGTATAGGACAATGGAGTCGTGAAGGTGCTGAAAAAGCGGAGAAAAATACTATAGTTCATTCTTTCAACAGAAACTTCGCTAAACGTGCGGATGGAAACCCTAATACTTACGCTTTTGTAGCCTCACCGGAAATGGTAACTGCGTTGGCAATAGCCGGAAGATTAGATTTCAACCCTATCACGGATACGTTGACAAACGAAAGAGGGGAGCAAGTGAAGTTAGATGAGCCTACAGGTTTCGAGCTTCCGCCTCATGGGTTTTCGGTAGAAGATGCAGGCTATCAAGCTCCTGCTGAAGATGGTTCAGGTGTAGAAGTAGTTGTGAATCCATCCTCTGAACGTCTTCAACTACTAGAAGGGTTCAAGCCTTGGGAAGGAACAGACCTATCTGGATTGAAATTGCTGATAAAGGCTAAAGGAAAATGTACCACAGACCATATCTCTATGGCAGGACCTTGGCTGAAATATAGAGGACATCTCGACAATATTTCCAATAATATGCTCATTGGTGCAGTGAATGCCTTCAACGGCGAAACAAATAATGTATGGTGTCCGGTTTGCAATGAATATAATGAAGTGCCAAAAACAGCTCGAATGATCAAAGCGGAGGGTCTAGGCTCTATAGTATTTGGTGATGAGAACTATGGCGAAGGTTCTTCCAGAGAGCATGCAGCCATGGAGCCACGTCATCTGGGTGTACGTGCTGTAGTGGTAAAATCTTTTGCACGTATTCATGAGACAAACTTGAAAAAGCAAGGTATGCTTGCCCTAACATTTATCAACAAAGAGGATTATGATAAAGTAAGAGAAAAAGATACTATAGATATTGTAGGATTGACTTCTTTTGCTCCGGGTAAAAATTTGACTATTGTTTTACACCATCAAGATGGTACAAGCGAAGGTTTTGAAGTGGCACACTCTTACAACGAGCAACAGATAGGTTGGTTCAAAGCAGGTAGTGCACTCAACTTGATTAAGCAGCAAGTGGCCGGGGAGTAATTTATTTCCAACATAAAAGTTTCTAACAGCTAAGATTGTCTTAGCTGTTTTTTTTTAAATAATTCAAATTATCCTCTTGAGAGCTTTTGATTTAAATTTATTAAGGTTCTAGAATAACAAAGCTTAATGTGAAAATATTGAGCGAAATTTTCCATCTGAGATCATAATAGTACTGCTATCCACAGTATTGTAAGCAGTACCACTTATAGTCCCTTCAATTTCGCTATAGCTTACTTTAGTAATATTTACTGTAAAATCACTGCCCACACCTGCACGCCAGATTTTATCATCTCCAATGTATATGCTTTTTTTAAGATACGAAAATGTGATATCTGGAGCACCTGAACTTTTAAGGTTATAAGTCCCAGCAGTAATATCTACAGGTATCAATAAGGATATATCTTCTCGGATAGAGGTAGAATTGTTGATACGCACTGCATCTAATACCATAGATACTGAGTTGTAAGCACTAAAACTATAATAATCGTCAGATAAATAATTGCTATTTATAACGCCACTTACTGTACATGAAATTCTACATCTACCGGGTAGAAGCTTGCTTTCTAATTCTTTATCTTTTTTACAACCCAACAGTAATAACATGATTATAACAACAGATAAATATTTTTTGAAATACTTTATATATTTGTACATAATCAATGTTTTAATTCAAAGATAAAAAAAACTAATTTCAATTACTAAAAGATTTAGGTACAATATTTGAAAATATTTTTATATATTTAAAGTTATTCTAATATTTAAATGCATGAAAAAGCTGCTAGTTGTATTTACTTTAATACTTTCTAATTATATATTTTCTCAGGAGTATATTATCAAAGATAAAACTAAGTACTATGTAGCCTCTACCAATTTCGGAGCTGCTCCTCAATACAATCTGATATTGGATAAAGAAGGCTATAAAACAGTAGCAAAATCCTTAGGTGTTTCCAACGAAGAGGCTAAGAAAATAATTGAAGAATGTAGTGCTAGATACCAGCCTAAGAGTAAACGTGACAATGACTACGGCTACATTATGTACAAAATTTGTGAAGTCAAAATCTCTTTAGAATGTAACTACTTCTATGGCGAAAACATGTTTTTGATGTATTTTCCCAATGAGTTGAACACGCACATGCCGCCAGATAAACTTGCGACAAATGGCAAAGGTTTCTTTCAATTAGAATTTCCCGACAGAGTATCTACGATACCAAACAAAAACGAAACCTATAAACCTCAGTCTAACAGTAAAAATGATAATTATTCCTTTGGTTTTATATTTAATTCTAAAGGGCAAGATTCTATTGTAATAGAAAAGGTCATTCATTCCAGCCATGCTAAGACTGCGGGATTGCAGATAGGAGATGTCATAGTTGCAGTAAATGATATTTATATTAGATACTATGATAAGAATAAAGCTTCAGAAATATTTAAAAATTGTGGATTTTCAAAAAATAATTTTACAATCCTTCGCAACGGCAACGAAGTGAATCTGAGTATTGATAAAGTAAATTCAAATCTACTACAAACAGTATGTATCAGTGGGAACTGCAATAACGGAGATTGTATATTTGAAAATATTAATGGCTATACCATTCAAGGTAAATGCGTAAATGGTGTCTTGCAAGGGAAAGTAAAATTTTTCACAAAAGAAGGTGTCGTATTTTACGAAGGAGAAGTGTATAAATACAACGGAGCAGATAATAATTATAAATATAAAGGATTTGGTTTGGAAAAATATCCGAGCGGAGATAAATATGAAGGACAATTCCAAAACGGATTTCGCGATGGAGAGGGTATATATACCAAAGCAAATGGAGAAATTAATAAAGGTTTTTGGAAAGAAGGCAAATATTATGATGAGATAGCCAGAGGATTTGATAATGAAAAAATAAAAACTTTTGTATCAACAAAAAAGTATTTATATGAACAAAAACAGGATTTTCTTACCAATGCAAACCAAGTTACCTTTGAAGAGAAATCAATAGCAGATTTTAAAAAAGATAATGCATTATCTGATGTAGAATTTGATAAATTAATGAAATTGTGCGATTTTAAATATAAACCTACTAACCTAAGCACTCCTACAAAACTTAAAAAACTAATCAATGATAATCAAGAGAACTATCCATATACTATATTCTCTATGGGGTATCTAAAAGCAACTGATGGCAACTATTATTCGATATTAAGAATGCCCGAAGACCTCAATAGATGGCTGCCGGAAACCATGCGGCCAACTGAAGAATACTCATTAATTGAACTATACTTTTTGGCACCTTATGGCGAAGTTCAAGGTATGAGTTATCTAACATATATTGATCTGAAAAAGCAACGAGATGCAGCAGAGTTTTGGAAAAAAACAGAAGAAAAAAATGCCGCAGATTTATCAGCTTATTGGAATGAAAAATCAAAAAATGAATATAAGGGCATTGCCGTTTATCAATTCAGTTATTGGAATTACAATCAAAGAAGGGAAGACTATGATTACACTTTTGTAAGTGTTTTTGGTCCTCCGGGTCAAGAATTATCCAGCTCCGATTACATAGCCATGGATAAATTAGCTGGTGCATCAGGCGATAAAATAGCTATGGAGTTTTTTAAGGGCAAAGACGAGAGTTATGCAGAAGAATTTGCAGCCAGTAAAACAGGAATACATCGCTTTTCTATTACAAAAAGGTATAATTATTATATGCCACAAAAGAATAATAATTCTACAACTAATACTAACAATAATAATCAATTAACCAGTGACCAAATCAAGAAAATTGACCAAGCTATGGAAGATGCTTACGAAAATTTGAATAAATTAACAGATGAATTAGACGACAGTAAAACATCTGAAAAAATTGAACTACGAAAAAAAATTAATGAAGCTATTTTTTATACAGATGGAGATATCCTTAATGAGCCAACAAAAGTCACCATCATAAATATTTCTACTTCAGATAAATATTATAACGAAAACAAAAAATTTATTGGAAAAACAGGAACGGTAGAAGGCACCATGCTCCAAAACAGCGACGGAACCTTCTACGGCATGATAAAAATTGAAGGAGAAAAGACTTCAACAATTTTTTATCAAGTGGAACTAAAATTTTAGAAATTATTATAAGAGATTTTATTTCTCGTTAACACAAAACAAATATAATTTTATATGCAAAATACAAAAGAATTACTCCTAATATTACTGCTGTTGCAGCTAAATAAAAGATTAGAAAATAAGCAGTAATTATAAGGCATGAAAAAATATATTTATTCAAAATAAATTAATGAATATGAAAAAAATACATATAACTCTCCTTCTCGTGCTTATTATAAATGCAGTACAAGCTCAAGACTACAGAAGAGAACTCTCCGCATTAAATAGTTTTCTCAGAACATTCGACAATGGCTTTTTTGGCTATCTTGAAGTTAAAGATGGCTTTATATATACGCGCTTCAAAAGCGGCGGCTTCAATAAATTCAAAATGGAAGATATGCAGGATGCAGTCGTAGAAGATAATAAAGTGATTTTCAGATGTAAAAATGACGCCTATTGCCAAACTACAGACTGGAAAGTGAATAGTAACAACTATTCCCACTTCTATGGTGACGAGGCAACCTCTTCGCAGCTCTATGAATTAAAAAACCTACTGAATAATTTCAAAAAAGCATATCTCAACGAAGACAAAACTACTGATAGCGATGATGATTTGTTAGAAGAAGATTTTGATGCATTAGCAAAAATCATGT